>CAZDYP010000193.1:0-8878 GCA_964509505.1 uncultured Anaerolineae bacterium | reverse complement strand
AGTGTTTTGAACATATCAGACCGAGACCCTAACGGTTTCGCTGGCAAGCAAAAAAAGCATTGCACGCAGGCTTGCGGCGCCACTGGTGAACCCGCTGCGCCAGAAAAACCTTTAGGGTCTGAATTTCAAAACACGCTCTAAGCCCTTCTGGCAAGACGGCGTCTCATCCGCAGCTGTGTGTCCTCGTTTACCCGTTGACGTTTTCATTCCTTCGCCTTCTCCAACGCATACACGGGTATCACCGCCGTCTTGCCCTTCAACACAATCGGCCCCAACGACGCTAAAGCGAATTGCGCTTCGATGGTTTGCGCGACGGCTTCGGTCAGCAAAATTTGATTATCGTCTGCGCGGCTCATCAAGCGCGCGGCGATGTTTACGGGGTCGCCAAGAATGTTGAACTCGCGACGTCCACGGGGCTCGCCAATCTCTGCGACGAAGACAGGCCCGCTCGCTAAACCGATGTGGCTTGTCAGTTGGATGGTCTGACCGCCGACGGTGGGTGGCGTGTACGCGCTCACGATTTGGCGAATGGCCAGCGCGGTGGCGGCGGCGCGCTGCGCGTCGTCGTGGTGCGCGTTGGGCGAGCCGAAGTAGATGAGCAAATTCGAGCCCGTGAGGTGATACGTCACCTTCTTCAACAGTCCGCCGCGCGCTTCGATGGCGGCGTTGATGAGCGCAAAGATGCGTGAGAAGCTTGCCACGACGATTGGTTCTTCGCCGGGCAACGCCGCGTCAATCGCTTCGGGCAAGCCGACGACGTTCACGAACAACACCGTCGGCGCGGGAAAGTCGGGACGTATCTGCCGCCGCGCTGCGCCCTCGACGACGAGGCTTAGAATCGGACTTGGCAGATAGCTCGCCAACGGTTCGACCAGGCGCAACACACTTTCGATTTCTTTCAACAGTCCCTCCACACTGCGATCCATCAACACCATGCTTGCCGCGCGTCGGCTCGCGGGCGTCAGATCATATTCGCCAAGTTGTTCCTCGCTCAAATCGTCTATCACGAGCTGATAATCGTCTTTGCCCGGTTCACAACGAAACAACGCCTGCACCCGCTGGTGCGCTGCTGCGCTCAAATTCACGCGCCCGACTTTGCCAGAGCCTTCCGCGTGTTTCGTCTGCGTCACCGTATGGCCGAGTAGCACATGCTCCATGCGTTGCGGTGTGCCGATATCGGCGATGAGGAAGCGTCCGGTGTGCAAGCCGATTCTCATGCTGAGCGTGTAATATCCCCATGCCGTATCCATATTGGCAAATTGTTTCATCGCGCGCTGCATCCGTAAGCCTGCACGCACCGCGCGCGCTGTGTCGGTGCGACGACGATCTGCCTCGAACTGTACGAGCATCGCATCACCCGTGAATTCCAATAAGTTGCCGCCCGCTTTACCGATGATGGCGATCATCTGCGCGAAATAGGCGTTGATGATTTTCAACAAATCCTCTGCGCCTTGTCTGCCGTGCGCCGCGCCCGCTTCCATCAACGAGGTGAACCCTGCGAGGTCAGTGAACATCAGCGTCCCTTCTTCCCAAGCGAAGCGAATTTCGCCGGGCTTGGGCAACCGTTCCGAGACTTGACGCGGCACGTAATCGTAGAGGATACGCTGCATCGTCCGCAGATGCTCGAAGACGCGCGTCAGGTTCGCGGGCGACGGATCCATCCAAGCGGCGACATATAATTCAGGCGGCAACACCGCACGCAACCGCGGCTCGATGGGCGCGAGTATGGAAAGAGAAGAGGTGGTCAGCATAGCAAAGTCGTGTAGTCATTGCGAGCGTAGTTTACCAACGTAGCGACGCAATCTCCCTCAAGCGCAGTGGGGAGCGCTGCGCTCCGTTCGCAATGACCACGTGAAGTGCGCCAATCAAAAAGCGCGCAATGACCTGAGTGCCTCGTCATGCGCGCCTGCATTGGCAGCATATTCGCCTCAAGATTATTTTTTGTGTTTGTTGGGAGGCGAAGGATCGAGACGACTCACGCCGCGCGGTTTGGCGGGACCATCAATCACATCCAGCAGTGACGACGGCACCAACCGTTTGCGTTGCGCGCTGAGTTGCACGCGATAGCGTGTCTCTCCTTGCGCCTTCACCTCGACAATCCAACCCTTTTTCACCAACGTCAATAACAATTCGTGCGCGCTCTTTTCGTCTTGCCCAACTTGCTCCGCCACTTGCCGCACCGTCACGCTCTCGGTTTTGACCATCCAATTGAGCAGCTGGCGCAAGCCGACGGGCAAGCCCAAAATGTCGGTCATGCTCACGGTGGTCGTTGGCGGATGTGTGTCGGCTTCGTTTTTCAAATTGGGGGATGAGTCTTGGCTCATAGGCTCTTCACTTATTCAACGCAAAGAACACGAAGCTTGCGCAATCACCGATCAAAAATATTTCAAGCCTTTGTGCCTTCGCGGTTTCTTGGTGTTTTCGTGTTGGATTTCTGTTGTGTTCAGGCAAAAAGTTGATTGCGTAGCGCTAAGAAAGCCTCGGGTGCGGTATTGATGTGATCTTCGAGAAACTGTATATTCAAATACAGCTGCAACGAGGCGCGCTGCTGTTGTCCTGTGCGAAACCGCGCCAGTGTGGGCGTTACTTTGGGCAACGCGCCGGCTAAATCGCCCAACGGCACCAGCTCGACTTTTGAGCTTTGCAACGCCGACGACAGCACGCTCAGGAACGACACACCAAAAAATTCGGGCTTGCCGCCGCGATTGACGAGGCGCGCAAAGCCGATGATGCGCGTCGCCATCTGCAAGTCGCTAACACCGTGTAAGCCGCATTCTTCGATGAGCTCACGCTCCGCCGCCAAGGTGAGCAGCTGTTGCAACGTCTTGCCCGTCTGCATGAAGTCTGTCCAATCCGCCGACCCTGAGCCTGACGGCACCAGCAAATTGCCATTGTAGGCAGATTGTTCGGGCTGCAAGGGCACGACCACACACGCATCCAACGTGATGGCGAGCGTCGAGACGCCAATGTGGTTTGAGCAAGGGCTATCGCTAAAATCGTACAATACGCCGTCGTGCGCCATCAGCGACACGCCGTCGAAGGCGCGTTGCCCTGTGCGCAGCGACCAAATTTCTTGACTCGCCATTTCGTTGGTGCAAAGGCTCAACTCATAGTTCGTCGGCTGCACGCGCACCGGTTTGTTCAATTGCAACGATTCCAACGTCAAATCAGACTTCAAGCGCACCTTCTTGCTGTCGAAGAGATGCGCGTTCTTGGCAAAGAGTTGGTTCGTCAATGGGCGTAAGGCTTGTGCGCGTTGATCGGGCACGAACGGCGTCGGGTCAAGCTCCACATGCGCCGACCGCGCGCTGAGCATGCGATTGAGACGCACATTGTACAGCGCATAACGCTCATTGAGCATGATGACTTGATACTCATTGTACGTGGACGAAGGACGCAACGAACGCAAGCGCGTCGGCGAGGCGCGCACGACGCGCCGGTTGGTGTCATCGTCCGTAATAGCGCGTAGGCTCGCAGTCAGCGTTTGCGAGGCGGGGAGAAGAGGTTTTTTGGGAGACGACATGGCGCTAGACTCACACGATCATTGGGTGGTTTAAAATTTGTCGTACAAATCTATCAACTGCTTAGGCTTCGCTTGCGTCTTTTCGGCCAGCTGTTCGTTGGCGCGACGCAACCGCAAGCTTAACACCTTTAGTAGGCTGAGCGCAAGTTCAGGTTGATGCTTGATTAAAGCTACCAAGGGCGCTTGACGAATGAGCAACAGCTCGGTCGGTTTGATGGCAACCGCATCGGCGGAATACGATTCATTGTCGAAGATAGACATCTCTGCGAAGTATTCGCGCGGCCCCAGCGCCGCCAGGCGTGTGACCGACGTGCGATTGCCGCGTTTCACTTGCCGTTGAATCGCGATCTCACCGTTCACGATGACGTACAACGCGTCGCCATACGCGCCTTCTTTGAATACCGTTTCGTTCTCATGGCAAAACTGCTCTTCGCTGATGCTTGCCAATACGCGCAATTGGTCAATGCTCATGCTTTGGAAAAAAGGCACCTCTTTGAGAAATATGACTTTTTCAATCGTAGTCAACATAGTCTGCCCCTTTGCAGCAGCTGGCTCGGATGGATGCAATTGGTGTTGCACGCGCCGCGCTGTTTCGCGCGCCAGCGGCGTGCCTGTGTTCATCGTCCTCTGCAAAGCCGCGTTCACCTCCTCCTGCGTTGGATATCCATTCTGACCGAATGATTGTGGCGCGGCGTCGGCGATGACGTGTATCGCCGCCGCCGCCATCCAATCGTTTTTATCTAAGGCGCGAGTGCCGTCATCCGCAGGCGCCTCGTCGTCCGCGCTCAGGGCGCCCAGCTCAGACCACGCTTGATATAGCACGTCGCGCCGGGTGGGCAAGCCGAACGCAAAATACTCTTGTCCAATGGTCACCAAGTCAGGCAACGCTGTGCCGTCGTAAAACGGCGCGACTAACTTCGCCAGCTGAGGTGTGGTCATCGTCTCCAAACTTTCGAGGGCGTTCGCGCGCGTCTGCGGATCGTCGCTGCGCAGCGAACGCAACACGGCCTGGGCGTCCGCCTCATTGCTCAACGCGCTCAACAACCAGAAGAAACGGTCGAGTGAAACTATCGCCAACTCTTGCAGCGTTGTTTTCAAGACGCGCACACTCGTCGCGTCAAGTTCTTCAAACGGCAGACGTTGCGCTTGCGTCGTGTAGGTTTCGCACAGCAAATTTTCCATCAAGTCCAGCACCCGTCGCCGCGCGCGTGGGTGGCCCGTCCGCGCCAGCAAAAACGCCGCGCACTCTACGCTGTAGGGTTCGTCGCCGTCCATTGTCTGTTCGAGCTCGGTTTTGATATTAGGCTCGATGACCGCGCACACCTGACGGCGCACCGTGAAACTCGGGTCGCTCAAGGCGGTTAGCAGTGCGAGGTTTGCCTCGACGCTGTTTAAGGAACCGATGCTGTTGATGGCGGCCAGGCGCACGCCCTCGTCGTGGTCATGCAAGAGGGTGCGTAGTAGATCAATGCCTTGTTGCTGAATTGTCACATCTTTCGTGCGCGTCATCAATTCGCCCAACAACTCGGCGGATTCGCGGCGCACGCTGGGCGTTGGGTCAGCAAGATATTCCGAGAGACGTTCCAACAAGCGCGCATCGCCTGTCTTACTCAACACACGCAAACCCAACCGGCGGCGCTGCTCGTCGCTGTGAGGGTCGAGCCACTGCGCCAATTTGTGTTGCGCGGGCGCAATGTAGTTGGCTTGTCCGGCTGCCAACAACGTCGGAATGACGATGGCTTGAATCGTTTCTTCAGAGTCGTTCAACAACTTCACGCACGCGCCCAGTGTCTGACTGTCATGTTCGACCAGCGGTGTGCGCGCTAGCGCTTGCGCCGCTGCTTGTCGCACGATGGCTTCTGGTTCTTCAGCGGCCGCTAAACCTAAACGTCGCACGAGCGGATTGATGAGACCTTCGTCGCCGAGCCGTTGCACCAAACTCGCGCGCACTTTCGGTCCCCGCAAGCGATATAGCTCTTGCAAATGCGGTAATGCGTCGCGCCCTTGAATTTCATAGACCATCTCCGCCATGAACACGGCCATCTCATCGCTTTCGCTTTCGCGCATCCGCTTCTGTAACTGCGCCAATGTCTCAGGATCAGGACGCTCGAAAGCCGATTGGTCGCTGTCTTGATTGGCGCGAAAAATGTTGAAGGCGTCTTCTGCCAAGAGCGTCGTCAGCGAGCGTGTGTATTCACGGTTCACGCTCAGCGAGGCGACGACGTAGAACACCGCGAGCGCGAGCGCCAGCACGCTCAACGCCCAAGCCGGTGCGCTGTCTTGTTGCACGACGGTCAACAACATCCCTGCCGTCAATGTGCCGATGGGCGCGACGAGTTTGAGGAAGCCGCGCGCGCGCCCTTTGATTTTGATTGGCACGCCGTTCAACAACATGGCGTCGAGTGGGTTGCGTAAGACCTGCTTGAGCATCGTGTGGTCAATGCGCCCGCAGATCGCCGTGGCTAACGTCGGCGTGACGTTTAACGCGCCCACAGCCAGCAAGGTGAGTGAGGGGAACATCATGTTCAGCGCGCCGACGCCGAAGCGTGTGACCAAGCGTCCCAGTAACAACGATTGAATGAGCAAGCCGACGACATTCGCCGCGCCACTCACGATGCCATAAAAATTTGAGAGACTCGTCGGGTCGCCTCTGAATTGTTCTGCGAAGACGACGTTGGCTTGGAAGGTGAGGAAGCGGACGAGCAGCGTGCCTGTGAAGGTGACGAGCGCGAGCCAGCGCAAGAAGCTCGATTCACGCACGAACGTCAGACCGGCGCGCAGATTGGCGAGCATCCCCTCATCACTCTTCATTGTCGTGCGCGATGTGCGCTGCGCGCCCTTCGTCGCTTGCGCAGCCAATGCCGAGATGGTCACCAGCTTGCGACGGCACACATACAACAAGCCAATCACGATGAACAAGCATGCCATCCACGCCAACGGCACGTTCCACAACCCAATCGTCGTGTTGAGCAACGGCGCGGTGAAACCTGCGAAGGTGCTGCCTGCCAACGCGCCCGACAACATCAAGGGCAAGGCTTGCTTGGCGGTGCGCGTATCGTAGAAGTCGTTGATGTAGTTGATGATGTTGAGCGTTGCCGCTTCGCCAAACGCCGTATAGACGAGGTAGAAATACGGATACACGGGACCGTTTGCGCCGCCTGCGACACTAAACAACCACCACACCGACGCGAGCCACACGATCATCACGCCTGTCATGCCCGCCAGTAACCGCGCGTTGCTCAGGCGGTCGGCGAGCGCTGTGAAGACGAGCGCCATCGCAAAGCTCAAGACGGCGTTGGCGATGAAGATGCCCGACAGCGCATCTGCGCCCCACGCGTTGATGAAGAGCGTTTCGCTGGCGTTCTCGCCCCAACGCAAACCGACGTAGAACACGAAATGCAAACTGAACAGTAAAAGCGTTTTCGTCTCATCGCCGGGACGAATCGCAAAGAGACGGGTTAAGCGGGTGGACATGAGGAGTAAAAAGTGATGAGTAATGACTAATGAGTAATGAGTAATTGGCAATTCATAATTTAATCGGCAGGCGTCGCGTCACTGGCAGTGGGCGCATCGCTCGCAGATACGCCGCGCCGCTTCTGGCGCAACGATTTCGCTTTGCTGGTAAGGTCTTGGAAGAAGTCGGTGTCCACGATTTCGCTGACTTGCTTTTGCCGCTTTACTTCGTCAATGACGATTTTCAATTCTTGCACTTGCGCGCGCAATTGCGCTTCGCGGGCGCGAATTTCTTTTGCCATCGAAGCGAACACGCGCGCGAGTCGTGAAACTTCATCGCCGCCTTTAGTGTTGCTGATATCGTCTATGTTCGCCTGCTCCCAACGCCCGCCCTCAATCTCGTGCGCGGAGTCGGTGAGGCGCAAAATGGGAAACGCGACGTTGCTGGCCAATACAATGGCCAGCAGCAACGCTAACGCCAACGTGATGACCGTGAGGATCGTCACCGTATCATTGACCGACGAAATCGTGTTCTCAAAGCGCTTGCTCAACACTTCGGTGTCTTTATGGAAACGCTCGCCGTCTGTGCTAAGGACGACGACGCCAAAGCCTGCTTGGGTATTGTATGATCCTGTGAAATAGGGAATGGTAGCGAAGACCAGCGCGCGGTCACGCCCCTGCACTTTTTCGACGAGGTGCGCGCCGTTGAGCGCCTCGCCCGCTTGATTCTTTTTGACCAATGTCGGGAACATCGGTGAGAGGAAGCCCATTTGTGACAAGTTGCCCGGACGAAAGAGATCGTCTTTGTCTTTCTCGTTGATGGATGGCACTGCTTGACCTTTGTCGTCCACACCAAAGATGTTGAAGTGACGTGGGTGGCTGATGGCCCAGCCCTCAGGGTCAACAACGTACGCGAAGTCGGCGAGGCGCGGATCAATTTCGGCTTGATAGTTGGGATTGGCGGGCGCGACGTGCGCGGTCAGTTCCATGAAATGCAACCATTCGACCGCCAGCGCGACGACGCCGATTTTTTGCCCGCCCTCAAAGACAGGTGTGGCAAACCGCAACACACCCCGATACGGCTCGCCGCCGCGATTTTGCGCGCCCGCATAAGCCGCTTCTTGTGGATTGAAGAAACCGATCACGCGCCCAACATAGATTTCACCTTGCTTCAATTTGAGCGCATCCGCAAAATACGTTTCGCTTTTGAAGAGCGTGTTCGCGGGATTCTGCACATTCGACAGGGTGGAGGTTGGTGTGACGCGGCACTGGAGGGGATAATCGTCGCACGCGTTGACGATTTTGACTTGCTCTTGTCCTGTCAGGGCGATGAACGTCACTTCACGATACAACGGCAGTGTGAAACGTTGCTCAACGCCTTGCTGGCGCGTCTTGCCTGTGCCTTCGACCACCATCCAGAGGTGTCCTTGCGTGGAGCGCGCAAACGCTTCGTAGGCTTCAAAGGTGCGCGGCAACGCGGCCAGCACTTGCAAATCGTTTTCGCGCTCGCGCAAGAATGCGGCCGCGGCTTGCGCCAACGTCACCGCGCGCGCATTCAAGCCCTCGAAGGAACGACGATCGAGGTCTTGGATGCTGCGTTGCAACACGTCGTCGCGCGCCTTTTGAAAATTATCTATGGCAAAATATGAGATGAGAAACAACGGCACCAGCGAAAGAAAGATTAACGTCAGCACCAAGCGCCTGAGCAAATTCGACGCAACCAACTTTCGCGCCCAATCCGTGAGCCTACGCATGAAAGCCTCTCTCCTGACAGACTCGTGGGGGTTCTAACAACCTTACGGCTCTTATATCACCACGCAGTCGCAGAGTAGCCCAACAACAAATTGATTTCCTTCGCCGCCGCATCGAGCGCGGCTTTGGGTGTTTTGCTCTTACGATACG
>CAZDYP010000192.1:0-8886 GCA_964509505.1 uncultured Anaerolineae bacterium | reverse complement strand
GATGTGCCAGTTGCCGATGTAATTCAAGGTGGAGGCTAGCTTCGCCGCGTCACCCAGCTTGCGCGCCACGACCAGCGCATGTTGCAGGTAATCGCCCATGCGTTCGTAATCGCGCGCTGCCCACAAGAAGCCGAGGTCTATCAATGCTTGCCACTCAGCCTGCATATCGCGCAGCTCCCACGCCATCTCCAACGCTCGCTCGTAATCGTGCAGCGCCGACGCAAAATCGTCGATCAGTTCATAAGCCCGTCCACGTGCGCGATACAGCGCAGGGGGAGTAGGTTGCGCGAGCCGACTAGTGGCCTCTGCGGCCTGTGTGAAATACTTGATGGCTTCGCGTGGCGCATACATCGCCTGCGCCTGCTCGCCCGCGCGCCACGCATACCGCATGGCTTGTGTATCCGCGCCTGCTAACCGAAAGTGATGCGCCAAATCGCCCAGATACGTGTCGAGTGTATGGGCATACACGCGCTCGACCGTTTCGGCCACGAGCAGATGCAGCTGTTTGCGGTCGCTACGCAACAGCGACGCATACGCAGCCTCATGCGTCAGCGCATGATGAAACATGAATTGTTCAACCGTTTGCTCGTCCAACAACTGCACGGCGACCAAGAGTTGAAGCTCGCGAGTCAGGTCTGAATCGTTCATGGCGCATCGTCATTTTCTCTTTTTGTTTTTCTGCTTCCTCCCATTGGGAAACACTTCTTTCAACGCATCATAATTCAGCTCGACGCTCAACTTGTCCACGAGTGTCTGCAATACCTTGACGCGCGCATACCACTTGTTGTTCGCTTCGACCACTGTCCACGGCGCGCTGATGGTGCTGGTCTTCGTGAGCATCTCGTCCGTCGCTTCAAAATACGCATCCCATTTGTTGCGGTTGCGCCAGTCCTCCGCCGTCAGTTTCCATTGTTTCAGCTCACTCGTCTCGCGTTCTTGGAAACGGCGCAATTGCTCGTCGCTGCTAATGTGCATCCAAAACTTGAACAGAATCGCGCCGAAGCCTACGAGGTCCCGCTCGAACTGAATGATTTCACGATACGCGCGCTTCCACGCCTCCTCGGAGCAGAAACCTTCGACGCGCTCGACCAAGACACGCCCATACCAGCTGCGGTCAAAGATGGCGAATTGCCCCGCTTCGGGAATGCGCCGCCAGAAGCGCCACAAGTAATGATGCGTCGCATCGTCGCCCTGGGGCGCGCTGATGGGAAAGACCGCATAGCCGCGTGGGTCGAGCCGCTCGGTGACGCGCTTAATCGCGCCGCCTTTGCCCGCCGCGTCCCAACCTTCAAAGACGATGACGACGAGGCGCTCTTGCTGATAGACTTGATAGCCCAGCGCGCTCAAGGCGACTTGGTATTTGATGAGTTCTTCGTCGTATGCGTCTTTGTCCAATGCCAAACTGAGATCAATGTCCTGAAGCATATTCGATCCTCATTCAACACACTCCTCTAAAGAGGAGTTGAAAATTGCTATGTTGTCACCGACGCGCTAGCTACAGCTTGCGGCGCTTCGATGGGCGGCGGCAGCGCATCCGGTCTTTGTTTCAATCGTGCTTCGAGCGCGGCGATGAGCGTGCGATAAATCTTGACGATGGTGTAACGCTTCTGCGTCGCCTCGACAATCGTCCACGTGCCCCATTCGGTGGACGTGCGCTCCAACATCTCCTCAATCGCCAGCACGTAGTCGTCATACTTGCGGTGATGCTCCCAATCTTCCGCCGTGACCTTCCAGGCCGTCAAGGGGTCTCGCTGCAAAGTTTTGAAACGCTTCTTCTGTTCCCTCTGGCTAATGTGCAACCAGAACTTGACGATGAGATACCCGTCGTCAGCCAACGTTTGCTCGAAGTCCACAATGTCCTGATACGCGCTCTCCCAGTCGCGTTTGCCGACGAGATTCTCGACGCGCTCAACCAACACGCGCCCATACCACGAGCGGTCGAAGATGGCCCACTCGCCGCGCCCAGGCAGCTTCAGCCAGAAGCGCCACAACCACGGACGTTTTTTCTCAAAGGTGCGCGCCGCGCGAATCGGATGCAGCTTGAAACCACGCGGGTCGAGCCGTGAGCTCAACGTGTTGATCGAGGTGCCTTTACCCGCCGCATCCCAACCTTCAAAAATGATCACGACAGGTATCTTCGCATCCCACGACGCTTTTTGCAGCGCATACAATCGGCGCTGCAACTCAGGAAAGAGTTGTTTGTATGCGTCTTTGGAAATTTTTTGGTCGAGGTCTAGGTCAAGCATCATTACCCCAAAAAACGAAGGATTAAAGACTAAAGATTGGGAAGGCAATCTTCAATCTTCCATCTTTAGTCTTTAGCTTTGCTTCACTCATCAAACAAATACGTTGACTCTTGGTAATGCCGCACCTTGCCTGCTTTCAGCATCGCGGTAATTTGTTCCCGCAAGGCTTGATTTTTTTCCGCGAGGGACTTGTCTTCGTTCAACGCGCTCAACGGGAAATTGAGGCGCAGCGCGCGCTTGGGGATGAGATGGCGCGTGATGCCCGTCGGCAGTTTCGCCGCGTTGCGTGTCAGTTCGAGGATGTCGTGCGGCGTGAAGCGGGGGTAGATGATGATGGCGGCGGGGTCTTTGTAAATCGTTTGTAGCTCCGCCATGTGATCCGTCTGCACGCGATAGATGGTCGCGCTGCCTTTATACGTTAGCGCAATCTGGTTGAGAATGGCTGCGCGGCTCGGCAAATCTTCGGGCCCGTCAATCTGATGCACGTCGCCTTCGTTGCACACCATATACGCGAGAATTTGTTGGAACGCCAACGCATTGCGCGCGTGAGTGAGGTCTGACGCGCGCAGGCGCACGGGGGCGACTTGCGCAATGCGCTCAAACAACGCTTGCTTATCAATAGCGCAGACGAGATGATACCACGTTTCGAGTCGCATCTCTGGGTCGCCGTAATCCACGACTTGCACCAGCGCATCGCGCACATCCAATTGCTTGAGCGCCGTCGCGCGATTCGCCCCGTCCAGCACGACATAATGATCATACTCGTCGAGCTCGGCGACGATGATGGGGTTCTTCAGTAATTGATCGTGCGCGATACGCTCGATGATGCGCTGCACACGCGCCGGTTCGACATCTTCGTGCAAGAAGAGATGTCGTGTCGGGATGATGCGGAGGTCGGGGAGTTGGGTGGACATAACAGTAATGTAATTAACGTGAATGCGGGATAAGCCACCGCGAAGGCAATGCGCGCGCAACGCCGCGCCCAGCCGACCGCCGTCGGCTGGAACTGAACCCGCGCCGGCGGGTTTCGCAGTGAGTAGGCGTGATGTTCAATCGCCCGCCACCTTATCCCGCATTGACGTTAATTAGCAATTGAGAATTGGAGTTAGATAGGCAACAAGTCTTTGGCGCGCGTCAGCGTTTCGCGCGTGACGGCGAGCGCGTCGGAGAAGAGTGGCTCCTCACGCACCTGTGCGCCCAGCGCGAGCAACTCCGCCCAGACTTGTTCGCGTTCACTGTTGCGGTAGCGTTCGAGATAGGTAGTCATCGCAAATGAGGTTATCACCGTTGATGGGGCATGTCAAAGGTCAAGCCTTTTCCCATGCGCAGCGCCTGCCCTCTCATACCCCTCATCTACCCGCAAATTTTTGCCTTGCGCCGCTTGCACCGATAGCTGGTCGCAGCGTTCATTCTCGCGGTTGCCTGTGTGTCCGCGCACCCACACGAACTTCACCACATGCCGCGCGCACAAGTCGAGTAGCTGCGCCCACAAGTCGGCGTTCTCCGCTTGCGCTTGCGTGTTACGCATCCAATCATTTTTGCGCCAACGCTCCGCCCAGCCTTTCTCTAGGGCGTCAACCAAATAACGCGAGTCGCTATAGAGCGTCACGTCGCATGGCTTCTTCAAAATACGTAGCCCCGCAATGACCGCCATCAATTCCATGCGGTTGTTCGTCGTCAACCGATAGCCGCCCGACAACTCCTTACGATATGGCGGCTGCAACAACACGACGCCGTAGCCGCCTCTGCCGGGGTTTCCCAGACACGCTCCATCCGTGAAGATTGTGACCTGTAGCCGTTTGGAACTTGGTGTTGGGGATTGGGGATTTGAAATTTTGGATTGCTTCATCCCATCACTTCGATTGTCAACTCCGCGACTTTGCCCTCTTTGCTCAACCAATCCTCTTTGGTGATGCGATACGCTCTCATCCGCGGCGTCATCGTTTGCGGGTCACCCCATGTGGCGACGATGCTTGCGCGCTTCGTGGGGTCGCGCAAGTCGTCGCGGAGTTGGCGCGAGACCTGGCCAATGGCGAGGATGATGTAAATCGCATCGGGATAGAACGCTTTCGCAATGTCCGTCGCGGACGGATAGACTTCCGCAAAGGGCGGATGCGAATGATAGATGACCGCGAACGCCAAGCCCGCCTCATCCGCGCGCTGATTGAGCTTTAGCAACGCGCGCGGCTCCATGTCATACGTGTAAAGCGGATCGGCTGCGGCGTTGGCGACACGATGCAATTCACGCAGCTGACCTTGCGCGCCCAAAATCACGCCGCACACTTCATTGGGGAACCCTTCGCGTGCGTGCGCGACCATCTCGGCGTAAAAGTGTTGGGGAATGTGAATCGTTTCCGTCATGGTAATTGGTAATGAGTGATTGGTAATTGGTAATTGGTGATTCTTGCGATGACCACATAGCATGGACAAGCAATTACCAATTACCAATTACTATTTGCGCGCGTAGATGATAACCTCATCGCGCATCGCTTTGCACGACAGCTCGCGCAACCAATCGGGCGGGCAGATCGTCACTAGCGTTGCGTTGTGTTGCGTGAACACAGGCGCAAACTCGGAGGGCACACGCGCGTGACCGAGGAACATTTCACGCGGACCGACGACGATGTAATCCACAGGCTTGAGGAACTCATCGGCATGCGGTAATGTGCCTGCATAAAAATTCACGACCTCATTCGCGCGCGCCTTCGCGTTGCCCGTCTCGTGTGGGTGTCCATAAATCACGCGCTGCCCTGCCCACGCGGGGACGTATAACCCGAAGTCGGGCGACGCGAGGACGAGCGCGCGTTGCGGCGCTTGCCCGCGTAAGTATAACAGAGCTTGCCATTCGCCTTGCGTGAAGAATAACGTAGGGCTGTGTCGCGCCAATGCGACGAGTGAAATGAACACGAGCAAGATGTTCGTCGGCATCGTGAGGAACACGAAGCCCGCGCGCACGAGCGGCAAATTGATACGCGGCAACGACAGCAGCCCTTGCCATGCGAGCAGCGCCAACGGAACGAACAGACCAAAAGCAAAGCGGCGTGATTGCGGATAGAGGTTTAAGTAAGCAGGGATGAACACTAGCAAAATTGTGACAAGCGCCCACCACACCAACAGAAAATTGTTGGGTGTGCGCGCGCGCCGCAAGCTCAGCCATCCGCCGATGAACGCAAACGGCAAAACGTATCCACCTGAAACCATGTACTTCCACAGAGCCGTCGGGCGCGTGATGTTTTGCGCGTCCCAGGCGGCGAGCGCCGCGTTCGTCCGCACTGCCCACAACGTATAGAGCATGTAGGGCAGACCGATGAGCGCCATCACAAACAAGCGCATGAACACGTCACGCGGGAAACGTCGCTCGCGAATCCAGCGTGTCAACAGCCATGAGCTGCCGATGAAGCCTGCGTTCACCAAGCCATACGGTTGCAACAACGCCAGCGCCGTCGAGCTGAGGACGATTTTTTTCCAGATGTGCTTAGGCGGCGCGATGCCATCGGCGCGGTCCACCAACCCATCGAGCAACCATAGATACGCCGCCATCGCCAACGGAAAATGAGGATTGGCGAGCGCAGAGAGATACGGGTAAATCTCGGCTTGCAGGATGTCGGGCACGAGTTGTTGATCGAAAAGCAACACGAACCACCCGAAGCCTGACCCCGCGGCCGCGATGAGAAACGCTAGACGACGATCTTGCACGACGGTGAAGAAACGACTGACGAGCGCATACAATGATAGCAATAACATCGCGCCGCCAAACAACCGCGCCGCATGAAACACGATTACGGGTTCCAGCGAGAACCAACGTGCGATGTGTCCCAATAACAAATAGTTGGGATACAAGAACACGCCCTCACCCGGCTCCGCCACAAACGGCACCGTGTACAGCCATTCGCCGCGCACACCCTGTCGCAATTTGGCAAGATATGAATTGTTGTCTTGCCAATAGTAGAGCAAGTCAGTGTAACGCAATTCGGGTGGTGTATTGAAGGCAGCCCACACGATGAGCATGGTCGTCGTGCATAGAATGACGAGTGTGGCGATGACTGCCCATAGCCATTCTTTGTTGGAGATTGAAGATTGGAAATTGGATGGCTGACTGTTCACTGTTCACTGTTCACGGTGTATGGCTCACACGATAGAGGATGATGTCTCCTTGTCGCAGGAGAGGTTCGAGATAAGATACACCTTTACCATCGAATGCGCCCATGCTGTATGCATTCGGATGTGCATAGACAAACGTAATGCTATGCCGTTGCAAAAATTCACGACGTTGCGCGTCGCTCATCGCATCGAAGAATTGGATGATTTCGGCTTTCTTGCGATTGGCTTGATAGGTCTCGTGTGTGTGGCCCGCATAGACGCGCGCATCGGTCAGCGCGGGAATCAGATTGGAGATGCTGGGCGAGGCAAGCACTATATCGCGCGGCGTCGCATGAGTCGCTAACCATTGTATCACGACTCGGTCAGCGCGCGACAGATAGAATGGCAAATCGCCGGTGTTAAGCGCGCCCAATGGCAGAAACATCATGAGTAGCAAGACCGAAGGCAACGTGAGCGACAACACCATGATAGGCAATGCGTTCAACGTGAGGCGCGATGGGAAGTTTTGTTTGAGGCGACGCACCCAAGCCCATGTTGGTATCACACGCGCCAACGCGATTGCCGCGAGCAGCGCCAACGGCGCGCTGAAGCCGAGGCTCGTGCGGTCCGAAAAATCGAGCGGGGACAGAATGAGGATGATATTGACGACGAACCATACTATCACGAATCGCTCGCCCGCGTTGTGTTGCGGTTGACGCCACAACCAAACCAAAGCAATGAGCGCGCCCACGAGCTGCCAACCATAGCCCACGATGAAATCGAGCGCATCAAACTGATTTTCCAGCACGGGCCATTGGCGAATGAGCTCTGACCAGAATGGCGCACAACACTGCAGCATCACGTAATAGCCCACGATGATGGCGCTAGGTAGTGTCAAGAACAATGCCGCGCGCGAAGCGGATGTCCACACGAATGAGCGCAAGCGACGCTCGCGCTGCCACGTCCACACGTTGACGAGCAGCACATCCGCGCCCAGCAGCACGACGAGGTTGAACACTTGATACGGCAACACCAAGCCCAATGCCAACGAGAGCAACGCGCCCCAGAACAATGTGCCACGTGGGTACGGTGCGCCTTGCGCGCGCACGTACAACGTGAATATCGCGCATTGCAACGCAGCACCCAACGGGAAATGTGGATTGAGCAACGCCGCGCCGAGCAACGACGAGGTGGGCGCGTAGATGTCGGTTGGGCGAGTCCATGCGCGTAACGGCGACAACATGACGACCCACCCAACGCCCATGCCCAATAACGCTAACACGACGGCGATGCGCCGCTCCACCAGCGACGATAATATCTCGGCGGTGAGCTGCCACAGCGCCACACCCAACGCGACGCACGCCGCCAAGCGCGCAACGTGAAACGTGATGAAGTTGGGCGCGATGCGTCCCAGCAACAAATAGAGTGGATAATAGAGCGCGGGGTCATGTGGCTCGCTCGTGAACGGCAACGCGCGCAGCCACTCGCCGCGCGCGCCCGCACGCATTGCAGAGAGATACACGCTCGTGTCTTGCGAGTTATAGAACGACCAGAGAAACACTTTGTCGGGTGACGACCACCAGACCGCGAGCAGATAGGGCAAGGTGGTAAGGAGAAGCAACAGGGCGATGATGAGGAGGGCGAAACGGTCTTTCATGGAGATTGAAGATTAGCGATTGAAGAATGGAGAGAGGAAACAACGAATTCGTTGTTGTGCTTCTACGCTCATCTCAAGTTTGGAATAACATAACGATACAAGCACATCCAATCCAGCGCAACAAATCCTGCAACGAATACACCTAATGATACCCATTCTGTCAAGGCGTATGGAATCTTCAGGCGCGCCAACAGCGACGCCGCGAGCTTCACCCACGCCCGCAACCCCAGCACCATAAAAATCGCTATCGCGCCAAGCGCAGGAAACAAGTAACGTCCTTGCGCCTGATAAAATTCGAGGTTGTAGTAGAGGACGAGGGCGAGGATGAGCGAGAACCAGGTGAGTAAGAGGAGTAATTGGTAATTAGTAATTAGTAATTGGATATTGGATATTGGATATTGGATATTGGAGGCTGATGATTGATGCTTGGCACTCGACACTTGATACTTGACACCTGACATCTGATACTTGACACCTGACACCTGATACTTGGCACTTGACCCCTGATACTTCCCCAACGCCAACCCTATCAAAGCAAACAGCATGAAAACGAACAGCGTGTTATAGATGCGCGGCTCCATCGGCACAGCCATCCAGCCGAATTGTCCCCAGAACGAGCGAAACAAGGTTGGGAAAAGATGTGTTGCTGCGGTGAGGTAGTCGCCATACAAACCCAACGTCGCTGGTTGTCCCGTGACGACGGCATTGTGTCGTCCTTGCCCCAACCAATCGAATGCGCCATACGTGAAGGCGTTGCGTCCCCACCACAACGCGCCAAGTGATAAGGCAAGCAGAAGAGGTAATTGGTAATTGCGCGTTGCGCGTTGCGCGTTGCGAGTTGTCATTCGCCAATTGCGCCAGAGGAGCAAAAGTGTGAATGCAACTAGACCAACGGAAACATAC
>CAZDYP010000191.1:0-9090 GCA_964509505.1 uncultured Anaerolineae bacterium | reverse complement strand
TCCGCAGCTCATCGGTGCTCCACGCGGGAGCATAGATGAGCGAGTCGGTCATGGTGATGGGCATAGAAGGTTTCTCCTAATTAACGGCCAAATCACAAATCTCATCTGACCCTACACGAATGGGACCGCTAAAATCACTGCAGGTCTGTCGGCACAACTCCACGATGAGAGGTTGCCAGCACAAACCTAACTCGCGGCGCCAGTATTGCTTGTTTTCGGCTTTGCTGGCTTGTGTCAGTCCAAAGACCAGCATCAAGTCATCTTCTTCAGCGGATGCGTCGGTGAAGACTTTCCCTGAAAATGATTATCTTTAGCGGCGAGCAGCGAATGACAGATGCGAGTATAGCACAATCAATTTTTTAACGCACGTACGCCGCTGCCAATCCACCATCCACATTCAGTATTCCTCCCGTCGTTTTCACGGAACGCTCCGACGCGAAGAACAACACGGCTTCCGCGATGTCCGCTGGAAGGATATTCACCTTCAAGGTGTTGCGTTGCCGATAGTAGGCTTCCAACTCGGTGGGCGCGATGCCCGCGCTCTGCGCGCGTTCTACGCGCCATTGGCTGCTCCAAATGCTCGACCCTTGCAGCACCGCATCGGGGTTCACGACGTTGACGCGAATGCCGTGCGCGCCGCCTTCCTCTGCGAGGCAGCGCGCTAGATTGATCTCTGCCGCTTTCGCCGCGCCATACGCCGCCGCGTTCTTGCTGCCAATCAAACCGTTCTTGCTCGCGACGAAAATCAAACTGCCGCCTAGCCCTTGTGCTTGCCAGACACGAAACGCTTCGCGCGCCACCAAGAAATAGCCGCGCGCCAACACATCGAACAATTTGTTCCACTCGCTCACGCTCGTCTCGGTAATGGGCGACGCCGACGCCAGCCCCGCGTTGCTCACGACGATGTCCACGCCCCCATACGCCAACACCGTTTGCCGAAACGCTTCCACGACTTCCGCTTCGTCGCTCACATTGCATGTCAGGGCAAAACCGCGTTTCGTGCCATGTTGCTTGCAGAGTTCGTCGGCGACTTGCGCTGCGCCTGCTGCGTTGATGTCGGCAATGACAACGTGCGCGCCCTCTGCGGCGAGCCGATACGCCGTTGCGCGCCCGATGCCCGACGCGCCGCCTGTGACAAAGGCGATGCGTCCCGCGAGTTCACGTTCAGGTGGGCGCAACGTGAGCTTATACAATTCGAGGGGCCAATACTCGACGCCGTACGCTTCGGCGGGCGTGAGCGACACGAAGCGATCCAAGATCGTCGCGCCGCGCATGACCGCCAGTGCACGGTAATACAAATCAGCAGAGACTTGCGCTGCGTGTGCGTCCTTGCCAAGCGTCATCATACCGACGTTCGGGATCAACACGACGCGCGGCGCGGGGTTGAACATCGCGTCTGTCTCGTTGCGATGCGTTTCAAAGTATTGTGTGTATTGGGCGATGTATTGCGCCAGACCGTCGCTCAAGTTTTGCTTAAGCGCGTTTACGTCATCATGCCACTCGACAAAAAGAGGCCAGTGCTTCGTATGCACCAGGTGATCAGGACATGCCGCACCCGTCAACGCTAACTCACGCGCGCCATCAGCGGCGATGAAGTCTAACACCTCAGCGCTATCGTCATAGCGCGCTACCATACGCCCGCTTTTGCTCGCCGCACGCCGCACGATGGGCATGAGCTCTGTGGCGATGGCGTGGCGTTGGTCGGACGTCGTTTCAAACCTCACAGGTCTCAAAGACCTGTGAGGTCTTCGGGAGGCGATGAAATCTTCCGCCGCTTGAATGACGCGAATCGTTTTGTCGTAGCACGCACGCGGATCATCGTCCCACGTCACCAGCCCATGCTTGCCCATGATGACGCATTCGAGTTTCGGATGGGCGCGCACTGCATTGGCAATTTGCTTGCTCAACGCGAAACCTGGGCGAGTGTATGGCACCCACGCTATACGCTCGCCATACAGTTCACGCGCCAGGTCTTCGCCATGTTCTGCGCACGCGAGCGCGACGATGGCGTCGGGATGCGTGTGGTCGGTGTGCGCGGCGGGGATGAACGCATGGAGCAACGTCTCGATGGATTGGCGCGGCATTGTCGGCTGCAACAAGCAATGCGCGAGATACGCCGTCATCGCTTCGTCGCTCATGGCGTCGCGTTCTAGCAACGGCAACACATCGTCCAGTCGCAAGCCTGCGAAGTCCTTGCGCGTCATGGTCGCCAGATCAGAGCCAGAGCCTTTCACCCACAACGTCATGGTTGGGCGTCCGCGAAAATCAATCTCCATAATTTTGCTCGCGGTATTGCCGCCATAGACGTTGCACACGCTGCGGTCTGCGCCGAGCAAGCGCGAACGATACACAAGCAAATCCAAACCGCTCAGGGTCGTGGCTTCCAATTCGTTCCATAAATTTTGGGGCATGAGTTACCTCTCTATGGCAAAGTCCTTTCCATGCTACCGCAAAAGTCATGTGAACAAAAATGACTCTACCGACTGGAGTGTAGAATGGCTCGCGCGGGACTCCCGTTGGTCGCACATCCCGCGTCCAACGGCGGATGTGCCCATCCGCCTTGAGCGTTCTACAGCAAAACCAGAAGAGCCACAAAAATGAAGACCGCGCAGGTTTTTGGCAAACTTGCAAGATCTAACATACTATCGCAAGCATGCGAACGCGTGAAAGCTGCGACATTGACGCCCACATACATTCCCTTGTAGAATCCGATGTAGTTGGAGCGGGCAAGTTAAAAACTTGCCCTACAACGCTGGCTTTGAAAACAATTTTTGAGAAGGAGTGGTTATGTCTCGTATGACGGGCGCACAAGCCCTCGTTGAAATGCTACATCGTCACGGCATTGATACATTGTTTGCGTTGCCGGGCGTGCAGAATGATGGTCTCTTCAATGCGTTGCATGATTCAGGCCAGATTCGTGTGATTCACACACGCCATGAACAAGGCGCGGCGTACATGGCGTTTGGGTATGCGCGCTCGACAGGCAAAGTCGGCGCGTATGCGGTGGTGCCGGGTCCTGGATTCTTGAACACGACGGCGGCGCTCTCGACGGCGTATGCGGCGAATGCGCCAGTACTCTGTATCACGGGACAGATTGCGACGCCGATGATTGGACGCGGCTTCGGCATGTTGCACGAGATACCCGATCAACTCGCCATCTTGCGCGGCCTCACGAAATGGGCGGCGCGCATCGAACATCCGACGCAGGTGCAACCGTTAGTGGATGAAGCATTCACCCAATTGCAGACAGGCAGACCGCGCCCCGTCGGTTTGGAAATTCCGCCCGATGTGTTGACGTGGGAAACCGCCGTGACGTTCACGGATGCTGCGAATGGTTATGCGCCACTGGCGCCTGACCCGCAAGCGATTGGTAAAGCCGCCGAGTTGTTGGGCAAAGCGCAGAAACCGCTCATCTTTGTCGGCAGCGGCGCGGATGAAGCTGGCGAGGAGTTGAAGGCTGTCGCGGAGCTGTTGCAAGCGCCCGTCGTCTCGGTGACGAATGGCAAGGGCGTGTTGGATTCGCGCCATTACTTGAGCGTGATGGGCCCGCATGGACATCGCTTGTGGGCTGAGGCGGATGTGGTGTTGGGTGTAGGCTCACGCATGCAACGTCCATTAACGGCGTGGGGCACGGACGACGCGCTCAAGCTCATTCGCATTGACCTCGATCCTGTCGAGCTGACACGCATTCGCCCGCCAACTATTGGTATTGTCGCCGATGCGAAGTTGTCGTTGGCGGCGTTGCGCGCTGAACTGCCGAAACACAATCGCGCACGCGCCTCGCGTGAAACCGAAATGAGCGCGCTCAAAGAGGAAATGGATGAGAAGTTTGCGACGCTGCAACCACAATACGATTACTTGCAATTGATACGTGAGGAGTTGCCCGACGATGGCTTGCTGGTGGAGGAGGTGACGCAGGTCGGCTACGTCTCGCAATTTGCGTATCCCGTCTATCGCCCGCGCACGCTCATCACGTCGAGCTATCAAGGCACGTTGGGCTACGGCTTTGCGACGGCGCTTGGCGTGAAGGTCGCGCATCCCGATAAGCCCGTCCTTTCGATTTCGGGCGATGGCGGGTTCATGTACAACGTGCAGGAGTTGGCGACGGCGGTGCTGCACAAAATTCCATTGGTCGCCGTCGTGTTTGTGGATGGCGCATTTGGTAACGTGCAACGGATGCAGAAGGAACAATATGGCGGGCGCGTCATCGCCTCCGATTTGCACAACCCCGATTTCGCAAAGATGGCGGAAACATTTGGCGCGGTCGGCGTGAAGGCGACGACGATGCCAGCCTTGCGCCAAGCGATGCGTGACGGCTTCGAGCGCAAGGGACCAACGCTGATTGAAGTGCCTGTCGGTGTGATGCCTTCGCCGTGGCATTTTTGGATGATGCCGAAGGTGCGGGGGAAGTGATGGGTTGGTAAAAGTGAGATAGACAAACGGGCAGACGAGAAAGATTGCGCCTGCCTGTTTGGTGTTTGAAGATTGACAAACAAGCAGACGGCTTTATACTTTGCTTTGCGTGACGTTTAATGTGAGGGTAAAAAGTAATGGCTGCCAAAGACCGTTATCACGAGCCGTTCAAGCGTGCTTTGACGAAAGCGGGTTGGGTGATTACTCATGACCCCTTGGTCTTGCCGTGGCTTGCCACCGAAGTTGAAATTGACCTTGGGGCAGAGTGGATTATCTCGGCTGAACATGATGGCGTCAAAATTGCCATCGAGGTCAAGAGTTTTTTGAGCAAGTCAAGCCTCGCCGATTTTGAACAGGCGTTGGGACAGTTCATCGTATATTTGGATGCATTAGCGATACATGAACCTGCCCGCACGCTTTATTTGGCGGTGCCATTGACTGCGTTCAATCAGCTGGTGCGTGCGGCGTTGACCCAACTAACGGTCGTGCGTCATTTATTGCGCGTGGTCGTGTATGACCCGACTGAGGAGGTGATTACCCAATGGATCCCAGACCCACTGACTACAGCGCCATCGTAGAACGGATTCTGACAGCGTATGCGGCTGTACCTTATGCCTATGGCGATTTGAAGCGTGAACTCGTCATTGATCAAACGCGCACCCGTTTTTTGCTCATGCGTCAAGGTTGGTATGGGCAACAACGTTTTCATAGTTGCTTGATAGATGTCAGAATTCGCGGCGACAAAATTTGGATTGAAGAAGATCATACCGAAGACGGGATTGTGGATGATTTGCTCGCAGCGGGCATCCCGAGCAAACAACTCGTGCTGGCTTGGCACCTACCCGCAGCGCGGAAGTTGACGGAGTTTGCGGAGAGCTAGGTGACGGGTAAACGAGGAAATGAGGAAACGGGCAGACGAGAGGAAAGTTTCGTCTGCCCATTTGTGTGTGTGCTGCCAGACTCAAAAGTTTTCTAAAAACCTTTCGAGTCTCCCAACAACGCTTGCTCGAACCGCGCCTTTGCCGCCTCCCACTCCGCTGCTGCTTCCGCCCAAAACTCGGCGCGCACTTCTTCTTCGGGGCCGCTGTAACGCTCGATGTGATTGACCGCGATATAGATGATTTTCTGTTGCTTACCTTCGCCTGTGAATTTAGCATGACCATCGGCAAGCGCGCGTTCAAGATAGGTGGGCATTGTTCTGACCCCATTAAAAAGTTGCGAAAGTATAGCACAGCAGCGCGCCAAAGCGAACGCAACCGCCCAACACGAAACCCGTTAGGGTCTTTGCAGCAGGTGATGAGACAGGTTACAATATGTGTGGGAGGTGAACTATGCAAACGCTGACGCTGGACGAAATTCTGCAAGACATTCATGCGATGCGCTAGGATTTGCTCGTGTGCGAGCGCAAATATGGCATGCCGACCGAGGTGTTCTATGAAGCCTATCAAAACGGCGAAGAACCCGAAGACTCGGCATGGGTCTTGGATTGGAGCGCGTGGGCAGCCAGTTACGATATTTTGCAGGAACGTCTAACGCTCTATCAACAAGCCGTGCGCCAATGGCAAAATCATTCAACGCTCTCGAAATTGATTGCACGGACAACCCGCCATGAACCCATTGCAATCCCTGCGTGAATACGAGCTATTCATCTATTCGCTGGTTGAGCGGTCCGTCATTGGCGCACAACCATCCCCACCACAAGCACATGCCTCCCGACCTCAAGCACAACCGCATCCCCGCCCCTGACCTCAGCTTCACGCAACCGAACTTGCCCTTCCTCATCGCGGAAATTGAACGCGATTTATTGCCACCCCCGTAAGACTTTGTTACGACCACAACCGATCCCACGACCGCTCCCCATCCCAATACACACTTGGCTCAAAATAACCTTGGTCTTCGGGGATGAGGTGCGCTTTGATGACATCCTCGTTCAAGTCAATGCCCAAGCCCGGCGTTTCGGGCACTTGGATGTAACCATTTTGGATGATGGGATTCGGCGCGCCCGTCACCAAGTCGCTCCAATAGGTGATGTGCGTGAAGTGATGTTCGAGCGCGATGAAGTTCTCGGTGGCGGCGGCGCAATGCACAGCCGCCATCGTCGAGACGGGCGTGCCCGCCATGTGCAACGCCATGCTGATACCGTGCTCTTGCGCGAGGTCGCCAATCTTCTTTGTCTCTAAGATGCCGCCCGACGTGGCGAGGTCGGGATGAATCACGTTCACGGCTTGCGCTTGCAGTAACGGCAGGAAGCCTTCTTTGAGGTAGATGTCCTCGCCCGTGCAGACGGGTGTCTTGAGCGTACGTTCCAAGCGCACCCATTGCTCCGTCAATTGCCACGGCACCATATCTTCGAGCCACGCGAGATTGTATGGCTCTAACGCCTCGCCCAAGCGAATGCAATCGTCAATGCCAATGTGACCGAAGTGGTCGGCGGCGATAGGCACTTCATACCCAACCACCGCACGCACTTGCTCGACATATTCACACAACAATTGGATACCTTTGTTGGTCAAGCGAATGTGTGTGAATGGGTGCATGACTTCGCGCGTATCTAACATGCCACTCGGCGACGAGAGCGCATTCGCAACGCCGATGAGTGGTTGAATGCCCACGTCCATCTTCAAGAACGTGAAGCCGCGCGCCACGCGCTCTTTGAGCTTGTGCCCCATCGCTTCGCCCGTCGGCTCGTTGGGGGTGTCGCAATAGACGCGGATGCGGTCACGGAACTTGCCGCCCGCGAGCATGTACGCAGGCACACCGTACGCTTTGCCCGCCAGGTCCATCAGCGCCATCTCCACCGCGCACACGCCGCCGCCCTGTCGCGCGTGCCCGCCGAACTGTTTGATTTTGCGAAACAGTTTGTCCACGTTGCATGGGTTCTCGCCAATCAAATGGCGCTTGAGCATCAACGCATAATTTTTGCTCGCGCCGTCGCGCACCTCGCCAATGCCGTAGATGCCTTGATTGGTGTCAATGCGGATGAGCGGAAAGCGCCAATGATTCCAGCCCACCGTCGCAGAGCGAATGTCGGTGATGCGGAGGGCGCTGGGGCGCGAGTATGTTTTGATGTTGTCTTCGGGGTTCATGGTATTCCTCAAATTTTGATTCACGGATGAATTCTTGTCTGTCGCTCAATCCGTGTGTGAGCGATGTGAACATTTTCCACTGTACGCAAGCCATCGGTGCGTCCAGGCATGATGTGAGATAGACGAATACAAACATTAACGGTGACGGACTCACACATCATCGCTGTTGATGTTTATACGGCAGCTCGTCGCCCGCGCAGTGAAATAACACATTAGCTTACAGCTTTCAAAAATAAAAAACTCCCAAAGTGCGGGAACTTTGGGAGTTTTTTTGCCTGCAAGAGAGCAGCTCACGGTCCAACACGATATACTTGAACTGAAGACGCCTAATCATTCCATGGACCATTCCCTCCGCAATCGCCCCAGAACTGGCGGAGACCCGTAAACGAGCCATTATATACAATGGTATTGCCTCGATTGAGCCAAGCCCAACGATATTGTGAATTGGCTTCCGGCACGAAAGTACTGTTTGTTCCACCTGAGAAAGCACCATTGGTTAGTAGTGACTGAGGATATGTTGCCAAGTCCAGCGTGTAGCCTGTTGGCCTGCGGTGTTGAGTGTCCACGCATAGGTACCATTCTGTCCCATCCCCGGCACAGTGCCGGCACCACCTGAATAGACGGGATCAGGAATGCTGGCCAGTGTCGGTAACTCGCCACCTTGCGCGGTTGGGTTGCCAACATTGGCAAAGTATTTGGCACAGGCTAATTGTCCATCACTAGCGCGAATGATTTCTTTGCCTGCTGTTGCGTTGACAGCAGCAAAATGCCGCTGTTGAATAGGCGCTTGCCCTGTGGTAGGGTCATTCCCGTACCAGTAACGTTGTGAAATATTGTTTTCCACAGGAAGACTATTTTTGTAAAATGCAATGGCTCCGCATCCATCGGCTGGTCTTTGGGCAAAGGTACGAATTGTTATTGCGCCGGCGTATAGAGACTGGCTTCGCGCTGCCCCGGGCCATTCGTTGGCAAGTACTTGCGGCACGTAGTTGCCTTCAAAACTGACCGGGCCGATTATATTAGGTTCTTGGCATGGAGACCAACAGACATAAACTTGTGCAGGATCTGCATACACGGCTCTTGGTTGCATCCCAAGATCTAATAACAAGAGCGATGCAACTAATGCCAAAAGATATTTTCGGCTCATGGTAAGCCTCCTTGTTCATTGTGAAATATCAACGAACTTGCTATTAACGGTTGTTGGATTAAGATCAACTTTATCTCCAACGGGTCGTGTGATTACGATGTTTGTTGCTTTGGGCGACCAGTGAAGTTCGCTTTGAACAACATTGTCAAGAAGGCGACACATATTACTGCCATCACGGTTCACAACCCATAAATCAATTCTGAGTGTAGGTGGTGGCAATCCGCTTCGAGCATCATAGACAGCAACAGGACGTTTAACGAAGGCAATGACTTGGCTATCAGGAGACCAAGCTGGATATAGGTTCAATTCATCGAGGCTTTCATGTTTAACAATTTGTGAGGGGTTAGAGCCATCAGCATTTATGACCCACAAATCACTATCATATCCTGTACCCGGATATGTATTTTCAGTAACATATGCTAGTCTTGTGCTATCAGGTGCCCA
>CAZDYP010000190.1:0-9158 GCA_964509505.1 uncultured Anaerolineae bacterium | reverse complement strand
TCATGCAAATTTTGACGCTATAAAAAAGACCTCAGGGTTTCCCCAACCCGTGAGGTCTTTTGCGTCTTAGCCCACTACCTCGGCTGGCACGTTCAACCAGATGCGCGTGCCTTTGCCGGGCGCCGATTCGATTTTGAGTTTGCCTTTGATCATCTGCGCTCGCTCGTCCATGCTGCCCAACCCGACGCCGGATTCTTTCGAGCCTGTTTGCATAGAGAAGCCTTTGCCATTGTCGGCAATCAGCACTGTCAAGCCACTAGCATCGCGTTGCGCAGACACCGTGACCAACGTCGCGCGCGCGTGCTTTTGGATGTTGTGCAAGGCTTCCTGCACGATACGCAGAATCGTGCCTTCGACATGGGAGGGCAGACGCCCTTGAATCGCGTCGGCATTCAACAAAACCTCGACTTTGGTGCGCTTCTGAAAATCAGCACATAACCAGCCCAACGCTTCGGGCAGGGTCATCGCGTCAAGCACGGGCAAGCGCAAATCGAACATGAAGCGTCGCATCTCTTCGAGCCCGTGCTTGAATTTCTCTTTCAATGACACAAGCTCCGCTTTCAATTGCGAAGGATTGCGCTCCAACATCTCTTCGATGAATCCCACCTCAAAAATCGAGTTGACGAAGATTTGTGTTGGGCCATCGTGAATCTCACGCGCCAAGCGATGTCGCTCGCGCGACGCTTCGAGCGCCAGCAATTTATACACTGCCTCGACATCAGTCTGCGCCAAGGCGCCTTTGGGGGACGCCACCTCGTGAGCGGGTTTCGTCGGGGTGGGCATAGCGGTGCCAATCACAGGGGCGCTGCCTGCTTTGGCGGCAGTGGTTCCGGTCACAAGCGGCGGCGACGCGTTGGCTAAGGGACTGGGCAGAGTTTCTGCCACGCTCACCAGCGCCGCCTTCAAAATAGCGCGCAGGTTTTGCGCCGCTTGTTTGATAGCTCTCACGACTTTTTCTTGCGACGTGGTATCGAGGCGCGGTGGCGCAAAGATCACCGCCAACAAGGCTTGCTCGGTGACGCCCGCCGACACAATATCCATCGTCTCGCCTTCGTAACAATTGAGCTGAAAACGACTGTGTTGCTGCAACCGTGTCACCAATTGTCCATTGGTGATGAAATTGCCTGCTAGCAAAGTTGCCAGCGTCATCACATCCAAGCCCCTCATTTCGCCTACCGTAGCGATGATCTGGGCA
The DNA here is from genome assembly GCA_964509505.1 of uncultured Anaerolineae bacterium. Taxonomy (GTDB): domain Bacteria; phylum Chloroflexota; class Anaerolineae; order JACRMK01; family JACRMK01; genus CAZDYP01. The sequence continues at coordinate 7,963 of CAZDYP010000190.1, read as the reverse complement.
GTAGTGTCGGTCAAGAGGGCGTATTGCGCGCCCAAGTCCGCGTTCAGCGCTGCCAACGTCTGCTGCAAAGAGGCTTGGGTGTCAGCCGAGAGCTGTACTGCGCCCAAACGATTCACTGTCGTCGCGCCCAACGCGTGTTGCACGACGTCAATCAACTCCTGCACGCGAAACGGTTTGTTGAAGAAATGCGTGACTTGCAGACGACGCGCCGCTTCCTGCACCTCTTCCGTGCCATACGCCGTCATTAGAACCAAACGCGTGGTGGGGCTATGCTCGCGGATCTGCTCCAATAACTCCAAGCCCTGCATCCCTGACATGCGCTGGTCCGTGATGACCAAGTCGAATTTTTGAATGCGGATTTGTTGCAACGCCTCAGCGCCCGAACGCACTCCGACGACCTCGTAATGGTCGCTTGAGCCCGCGAGCGCCTCACGGAGAAAGAACACCACTTTCTCCTCATCGTCCACAATCAAAATCCGTTTAGTCTCCATAGACCGTGAGCCTTTAATAACGAAATCATCACGCCAACCAAATCATCCTCTTGGCAAGAGATATTCTAGCACAGAAACGCATTTCTTTGAGAAAATGGATTCTGCAAATCAAGCCTGCTGATTATTCGTCCGCGCGTCGTAACGACTTGAGCCATCGCAGCCCGGCAGCGATTGAAGTCGCTACGACGATACGCATACTCATTGGCAATCCAGTGCATTGACAACCCTCTAACGCAGACTATAATGGCTACGCATCATTTCAAGGAATGAGGTATGTGGCGTCTCCGCAACGATGAACGCGACGACCAATGGCGCGCGCGAGTGTGGCCCTTCCTAGCCCTCAAAGGTCTTTTGCTGGTCGTCGCATTCGGTTCTATTTTCTATTATTGGCAGCTAGGAGCGGTAAGCGAAGCAGTGCCGCTGCTGACGGCACTTGCCGTGGAGCTGCCGTTCGTCGCTTGTCACGCGCTGTGGGTCAAGGTGCGCCCGCAACACATCCGCCTTGCCAATTACACCAGTTTCCTTTTATCCATCATCGTTATCACAGTCTGCCTCTCTTTTTTGAATGAGTTGCGCGCCCTGGTCACTGCCATGTATTTTGGTTTGGTATTATTAGCGGCGTTTGCCATGCCCCAACGCCAAGTGGTCTTACAGGTGACGGGTTGGGCTAGCGCCGCCTACCTCATGCTCAACTTCCTTGAGTACGCGCAATGGTTACCCTTCCTCAGCGCCATGCCCCGCCGCCCATTGGCATTTCTAAATGGCTATACTTTCGTCGTCGTCGGTGCGCTCTTCATCTTCGCAGGTCTCATCGTCTATTTGCTGTCGCTGGCGGAACGCGCCGAACAGCAACGCGAACTCGCCTATCGCTTACGCGACGATTTAGTGCGCGCAGCTGAAGAGCAAACCAGCCGTCTGCACAACATCAGCCAACATCTGCTGGCGCTGCAACACAGCACGCGCGCCATGAGCAGCACGTTGCTGTTGGAAGACTTGCTCCAACTCGTCGCCCGTGAATGTTTGCAAACGCTCCAAGTCGAAGTCGCCGTCGTGCTAGCGCTGGACGAACATCAAGCGAAATGGACAGCGCGCGCGCTCGCCGCCAGCCAACCTGACAAAGTGCTCGCCGCAGAAAAAATGCTGGGCGCCTCCTGGCAAGCCCTCAGCACAAGTCTGGTCAATGAGTCCAGCGCGCAGTGGGACTTTCTACGCGCGCAACAACCGATTTTTCTGTCCGACTTCGCGCCGTTGCGCCGCCACCCACTAGGGCAAAAAGTTGAATTGGCATTGCAACATTACTTTGGCATGCGAAGTCTCTCTCTCGTGCCCTTAACGATGAACACGCAAGCCATTGGGCTCATTGGGCTACTCCACGCCACGCCTCCCCCGCTTTCCGCCGACGACCAACAAATCATCTTAACCTTCGCGCAACATGCGGCGGTGGCGATTCACAACGCGCGGCTATTTGCGCGCGCAGCACAAGCCGCGCAAGAAAACACCCAACATGTCGAAAAGGCGCAACGCCGCGCCGCCGAAATGACCGCGCTCTATGACCTCTCGCTCTACATCAACACGCAGCGCAATCATGTGGGCGAGCTGCTGCAAAAAGTGGCCGAGCGCACGGTGTCGTTAGTGTGCGCGCAAATAGGCTTCATTAAATTGCTTGCTCCAACCAGTGACCACTGGATCGTAGCGACCGTCTATCAAATGCCGATAGAGCTCGTCGGTTTCCGCGCGCCGTTGAATTTCGGCATGGCGAGCCGCGTCGCTGCGACAGGCAAACCACTCGTCATCAACGATTATCCCCATTGGAGTGAGCGCTCGGATAAACTCAGCGAGTTGAATGTGCAAAGCATCGTCGCCGTGCCGCTCCTGTGGGAAGGCAAGACCTTTGGCGTGCTGCACGTCGCCGACACCCAACCCAACCGCGACTTCACCCCCCAAGAGGTCGAGTTGTTGCAACTGTTCGCCGCGCAAGCTGCGGCGGCAATCAAGCACACCCAACTCTCGGAAGATACGCTGCGTCGTTTGAACGAATTGAGCCTGCTATATGAAACCTCGCAGATCATCAACGCCGTGGCCCCCACGAATCCACAAGCGATGCTAAACCAGATCGCACAAGTGTTAGCGCAGCACAAACCCCATTGGCACATCGCCATCATTCTGAAAGGCTGGGGACCATTCCCCCTATTGGTGTATGGCAGCAACTATGAACTCCACACACCTATGTCGGAAATCGAAGCGCGGCTGACACGCGGCATCGGCATCATGGGTTGGGTGTTCGCACACGGACAGTCGCAAAATGTTCCCGACGCGCGAAACGATGCGCGCTACTATGCTTATACGCCTTCGGCTTTATCTGAACTATGTATCCCTCTCAAAGCAGGCACGCAGATGCTAGGCGTGATAGACATAGATTGCGATCAGCTCAACGCCTTCAACGACGACGATGTGCGCCTCGTGACGACGCTCGCCAATCAAATTGCCACTGGGATGGACACGGCTCGTCGCCACACGGCGTTGAGCGAGCTCTACGAGAATACGCGCGACCTCGCTATGCAACGCGATATGCCTGCTTTGCTGGAAACGATTATCACGCGCGTCAGCGCCTTGTTGGGCAATCTGGCGACGGAGCTGCACCTGTATGACGCCGCCACCCAAGAGCTAACGCTCGTTTTGACGCACAACACGCCCATGCCGCCAGGCGCGCATACCCAACTAGGCGAAGGCTTGGTGGGTAGAGTCGCGCAAACACGCCAGCCATTGATTGTAGATGACTACCGCACGTGGGAAGGTCGCGCCTCATTCTTCAACCCTGCTGAACGAGGCGCCGCCCTAGCCGTGCCAATGGTCTATGGTGGAGAACTGATTGGTGTGCTGAACGTGTACGAAGAAGGCACCAGCCGTAAGTTCACCGACGCCGAACAACAATTGCTTTCTTTATTCGCCAGCCAAGCCGCCAGCGCCGTGCATGGGGCGCGGTTGCTGTCCGAAACCGCACAACGCGCCAACGAATTTGCGACGCTCTACGACATTAGCCGCGAACTCGCCTCGCAACAAGAATTGCCAAAGTTGTTGGAAACAGTAGTTGAACGCGCTTGTATGTTGCTCAAAACGACCAGCGCCAACATGCGCTTGTATGAGCCTCAGTCCAATACGTTAGGGTTAGCCATTCAAAAAAATCCTATCGCCGACTTACGGCCCCAACTTCAAATGGGAGAAGGTTTAGCAGGGCTGGTAGCGCAAACCCGTCAACCCCTGATTCGCAATGACTACAATCAATGGGACAGTCGCTTGCGGACGATGGATACACCGATTGCCGTCTTGGGTGTCCCCATGCTGTATCGCGGCGAATTGATTGGCGTATTACTCGTCATCGCAATCAACCAGCCACGGCAATTCACCGAAGCCGACGAACGCTTGCTTGCGCTCTTCGCCAGCCAAGCCGCGGGCGCCGTGCATGGCGCGCATTTGTATGACACCGCCAAACGACAATTGAGCGAGCTCTCACTGCTCTATGACGCCTCCCTAACGCACATTGGCGCCCCCTCCTCTAATCTGAGCGCCTCATTACAACCGTTAGTCAGCACACTCAATCAGCTCTCACACAACGGCAACACGACGATTTTGATTTGGGATGAACAACAGCGCATCATCCTGCACGTCCGTGAAGGCGAGGCAGAGGCAGGATCCAAAGAAACATTGGACCTCATCGTGTCACAAGGACGCGGTCTCACGGGGTGGGTCGCCGCGCATGGCATTCCGTTGAATGTGGGTGACGTGCGCCAAGACGCGCGTTACTTTCCGGGCGTCTCACAGACCTTGTCCGAGTTGTGTGTGCCCATCAAAATTGGCGGACAGGTGCAGGGGCTCGTCAACATCGAAAGTCCGCAGCTAAATGCCTTCGACGATAACGATTTGCGCATGATGACCACGCTCGCCGCGCAACTGGCAGGCATGATAGAAAACGCGCGCCTGTACGACGAACTGCAAACGCAAATCAGCCATCTCAAGAAAGCGCAGGTGCAACTAGAACGCTCGGCGCGCTTGGCTGGTATTGGACAGTTGGCGGCAGGCATCGCGCACGAAATCAATAACCCCCTGGCTTCGATTCTGGGGTTCAGCGAGCTGCTGCATCAAACAGTTGGCGACGATTTGAAAGGTGATGTGGAAATCATCCTGAAAGAAGCGCAACGCGTGCGCGACATCGTGCATGGTCTCTTGGATTTTGCGCGCCAACGCGAACCGCGCAAGGAACTTGCGGACCTCAATCAACTGCTGGTGGACACACTCAAACTCTATCGCTATCAGTTCAACAAAGCGCGTGTGCAGACACATGAAACGTGCGACCCTATGCTGCCGCTAGTCGAAGTAGATCCCAATCAAATCAAACAAGTGTTGTTGAATTTGTTTGCCAATGCCACACAAGCCATGCCGCAAGGGGGTCATTTGTATTTGGCGACTCAAGCCAACGGTCACGAAATCGGCTTGACCGTGCGTGATACAGGCACAGGCATCGCGCCTGAGCATTTGCCGCATATCTTCGAGCCATTTTTTAGCACGAAAGACGTGGGACAAGGCACAGGCTTAGGGCTTGCCATCAGTTTTGGCATCATGCAAAATCACGGCGGGCGCATCGAAGTCGAAAGCCAAATGGGAGTAGGCAGCTGCTTCAAGCTGTGTTTGCCTGCCGCACCCCCGATGGGGAATCATTCAAACTGAGCTTTGCGCCTACTGGCTTCGAGAGAACTTTTCGCAAAGTTTACGTGGAGAAGATACATGTCCGACATCCTCGCAAAGCTGCTCGTCGTAGATGACGAGCCCAGCTTTGTCAAATTATGCCAACGCATTTTAAGCAATGCCGGTTACGAGGTGGCTGGCGTTTCGCGCGGCGAGGAAGCAGTCACATTAGTCAGAGAGAACGCCTACGATCTGCTGTTGACGGACATCAAGATGCCGCAGATGGATGGCTTTGAGGTGATGCGCCTGGCGCGGCAGGTCGCGCCACAAATGGCGATCGTCGTCGCTACCGGACAAATCGCGCCCGACATCACGCAACGCGCCCTCCAAGAAGGCGCACAAGGTCTGGTCAACAAACCACTCGCATCGAACCAGGAACTCATCACCATCGTGCAAACGGCCTTGGAACGTAACCGCCTCAGCAATGAGAACTTGCGCTTGAAGGCATTGCTGCCGCTGTTCAAAGTTACACAAACGCTGCTGGCGGAAGTGGATTTGGCGCGTCTCTACGAGCAAATTCTCGACACAGTGCAGCGCGAAACACGCTGCGACCGTGTATCATTGATGTTGTTGGATGAGCCACGCCAAGAGTTGTTCATCGCTGCATCGCGCGACTTGCCTGAGGAATTTGTCAAGACGGCGCGCGAAAAACTAGGCGAAGGCATCGCGGGCTGGGTCGCGCAATACGCGCAATCGGCGCTGCTCGACCCGCAATCGCAAGTCGGCACGACGTTGCGCGACGCCTTGCATCGGGACCAGGTCGCCTCGGCGTTGAGCGTGCCATTGATCGTGCGTGGCAAAGTGATTGGCGTGTTGAACGCGACCAACCTCAGCCAGCGCCGCAGCTTCAAAATGAGCGACTTGGAGCTGCTGACGATTCTCGCGGGACAAGCCGCTGCGGCGCTCGACAACGCACGCTTGCACGAACGCACGCGCGCGCGCACCAAAGAATTTCAACTGCTCAACGAAATCAACTCAAGCATTTCGGCAAATCTCGACCTGCCACAAATTTTGAACGCGACCATCGAAGGTATTCGCCATCTGTTCGACGTGGAAGGCGTGTTGGTCTTTTGGCGCGCGCCCACCCGCCAGGACTTCTTCTGTCTCTACTCGATCGGCGACCAGCCGCCGCAACAATTATCACAACGGCTGACGCTCACCTCCGGCCTCGTGGGTTGGGTCATCGCGCATGGACAGCCCGCTTTGGCGCATGACGCTCCTAACGATCCGCGCTTCAATGCGGAGCTCATGCAAATGCTGGGCTTGCAGCCCCAAGCGGTGTTGTGCGTGCCGTTGTCCATGCACATGCACACCATCGGCGCCATCGAGCTCATCAACAAACACACATCGCCCTTCGACACGGACGACGCCGAAGTGCTCACGGCGTTGGCCTCATCGGTCAGTGTGGCGATGGCGAACGCCCAGTTGCTCGAAACCATCAAACGCTCGGAAGAAAAATATCGCAGTCTCACAGCTAACGCCGGCGAAGCGATTCTGTTGGCGGACCGCGCGTCGTTACAAATCCTCGAAGCGAACGCGCGCGCGCAGACGCTGACGGGCTTGAACGAAAACGAGTTGCAGCAATGTCAGCTCTACGACGTATTCGCGCAAGGGATACACCACACGCTCGCCGTGCAAATCGGGCGCGTCCTCAACGGACATGATTTGCATTTCGACGATCTGCCCTTGTTGCACAAAAGCGGCGCATCCGTGCCTGTCTCTATGAGCGCGCAACTCATCCGCTTCGGGAACGACGCCGTGCTGCAACTCATCATACGCGACATCAGCCATCTGCGGCGTATGGAACGACAACTATCGCAATCCGAGAAGATGGCGGCGACAGGGCGCTTGATGGCCTCGCTCGCGCACGAAATCAACAATCCATTACAAGCCATTCAAAATTGTTTGGCGTTGTTGATGGGGCGTCCCATGGTCGAGGAGAAGCGGCAAAGTTACTTACAGATGGCGAACCAAGAAGTCGAGCGTTTGATTGAGCTAACGAAACGCATGTTGGACTTCTATCGCCCGTCGTCCGAAGCGCGCGTCGAAGTGAACCTCAACACGATTCTGGATGATGTGTGCGCGCTTGCCGCGAAACGGTTGCAACAAGATCGCGTCGTGCTGTATCGCGCTTACAATTCCGATGTGCCACCGATTCAAGCGATTCCGAATGAGCTCAAGCAGGTCTTCTTGAACTTGATGCTGAATGCGGCGCAGGCGATGCCCAACGGCGGCAACTTGTGGGTCAGCACATTTGTCGAGCAAGATGGTCAGTGGGTGGTGATTGAATTCAAAGACACAGGCGTAGGCATTCCCCCAGAAGATCTGCCGCGTCTCTTCGAGCCCTTCTTCTCGACTAAAGAAGAAGGCACGGGGTTGGGTCTCGCAGTCAGTTACAGCATCGTGGCGCGACACGGCGGGCGCATCGAGGTGGAGAGCGAAGTGGGCAAGGGCAGCAAGTTTACGGTGCGGCTACAAACAACCTAAGAGAGTGTCTTAAAAGGTATTTTTCTGACTGTCACCCATGTCCCCTAAAGGGGATGAAGCGAAGCGAAGGGTCTCTGTGTCACGAAAACCGAGATTCTTCGGCTTCGCTTCGCTCCGCCTTAGAATGACAAACGAGGCTTTTAAGACGCTTTCTAAGACACAGACAAGCCAATCAAACGCCCAGAGAATTTTCTCTGGGCGTTTGATATTTTACAACTCAGTCATTAGCAAGCTGGCGCATCCTT
>CAZDYP010000189.1:0-9238 GCA_964509505.1 uncultured Anaerolineae bacterium | reverse complement strand
TCGCAGTGAGTCGGCGCGATTTTCAATCGCCCGCAACCTTATCCCGCATTGACGTTATTTTACTCCTCTCACCGCCCCGTCAAAATGAAGTTAATGAGAATGCGATGCACGACTTCCTCCACAGGCGCGTGATCGTCGGTGAATACGACGCGGCGACCTTCCACGATAGAATCTTTCACTTCGCGCACGTTCTCCGCGCTGTCCGCGATGAGTTGCAAAGTCTCGTTCTTGGTTTGCGCGATGTTCGTTTTGAAGTTTTCAATTTTCGTCGCCTGCTTCGTCGCAATCACCAACGAATTGCCCACAGCGCTGCCGCGCGTCGGCACGTCCAACACATACACATTCGGGAACACATCCTTCATCGTCGCCGCCAACACATTCACCAAACCATAATCGCTGAGCGTATGCCCCGCGTTGATGACGAGGATGCCGTTGTCGTTCAGATGGTCCTTGATCTCCGTGAAGAACTCGCGCGTCGTCAAGTGAAACGGGATATAGGGCGGGCGATACGCGTCCACTGCCACAATGTCATAGGCGCGTCGCGCGTTGCGAAGGAAATAACGTCCGTCTTGCGCATAGACGTTGAAGTTGGGGTCGGTCATCGCAAAATACGCGCGCCCCACGTCAATGATCGCTGGGTCAATTTCCGCGCCGTCAATCTGAATGGACCCATAGACGCGCGTGTATTGTTTGGCAACCGTGCCCGCCGCCGAGCCGATGAGCGCCAGGCTTTTGAGCTCGGCGGGTTTGACGTTGTTCGCAAAGTACGGCGCGACGAGAAAATAATCCCACACACCGCCCGACAACAAATTCGTCGCGCTATACAACGAGTGAATGGCTTGCCCTTCGTTCAATTCGAGAATGGTGAAATCGTACGCGTTGTATTTCATCACGCGAATATAGTTATACAGCGATTCCGTTTCGTAGAGCGTCGTCTTGCCTTGTTCTTCCAATGGTTTGATGGACCCTGCGGGCGCGAAGAGCGCGAGCAACCCAATGATGCAGGGCAAAGTAAGCAGCTGCCGCATCGTGGTTCTGCTGTTGCGCCACAAACCCACCAACGACACAGCGAGCAACGCAAACGCGAAAACTAAAAATGTGTTGCGCGTGCCAATGGTTGGCACCAGCAGCAGCACAGGCACAAACGTGCCGAGGATGCTGCCCAACGTCGAGAGCGCGTAGAGCGAACCTGCTTTGCTGCCCGAATGGCTCGCTTCGCGCACGGTGAGACGCACGGCGAAGGGCGACAATGCGCCGAACAAGATCAACGGGACGGCAAACAAGCAAATGAAGGCGCTGAACGCGCCGTAGAATGCGCCCATGCCGATGGTCGCTTGTTGTGTCGCGCGCAAGATGGGCGAGGCGATGAAAGGGATGATGGCAACGCACACGCTAGCGATGATGGCCAGTGTGTGCAAGGTGGCTTCGCGCGGGGAACGATCGGCGAGTCGCCCGCCGACTTCGTAGCCAATCGTCAAGCAGATGAGCGTGAGACCAATGACCACCGACCAAATCTCAATCGCCGTGCCGTAGTAAGGACCGATGAGGCGCGACGCGGCGAGCTCAACCGCCAGCGTCGAGACGCCCGCGGCGAATATCAGCAAGCGCAATGATGCGCGTTGCGCGCGCCACATATCCACGAGCGCGACGACGAACAACAGCAAGGCGGCGACGAAGAAGGTGTTGTGTGTGCCGATGCGTGGTTCGAGCCAGAATGCCGTGCCGAAGTTGCCAACGAGGCTGCCGAGCGTCGAGAGCGCTAAGATGACGCCAACGCGCCCACCCACCGTTTGCGATTCGCCGATGGCGAGTCGAATCGCAAATGGCGAAACCATTCCTAAGAGCATCATTGGCGCGGCGAAGATGAGGTTGATGCCGACGAGTGTGCTGAACAAAATCGCGGCGTCATAACTAGCGAACCCTTGCAATGAGAAAAACAAAATCGGTCTGCCGATGAACGGGATGAGGCCGACGAAGAAGCCCGCCCACGCGACAATTTGGTAGAGCGTCGTTGCGTGCGGCGAGTGGTCCGCCAGGCGTCCGCCTATATAGTAACCGATGGTGAGATAGATGAGCGTCATGCCGATGAGAATAGCCCAGATCAATACCGACGTGCCAAAGAACGGTCCGATGAGGCGCGAGGCGGTAAGCTCTATGCCTAGCGACGCCGCACCTGCGATGAAGACGAGCGACAGCAGTAAGAGGTTACGATTCAAAGAGATGCTCCTGATGAGGTATAATCGTGGTGCGTAAAACGTGATTCGTGATGAGTGATTGGTAATTAGTAATTGGTAATTGGAGATTAACGATTCGCAAGCAGCAAGGGACGAAGTATCAATTACTAATTACTTTTTGAGGAAGAGCTATGTCGAAGTTAGAGGTTGCGATGCCCGACTTGATTCGCGATTTCGTGAACCGTCGCACCTGGGCGGTGGTCGGCGCGACGAACAACCCGCGCAAGTATGGCAATAAAATTTTGCGTGATTTGCGTCGCGCCGGTTACATTGTCTATGCGGTCAATCTGCACGAAACCGAGATTGATGGGCAACCTGCCTATCGCACGCTCGCGGATTTGCCCGAGCGCCCCGAAGTCGTGGACTTCGTGATACCCCCAGAACAAACCGAGCAGGTGTTGCAGGAATGTTACACGCTCGGTCTGAGGCGCGTCTGGCTGCAACCCGGCGCAGAATCGGACGCTGCGATTCAATATTGTCATGACCAGCAGCTGCAAGTCGTGTACGATGCGTGCGCGATGGTTGAGAAACGACGATGGATATGATCTCCTCGACTGTCCTTTGGGGAGCTGAGAGGAACTGAGAGGAAATTATTACCGCCATTCTACATTCATCTCCATCGGCACGACCTCGAACCACGAATGTCCCGGCTTCAACGCCACATCCTGATTGTTGGTATCCACCAAGCGTAGCATGGCATTGCGCTCTGTGCGTAGCCATGTCCCCTCAATCATTTGCCCATCCCGAAACATCAATGCGCGCCCGCGTCCCGTCAATTCGATTTTGATGGAGCGCGAGCCAACCGAATCTTCGATGATGTCGGTCACGCTATGCGGCGCGAAGAGGATGACGACATTGGTTGCTTGCGCTTGCTGATTCATCGCGTCCATCAACGGCTGACCCAACAACGATTTTCTGTACGTCTTGGTTTCAGCCGCGTACTCCCACATCGTATCGGCGTAATCTGGGCTATATGGAATCGTGATGGTGTTGGCAGCCTTGCCGTTGCTCGGCGCTGTGGCATTGAAGGTCAAGCCCTTGAGCTGCAAGTCTTTCTGGTTGATGCCGCGTTCAGTTGCCACCGCCCATAAAATCGCGCTGCTCGTATAGGTGTTGTGCGGCGCGGCGCGTGTCGTGATGCGATGGAACGCCGACTTGTCGAAGCCCTCGTCAATGATCTGCTTGCCGAATGAATCATAGAGCAGCTTCAACACTTCGTTGCTTGCGCCGACGTTGACGAGAATCGCTTGCAGCATCGGCACAACTTCAAGATCAATCAAGCGCGCCGAGCGAATGGGACCGATGGCGTCGCCCTCGCCGCACCAGAAGATCGCGTCGAAGCGTGTGACGCCGCCTTCCGCGAGATGCTCGATGATGATGTCGGCGGACAGCAAGCCCGATTGGGGACGCGCAAGTGGCGCGTTGTCAATCTTGACGACAAGCGGGCGACGCTTCAACCATGGCTTGTTCGCATCGCGCAAGCCCGTCAAGGGACAAAACTCTGCTAGCGGAATGGGTGTGGGCGTTGGTCTAACGGCGATGGTCGGTGTCGGCTCTGGCGTGTCGGTTGGGATAGGCGTCACGGTGTTGCGCGGCGGGCGACGCGTCGCTGTCAGTTCGGGGGTGGGCGCGAGCTGGCAGGCGGTGAGCAGGCACAAGAGGATAACAAACACGAGACGATAGAGCATCATAATTCGATGACGTGATAGCGTGAAGCGTGAAACGTGAGCATTACTCATGACATTTTACGCTTCACCTTTCACGGTTCACTGCGCATCACCCATTCAGGCGCGTCCACGATGATGGATACGAACGTCGCGCGTGGCGGGCGCAATCCAATAAAATTTTTTGCGAGCGCCACGCTGTCCTGTACAGGATTCTCGCCCTGCAAGATCGCATCGCTGACGCTGAGCTCGTGATGGTCTTGCGCGAGAATTTGCTGGTCGCGCACCGTCACGTAATACCAAAAGTTGACGCCTGCAATCGGCGCACCAATGCGCTCCAAATCGTCGGCAAGCTTGAGCGCATCGTCCGCCGACAACAAGAGCTCATCTAACATGATCTGACCGAGTGGTTTATATTTTTGAGCGAGTTGTAAAAGTTGTTCGTTCATAGCGGTTACACTCCAGACCTACGAGGTTTCAGAAACTTCGCAGGTCTTATTACGCATTAACAATGGGCAAATACACCAACACCGTCACTGCGATGTCCGTTGCCGCGAAGACGCTATATGCGTTGAGCACGCTTCACGCCTCACACTTCACGCCTCACGTTTCACGTTTCAGAATTTCCCTCACGACCTCTTGATCGCTCCACGGATATTCCGTCGTGCCGAAGCACATCGAACGCTCGTGTCCTTTGCCCGTGATGATGACGAGGTCGCCTGCGCGAGCGTGCTGCAGCGCAAACGCAATGGCGTCGTAGCGGTCGCCAATTTTTGTATAATTGCCGCCGACGCGCTCACAGCCTTCTGCAATGCGCTGCATGATGGCGTCGAGCGACTCAGTGCGTGGGTCTTCGGCGGTGATGATGACGTGGTCGGCAAGACGTCCTGCAATCTCCCCCATCATGGGGCGTTTGAATGAATCGCGCAAACCCGCGCAACCAAACACGACGGTCACACGTCCGTGTGTCAACTCACGCGCCGTCTGCAGCGCATTCTCCAACGCCTGCGGCGTGTGCGCGAAGTCCACGATGACCGTGAACGATTGTCCACAATCCATGCGTTCCATACGCCCGCTCACACTGGATACACGACGCACGCCCTCTGGTATCGCTTCGGTAGGAACCTTCTGCGATAGCGCGACGCACATTGCCGCGAGGATGTTGGAGACGTTGTAGCGGCCAATGAGCGGCGACTCGATCAATACCCCAGACCTCCCAGGGTTATAAAACCTGTGAGGTTTTGCGCACCGGACGACAAACGATAAGCCTTGCGGCGTGTGTTGAATGTGTTCGGCGGTTATGTCGGCAGGGCGTGTGAGACCATAGGCGAGATGGACCTCGGCGGGCACAGCGGCGAAGTCCGCATACGACGCATCGTCGGCGTTCAACACAGAGACTTTGGGCGCGTTGTCTTTGCGTGGACTATGCGCGACATCCTCGAACAATATGCGCTTCGCCGCGCGATATTCTTCAAATGAGTTATGATGTCCGTCGAGATGTTCATGGGTAATGTTCGTGAGGACCGCGACATCGAAATCGCAAGCGACCAACCGTTGTTGCGCTAAACCAAACGAGGTCGCCTCGACAATGGCATAGCGTGTATCGGCTGCGACCATCTGCGCGAGATAGGCTTGCACGTCGGGCGCATCGGGCGTCGTTGTGTGAAAACCCGTATCCAACTCGCGCTCGCCGATATAGGCAGCGACGGTGCTGATGAGTCCCGTCGGGTGTCCGGCCGTTTGCAAAATCGAACGAATCAAGGTTGCTGTCGTCGTCTTGCCGTCGGTGCCCGTCACGCCAATCATCGTCATCCGTCGCGCGGGGAACCCGTGCAACGCAGCGGAGAGTTGGGCGAGGGCGGCGCGGCCATTCTGCACAACCACTAAAGGGAAATTAGGGGAAATTAGGGAAGATGAGGGGACCGTAATTTCCTTTATTTCCCCTAATCTCCCTTTATCTCCCTTTATCTCCTCATTTTCGATGATGATGGCTGATGCGCCGCGTGCGATGGCTTCAGCGATGAACGTGCGGCCATCCACGCTAACGCCCGGATATGCGACGAACACATCGCCTGCTTGCGCGCGGCGCGAGTCGCTGATGATGCGTTGGATGGTTACATCTATATCGCCTTGAATAGAGGCGTCAGGCAAGGCCGCTAACAATTCGGAAAGTTTCATAAGCCGCTCAGACCTCGCGGGGGCAGGAAAGCCGCGAGATCTTTTTGTGTCTCTATAAAGCAAAAGAGCCTGTCGGTTTGACAGGCTTGAGTTTATCACAAGCGAAACGCATCAACGCCCAAACAACGAGAACCAATCTGTATTCGTCAACACGCCACAGATCATACACGCGAATAGACTCAACAGGATGAACCCGCAGCCGACGCTGATACACGAACAGCCCCGACCAAAGCCGAAGTTCTCCTGCATCCAATCAAAGAGCGCGGAGATGATGAGCAGTTGAAAGAGCCCGGCCAAACAGCCGGGGCGTTCGTCAAACAGATCCACGATGATCAAGCCTTTCTTGGAGTCGCTAGTCGCTAGTCATTAGCAACAACAACTAGCGGCTAACGACCAGCGACTATACCGATTAACCTTTGAGCATGTCAACGTCTTCGACTACAACCGTTTCGCGGTTGCGGTAGATGGCGATGATCAGCGCGAGACCGACGGCGACCTCAGCGGCCGCCAGCGTGATGACGAAAATTGCAAACGCTTGTCCGCCCAATGTTTCGGCAGGGTTGACGTAGCGCCAGAAGGCGACAAGGTTGATGGCTGCTGCATTGAGCATCAGCTCGATGCCCATCAAGATCGCAATGGCATTGCGCCGCGCCAATGCGCCATACAAACCGAGCGAGAAGAGCGCCGCGCCAACAAATAGATAACCACCGAGAGGAACCATGATTCACCCGTTTAAAGTTTTTCTCATTCGATAGTGGTCAGAGGGTAAATGATACAAGCAGGGCGAGCTGGTCGAACCATGCGGGCTTGACCATTCGCCCGCCTCCTTCGACAAGCTCAGGATGCTATGTCATGTATGGCTTGACCACTACCTCCCATTCGTCTGCAGTCAGGATAAAGCCACTCTAGTCACGCGCTAAAATAATTGCGCCCAAGAGCGCGACCAACAACACGACCGACGCCACTTCAAACGGCAGCGCATAAGCGCCGAGTAATTGCTTGCCCAAGTTGTCAATCGTCGAAGTGTCTTGGGTCGGCAAAGCGGGCCATTGGATAGGCGAGAGCGTCGCAGACAAGATGATGAAGATGCCGAGCGCGCCAGTGAAGCCTAACCATGCTTGATGATTGTTGACAGGACGTGAAGGATCGGCGACGCGTTGCGTCAACATGACGGCAAAGAGCACAAGCACCGAAACCGCGCCGACGTAAATCAAGACTTGAATTGCCGCGAGAAATTCGGCTTCAAGTGTGAGATACAAACCCGCGACGCCCACAAACGAGAGAATCATCGCCAGCACTGAGCGCACCAGATTGCGGAGCGTGACGACGAAGATGCCGCCTAACAAGGTCATGGCAGCGAAGATGAAGAAGAGCAGAAATTCCATGCAGACCTCAATCAGCATAAACCTCACAGGTTTCCAAAAATCTGTGAGGTTGGGAATAGGTTATTACTGAGCCGATGCCGTTGGTACAGCCGCTTTGGCGCGCGAGACCAACACCACCGCACGCTTCTCGAGTTTGGGCAACTTGAAGAACGTCAGAAAGCCCGACGCCAACAACCCGTTCAAATACAAGAAGACGATGACCTTCGTGATTTCGACAGCCCACGCGACGGGGATGAGCAGCGTGCCGCCTTTCGCCCAGACCTCGAACCATTGCGTGAAAAAGTCAACGATGCTGAGTCCGACGCCTGTCAGCAAGAGGTTTGCCAACGTCAATGGTACGAGCGCTTTCCACGCGAATTCCATCAGCTGGTCAACGCGCAAGCGTGGCAGTGTGCCGCGCAACCACATTAACACAAATACTAAGAGGTACGACTTGAGGATGAAGCCCAACCAGCCTGGCACGATAGGCCCCCAAGCGGGCCAGCTGGGCCAATTCCAGCCGCCGAGGAACAGGGTGGCTGCGAATGCCGCCACGACGAACATGTTGATGAACTCGGCGAGCGAATAAAGCGCGAAGCCAATCGCGCCGTATTCCGTTTGATAGCCTGCGATGATTTCGGATTCGGCTTCGGGCAAGTCGAAGGGTGTGCGATTCACTTCGGAGATGGACGCGATGAGAAAGATTAACGCGGCGACGGGCTGCAAGATGAAATACGGAATCGCGTATTGCTGTTCGACAATCGCCCCCAATTTTAACGTGCCGGCGAGCATCAACACGCCGACGACCGACAACACTTGCGGAATTTCGTAGGAGACGAATTGCGCGACGGCGCGCATCCCGCCAAGCAACGAATACTTGTTGTTGGAGCTCCAGCCCGCCATCAGCAAGCCAATCGTGGAGGTCGAGCCAATCGCGGCGATGTAGAGGAAGCCGATGTTGAGGTCGGCGAGCTGGCCATCTTTGGCGAAGGGCAAGACCGCCATGACCATGAACGCGGGCATGACGAAAATCGCGGGCGCAAGGAAATAGACCACGCGGTCGGCGTTGGTCGGCACAATGAGCTCTTTGGTGAAGAGCTTTACCATGTCGGCGACTGGTTGCAACAAGCCCAACTTGCCGACGCGGTTCGGCCCCACGCGGTCTTGAATGCGCGCGATGACCTTGCGTTCCAGCCACGTCAAGAACATCATCGTCAGCGTAGCAAAGATGACGACGACGCTGACGCCAATGACATACATGATCAATTCGGCGACCCACGCAGGCGCGCCAAGACTGTCAACGAGCAAGTAGATAAGCCACGGTTTTAGCCATGCGCCAAACACGGCAAATGGCAAATAGATGAAGTCTATGATGATTTGAAGGTCCATACATTAATCCATTTTAGATTTTAGATTTTCGACTGTAGATCATCTGCCCAATCAAAAATCTAAAATCTAACATGAGCTAGATCCAGCGCAGCGTGCCTTTGCGCCACGCATACGCCAAGCCGACGATGAGGATGCCGATGAAGACGAGCATCTCGATGAGCGCGAACAAACCGACCTGACGATAGACAACCGCCCACGGGTAGATGAAGATCGTTTCGATGTCGAACACGACGAAGATGAGCGCGAAGAGGTAATACTGAACTTTGAATTGCACCCACGTGTCGCCGAACGTTTCGAGACCGCATTCGTAGGTTTGGCGCTTGAGCGCGTAATCACGTTTGGGACGGAGCAAGAACGAGATGAGAAAACCGCCAAGAGGAACGGTGAGGACGATGGCGAGCAACACGCC
>CAZDYP010000188.1:0-9264 GCA_964509505.1 uncultured Anaerolineae bacterium | reverse complement strand
CGCAAACCGTTGGGCGTGCGCGGCAAGATAATAGAGGAGCGCGCGACTCTTGCGGCGCGTGACGTTGAGAGGTTGCCCATCGCGCAGCAATTGGAGCAAGCCGAGCAGCTGAATCTCAATCCTCAGAAAAATCTTATACGGTTAAGCGCCGTCGTTGCCAGAACGCCGCCTGCGGCCAGCGCTGTTCTTCTTTATAATAGGCGGCGCGGGTGCGCAGGTATTGATTGAACGATTCGTCCATGTGTGTTGCATACTGAACGAGCGCTGCCGGTTTGCCCGCGAGTTGTTCGCCAATCGCTTGCGCTGCACGCAGTCCCATGCGCAGCGCGTGATAGATGCCTTGCCCCGACAACGGATCCATGGCCAGCGCGGCGTCACCGACAGCGAGCCAGTTGCGCCCGACGACTGGCGACATGCGATAGCTCTGCGCGCCGACGAGGCGCGGCGTCGCTTCAAGCGCGTAAGTGACAAGGCGCGCATGTGTGTGGGGCGCGCGTTGGAGCTGCCGCGCAAACCCTGAGCGGTCTCTCAGACCCGTCAGCTTTGCAATCAAATCGGAGTCGCTCAGATACGCGACCGCGAAACGCGCATCGGGCAACCGCGCTGAGTACCACCAACCATCTTCGACAGCTTCAATCAGGGTGAGTGAGTCTGCGTTGGCGTGGAGGGGGCAGGGTGTGAAGAAACCGAAGATGCCCACCAACCTATCCACCGCGAGACGCTGCGCGCCCTGTCGCCGCGCGATAGTCGAAGCGCGCCCTGTTGCATCTATGAGCAAGCGTGTGGTGTAGGTGTGCGGTTCGTCGGCGCACATGAGCGCGATACGCCAATGCCCTTGGGCATCTTGCTCGCATGAGGTGAGTTGTGCGCCTTGGTGCACGTTTGCGCCCGCCTCGCACGCTGCGTCGGCGAGCAGCGCATCGAACCGTCTGCGGTCAACGTGCCAACCATTGCCGTAAGGGTTGAAGATAAAGTCGTTGGTGAAGGGCTCGCTTTGTCCCCACGCGGAGCGAATGCCATAAGCAGGCGCGTGCCCTTCGCGCTCGAACCGCTCCCACACCCCGAGCTGCGTCAATGGCGCGCGCGCATTCGGCGGCAACGTCTCGCCAATCCGCACCCCATCGTAGCGTGACTTTTCGACGACAACGGCTGAATGTCCGGCGCGCACCAACCCTAACGCCGTCGCCATGCCCGCAGGCCCGCCGCCGACAATCACGGCATCCACCTTTTTTATCGCAGACATGCTGGTAAGCGTGAACGATTTAAACACAAAGGTACGAAGGACACAAAGAAATGAAAAGCAGACTTTGTGTCCTTTGTAATCTTCGTGCCTTCGTGTTGGATTTTACGCCTTGCCTTTGCCGCGCTTCTTCGGCTCTGGCAGCAAGCGCTCTTTCTCGACGAACTGGTCACCCTCGCGCAAGACGTAGCCCATGAGGTGCCACTTTTTCACCATGTCTTTGTAATCGCCAACGCCGCGCTCCCATTTCACGCGCTCGGCGTCGCCGACCTGTCTCAACACATGATCGGGGCGCTGCGCAGGCCACCATGGCAGTGATTCGTCGCGCTGATGGCAGTCGTAGAAATCGGCTTGCCACGGCACAGCCATGCCCTTCGTCACATCGCCGGGCCTCACCTTTGCATGGTTTATACGGAAGGGCTCAATGAACAACGAGCTCCGCACGAGCAAGCGGCTCACCTCAATGCCGGGAAAGAATGGCGCGCCGACGCACGCTTCGGTCACGGCGCGGTCCAGCCCCTCAGGCGTAATCTCATGGGCTGGTTCTGGTTTGCCATTCCAATCCGCATCGAAGTTGCCCTCGTACCATTGGCGCATCATTTCGTACTGCGTGCGCGTCAGTGTGAGGAAACTGCCCTCACCGTAATCGCCGTGCATCTTCGGCATACGACTCTTGCCGTCGCGCCCCTCGGCTTGACGCGGCGAGCTCGGATGGCGGAGGCGGTTGAAGATGCTCGCGCGCATGCCTTTGGCTGCTTCCGAATTGTCGCAGAGGCGCGCCCAGACACGCGCGAAGTAGGTGTGGTGGTCAGCCACGCCCTGATTGACCCAGCCCATATCCACCATGCGCTGCAAGATAGGCGCGATGTCATGAGTGAACGAGGGGCGCGGGCGCAGCGGCGTCATGCCCAGTTGGCGAATTGCGGCGTCGTAGAGCAAGTCGTAGAGCGTCACAATTGGATCAATCGCAGGCGCGAAGTCGGGCGGCGCGACGACGAACCACGCGCCCAATGTCGGCAATGCGCGCCCATCTTTCAACGTGACTTGCGCCGACACCGAACCATCAGAGGTGTCGTCGTGCCAGTAGTCGTTGCTCTCGTAATCCTCGACAGGCGCACCTTTTGGCTCGCAGGCCGATTGACCGAACCCGCCCAACACGATTAAGCGCGCCTCCTCATCATCTTCGGTGAACATACGGCCGAGCGGCACTATGAGGCTGCGGAACTTGCCGCCATCAAAAGACGCGGATTGATTGCGCCCACGGATGGAACGCGGACCGGGGTCAATGATGAGCTCGGCGCGATTCTTCACTTTACGGTTGCGGCGTTTGATTTTCTTTTTGTCACGCAGGCCGCTGAACTGCGACGCCGCTTTGCCATTTGTCACATGCACCGTCCACGTAATGTCGGCGTCGCGCGCGGTGAGCTCTTTGACCGCTCGCCCTTGAGCGTCGTAGCCGAAGACGCGATAACGCACCGCTTGGCGTTTGATGCGTCCCTCCGCGTCGCGGAACGGCCCCGTCGGGCGCACGCCGGGAATTTCGGGCCCTAAGAAATACTCAGGGCTGTTGCCCACGCGCGCGACGCCGATGGCAGGATGAATCTTAGCTGAAACGATCTGCGACTGCTCATGCATAAGAACCCCTCCATAGATCAAGTATCAGGATATGAGTCACTAACACTTTCGTGTCACAAGCCTTGCGAAAGTTGACTGGATGGCGTGCAGCTATGTCTCTACCAACCTTCGCAAGGCTAAAACCAAGTAAGTGTTAGTTACTCAGGTATCAGGATGATGTAGGATTGACGCTCATGCGCTGCCTCGCGCATGTTGCTTAGCAGATTGTCCAGTCTATGTGGTATGCATCTCGCGCAAATGGCACACATCGTTCAACGTCACCAACATCCGTCGCTCACCGTGTATGCGCATCACGCTGATAGCCGTGTTGCGAATGGGCATGAAGAAGTCGCGCTCTAAGCCAAGCACGACGGCCGCATAGACGTTGATGACGCCGCCGTGCGCAACGACGGCGATGCGCTGCCCCGCATGTTGCGCGGCGAGCCCATCAATCGCGTCGCGCACACGGGCGCGAAATCGTGCGCGCGGCTCTGCGCCGGGCAAGCCGTCAAATGTGCCATGCTTCATCGCATACGCGCCGATGCGCGCGCCGCCGTCCTGAAACGCGCCCACGTAATCCGAAGCGTTTTGGCCATTCGTGCGCTTCGCGTCGGCGTCGTGCATGATTTCGCGCGCGTTGGGCGCGAGCGTGAACGTCATGCTCTTGGCGGCAGCGAGTGGTTGTATCGTCTCAACACATCGAATGAGGGGACTGCTATACAGCGCGGCGAACTCGATGTCTTTCAAGTGTGCGGCAAGTCTGGCAGCTTGTTGTCGTCCGCGTGTGTTCAACGGTTGATGGTCGTAATGGTCGGCGATGAAGCCATTCACTTCAGGCGTCGCGTCGCCGTGTCGAATCAAAAAAATTTCACAAGCGCCTTCGCGGCGGGTGAGGAAAGGGGATGGTTCGGTCATGGTTGTGTGAAGATGCAGGACGCATAGCTTATCTTGCATCATGTATCTTGAATCATTTCTTTCGCGCGTCGAGCTAGTGCTGGCACGCCGTCGCCGAGCAACGCGAAGAACGGGTCGTCGGTGGTGCCTAATTGATGGCGTTTGTAACTGCCTTCGAGTAAGATGGCAAGCTTCCAAATAGCGAGGACGATGTAGAACGTGAGGTTGGTGACTTGGCGTCCGCTCAGTTCTGCATAGCGCGCAGCGATTTCCGCGCGCGTGGGAAAGCCTGCTTGTGCTGTGACATCGCCCATGTCGTCGG
Source organism: uncultured Anaerolineae bacterium (assembly GCA_964509505.1). Lineage (GTDB taxonomy): Bacteria > Chloroflexota > Anaerolineae > JACRMK01 > JACRMK01 > CAZDYP01. Next base: position 5,194 of record CAZDYP010000188.1, on the reverse strand, counting down.
GCAGTGGTGTGGCGGGGGCTTCGCCTGCTTCACGCCAGAACGACAACAAGTAACCAAGATCAGCTAATGGGTCGCCCAAGGTGGACATCTCCCAATCGAGCACGGCGACGACGCGCGGCGGCGACTGTGGCGCGAACATCAGGTTGTCAATGCGATAGTCGCCATGCACCAGTGTGGCGGCAGGCGATTCTGGGATATGGGCTTGCAGCCATGCGCCCACTGCACTCAGCTCAGGAATGTCGCGGGTGCGCGCGCCGTCGAGCTGTCCCATCCAACGCTTGACTTGCCGCGCGATGTAGCCTTCGGGCTTGCCGAGATTGTCGAGACCGATGGCATTGTAGTCAACGGCGTGCAAAGCGACGAGTGTGCGAATCACTTCGTCGGCAATGGCGCGGCGGTCGGGCCGCGCGTCGAATTGTGGCGGGATTTGAGTGCAAATGACGACGCCGTTCACGCGCTCCATCAAATAGAACGGCGCGCCAATCACGTTGGGATCGTCGCACGCGAGGAGGGGGCGCGGCACGGGGAACGTCGTCTGGGCGAGCGCGGAGATGATGCGATGCTCGCGCAAGACATCGTGCGCCGTCGGCAGGTACGGCGGGCGCGGTGGGCGACGCAACACGTAGGATTTTTTTCCATGCGTGATGAGAAACGTCAGGTTCGAGTGACCCGCTTCGATGCGTTCGGCGCGTATGGGCGCGTCGCCCCACCCAGCGTTGCTGAGATATTTTTGTAGATTGATTTCGTCAACGAGTGGAGGGAGAGACATAAGTCACCTCAAAACGGCAATCTGATTCTATACCTGCAGCCCATTCCTGCCCTGCCACTAATGAAGCCGCGCGTGCCGCTTCCTCCGAAAAAGGTTCAGACTGCATCCGCAACGTCTGCCCGTCGAACTCCAACCAGTGATACAGCATCGGATACTCAATCGCCGCCGCGCCGACGACATGCACCCAATGCCCAATGCGTCGCACGGCTTGATAGTGGTGATGTCCACTGAAGTAGCCAACCACCTGCGGATGTTGGCTGATGAGCTCGCGCATGTCGGCGCGTTCCTCCATTGTGTAAGGGTCGTTGCGATTCAAGGCTTTGCCGCCGTCAGGGTAGGGCAGCAACGGATAATGTCCGAAGATGAACGTGAACAGTTGGCGCTGCGCGTCGAGGTCGGCGCGCAACCAGGCAAGATGTGCGTCGGGAAACTCATACGTCTTGCCTGTGCGCGGAAAATCAAGATAGACGCAATGATAGCCGTTGACGTTCGTGCTCCAGCAGCCCGTCTCGCTACGCTGACCATTTGATAGCCAGGCAGTGAAAAGCCGCTCGTCTTGGATTTTGTCGTGGTTGCCCGCCATGAAATGCACGGGCGCGCACGCGTCGGCAAAGGCGGCGCGCGCTATGCGAAACGCTTCGGGCGTGCCTCGATCGGTCACGTCGCCTGTGACCACGATGAGGTCAACTTGGCGCGCAGCAGCCTTTTGCAAGAACTCGGCGACGACGCGCGGCGCTTCGTCGTACAGCTCGCGGTTGTTCCACTGTCCAATGCCCGTGCGTCCGAGATGGGTGTCGCTAATCCAACCAATGCGAATCATGAGTCTCCTCGTTGCTGGAGCAAATTACAATCTTGCCTTAGCGAGTGTTTTGAAATTCAGACCCTAAAGGTTTTTCTGGCGAAGCGGGTTCACCAGTTGCGCAGACAGCCTGCGTGAAATGCTTTGGTGCTTGCCAGCGAAACCATTAGGGTCTCGCTCTTATATTTTCAAAACACTTTCTTATATTATCTGGTTGGCACAGTAGGGCTGATGGGCACAATGCCGCCCGACAGTTCGCCGAGAATCACGTTGAGGCTCGTGCCTTGCGGAATCATGTAAATGACGGAGCGACTGCCTAGCACGTCCTTCAACAATTCGAGGCGTCTCAATTCGAGTGCGGCAGGATTCGTCGCGTAGATTTTGTTGCGGGCGTCAATGACGCGACCTTCGCGGCTGGCGATTTCGAGCTCGACGTTGCTCTTGGCTTGCTCGGCGATGAGCTGTTTGGTGAGCTCGGTCGCGCGTTGATCTTGCTCCAGCTGGCGATTGAGCGACTCTTGGCGAATGAGGTCTTGTTGGCGTTTGGCAGCGTCAATCTTCGCTGTGAGCAATGCCTTCTCTTTGAGGACGTTGGCATACGCGGGGTCAATCTGCACGTCTTTGACCGCAATCGCAATAACTTCTACGGAGAACTTGGACGCTTCTGGCACTAACGCATTTTTGATTTGGAGCGCCAAGCCATCGCGGTCGTCGAGGAGCTCTTCCAACGTAAAGGAGCGCGTGCCGATCTTGATGCCTTGACTGACGATAGCGCTGACCGTTTCTTGCAAACGCGTATCATTCGTGGCAATGCTGCTCCAATTGGTCAGCAAATTTTTGAGGTTGTCGCAATTGGTTTGGCGTTTGACCTGCACGGTGATTTCGATGCCAACGAGCTGTGTGTCTTTGGTGGCGACTTCTTTATCGGCAACCGAGAACGTCAAGGCTGAGGTAGGCACTCTGTTCAGTCCAGCAAAAATCCACAAATCAGTATGGACGCCCGGCCCGACGCAATCCACGATACGCCCACCATCGGTCTTAACAGCGACTTCGTTGGTATTGACAACCTCGTTGAAGTAGCAACCGCTGGTGGTCAATGCGATAACTAACAACGCGCACAAGGGGGTGAATTTTTTGAACATCGGCTCAACTCCTGTCAATCTATGATTGGGTAATAAAAGACCCATTGCTGATTGCTAACGGGTCTTTTGTTTTTACTAGGCGAGATTATAACACAGCCCACTGGTCATATCACTTTTACGATGTGGTTTGTGATCTAAAGAAACGTGAATGCGGGATAAGCCACAGCGAAGGCAATGCGCGCGCAATGCCGCGCCCAGCCGACCTCCGTCGGCTGGCGCTGAACCTGCGCAGGCGGGTTTCGCAGTGAGTCGGCGTGATGTTCAATCACCCGCAACCTTATCCCGCCTTGACGTTAAAGAAAATACCTTACGGTATCACCGTAACTTGTCATAACCATTCTATAATGGCTTTTGACCAATGCGTGAATTTCTCCGATAATCTCCCATCGTGCCATGCGCTCAACGGCTTAGGACAGGGGTTTTCGTCGCCTGTTTGGGGATATGGTGTCTGGGGTGTGCGATGAATGTCACACCAACGCCATCAGCTGCGATTTCGCGCCCAACGGTTGTGTCATTGGTTGCTAACGAGACTGCCACCCCCTTGCCAACGAGACTGCCAACGACACAACCCCTCATCACGCCCACCCTATCGCCGCTGCCATCTGCCGCATACCCATTGACAATGCCCACACGGGCATCATCATCCACGCCGCGCACGACGGTTGCGCATCCCACACCGCCTGTAACGGCGAGCTCGGACGGTCGGGCGGGGGTGCGGATACAAGAAGAGACGCTCAATTTGTTGGTGTATCCGTATGCGAAGCACTTGACCTGGAGCATAGATACAAATACGGGTGTGCCCTTTGCGACATTGAACCGTGCGGCTTATGAAGCCGCCAAAGAAGCGCCGCAGCGACAAGCGTTCAAAGCAGTACACGTGGAGAATGAGCTGCTGGATTTGGTGTTCTTGCCCGAATTGGGCGGGCGCTTGTATCAAGCCTATTATAAACCGACACAGCAACCCATCTTCTATAACAATCCTGTCGTCAAGCCGTCACGTTGGGGACCGTTCGAGTCCGACAAAAATTGGTGGTTGGCGGTGGGCGGCATGGAGTGGGCCGTGCCTGTGCAAGAGCATGGCTACGAGTGGGGCAGTGTGTGGTCGTATCGCACGCAGGTTGAGAGTGAAACGGCAAGGATTACGTTGCGCGATGCGGATGCAGCTAATCGCTTGCAAACGACCATCATCGTAACCTTGCGCCGTGGCGAGCCGTCGTGGACGCTCACGGCGCAATTGCACAACCCAACTGCGCGCCCGATGCGTATCCAGTTTTGGTTGAATGCGATGCTGACGTTGGGAACGGCGACGATGTCGCCTGACACGGAGTTCGTGTTGCCAACAAACTCGGTGACGGTGCACAGCACGGGCGACCAGCGGTTGCCGCGCGAAAAACAAACGATGACGTGGCCCATCTATCAAGGCATCAACTTGGGTGCGTATCGCACTTGGCAAAGTTGGTTAGGCGTGTTTGCTAATGATTTGAATGGACAATCTGTCAGCGCGTACAATCCGCGAAGCAAATTGGGGCTCCTGCGCGCATTCCCTGCCGACAAAGTAGCAGGTGTGAAACTCTTTGCGTTTGGTCTGCAATTTCCTGATCGTTCTTATACTGACGGCGACTCACAATACTTCGAGCTGTGGGGCGGACCGAATAAGACGTTTTGGCACGAAGACGACATAACATTGACACCCACCATGAGCTTGATGTGGAGCGAGCGGTGGACATTAGTCGCTAGCCGCTAGGCGCTAGTCATTAGTGTTAGGCGCTAGCGACTAGCGGCTAACGCCTAGCGCCTATGTAGAGAAGGATTCATGCACTGTAAAGCGTGTGGCGCCATGTCACGTGGCACTTATGATTTTTGCCCGAAGTGTGGCGCATACCTCAAAGATCAAAGCCAAACGGGACTCCGTGTCCCCACACAACCACCACAACAGAAAACAGACACCCCTGCAGCAAATAAGCCCATTTCGTCGGCGTCGTTACCCAAGCCAGCTGGCGCCGTGACGCCCCAAACCCTACCAGCCCAAACGCCGACGGTCAACCCTTCGCCAGAGACAACCCCGCCCACGCCAATTGCTGCGCCGTCATCAGCAGCGCAATCGCAACCTACCTTGCCCATCGTCAAAAAGACAAAGAACGGACAAGCGCCGTCCAAACCGCAATTGCCTGTGGCAGCGAATCAAGCCACTACATCCCAACCACGTCTGACCACACCTGCTGCGCGGACGAGCGGCTCGTCACTCAAGCTGCCTGCAAAACGTCCCGTCGCCACGCTCAACCAACCGAGGCAGCAAATCATCTTCCGCCCGATCAACACGCCACGGAGTTGGCGTGAAGATCCATTTTGGCTGTATGCGAGCATGATCATCTTCATGGCGTTATGGCTCGTCGCCATCGTCGTCGGGTTTGGCACAGCAGGCGTGTATCAGGGTTTGCAAGATCGTACGCGAGCGGATATCGCATTGGCGAGCGAATACAAGCA
>CAZDYP010000187.1:0-9362 GCA_964509505.1 uncultured Anaerolineae bacterium | reverse complement strand
TTGGGTCTCGTGGCGCGGCGCAACAGGCTTCAAGAGGGCCGCGGCTTGCGCCTCGACTTTGGGTGGCGCGGCTTGGGTTTCGGTACGGGGTGTGCGTGCCATAGGCTGAGAATCTCCATTGACCTCAGGTGGCTCAACCACAATGTCCAACGTGGCGCCTGCCGCGGTGAGTTCGTGATTGCGCGTGGTGAGCCTGCGAAGCGTAATATCGTAACGCCGCAGGAGTGTATTGACCGCCTGCAAATCAACTGCCCCAAATGTAGGATGCTCGACATTGAGCGTCACTTGGGCGCCTTTGAAGAAGGAGGCCGTGCGTGCCAGCCGTTCTGCCAACTCGGCTAACACCGCAGGCACATCGCCGTCGTGGAGCGTGATGGTCAAGCCATGCTTGGCTCCTTTGATGGCGACGAGACTGGATTCACTTTTCATGTGATTAGTAATAGGGGATTAGTCATTGGTAATTGTAAGCTATCAGAATTACTAATGACTAATGACTAATGACTAATGACCCATTACTACGTCACTCTTCGTAAAATAAAACCGTATATTTCGTGCTTGGCTGAATTTTCAATGTCAAGAGTTCTGCGCCTTCGATGCCTTCGAGTCGCACGTGCCATTCGCGCGAGGCGTCATAGCTCATCAAATCGTATTTGAACCATCCATTCGCATCGGTGATTTGTCGCGATAGCACGTTGCCGCCGCCGTCTATGGCGAGCGTCATGTTGGCGAGGGGCCGTCCATCGCGGTCACGCACCCAACCGAACACCCCGGCCAGTGATGGGCTCCATGTTTCTTGCGCGAGGATTCTCACTTTGAAAGTTTTGGGCGCGTCGGGTGGCTTGTATGGTGCGCGTGCGCCTGCTTGAGGCGACTCGGTGATGGGTGTATTGGCGGTGTTGATGGGAATGATAGGTGTGGCTGCGCCGCGCACCGTGGGGTCGGGTTCAGTCGCAAGCGGCGAATCTTTCGGCAAGCGGAAATAAGCGCGCAAAATCTCTGCCGCGACTGGTACTGCGACTTGTGAACCTTCACCGCCGCCTTCGATGAACACGACGAGTGTGATCTGTGGATCGTCGTACGGCGCAAATGCGGTAAACCATGCGTGCGTTGGCAGGAAGCCCCGCCGATCACGTTTGCCGGGATATTCGGCTGTGCCTGTCTTGCCGGCGACTTTCACATCCGCCAAATTGATTTTGGGCGCTGTGCCTTCGGTCACGACCATCCGCAAGCCTTGTCGCACGATGGCTAGATTTTCTGGCGACACAGGAATTTTGCGGATGATTTCGGGTTGAAATTCTTTGAGAATGCGTCCATTGGCATCGGCGATGGCGCGCACCAAATACGGTTTGCGTAACGTGCCGCCATTCACGACGGCGGCCGTGGCGTTCAAAATTTGCAACGGTGTGCCGAGCAAGAAGCCTTGCCCGATGCCCATGTTGTAGGTGTCACCCGTTAGCCATGATTGCCCGTACGTTAAACGTTTCCAGCGGTCGCTTGGCAACAAGCCGCTCGCCTCGCCGGGCAAGCTGATGCCTGTGGGTTTTCCGAAGCCGTAATAGCCTGAATATTCCACCAGTTTTGGCAACCCTAAGCCTTTGAAATCTTGATAACCGCCGGCGACTTGATAGAAATAAATGTCTGACGACCACGCCAATGCGCTAGTGACATTCATCAAGCCTAAGCCTTGACGATTCCAACCATAGAAGGGTTGGGCAAGACGCGGCTCGTTGGGATAAAATTTGTTCGGCACCCACATCACGCCCGCATCCAGAATGCCCGTAGAGACGTCCACGATGCCTTCTTGCAGTGCGGCGGAGGCAGGCACGATTTTGAAAATTGAGCCTAAGGGATACTCGCCGCTAATCGCACGGTTGAATAAGGGTAACAATGGGTCGTTGAGCAAGCGCGCATAATCTTGAGTCGAGATGCCATTCGCAAACAAGTTGTTGTCGTAGCTGGGCCAGGAAACCAGCGCGAGAATCTCGGCTGTGTTTGGATTCATGGCAATCACGACGCCGCTTTTGCTCAACGAGCGTGGCGAGTTCAGTTGTTTCTTCAACGCTTCGATAGCGGCGTTTTGTAAAGCCATGTCGAGCGTTAGCACCAGATTCCTGCCAGGCGCTGCGTCTTGCGTGGCGACGGTGCGGATTTCGCGCCCACTCGCATCTACTTCCAGCAGCTTCAAGCCCTTGTCGCCGCGCAGTTCGCCTTCAAAGGTGTATTCGAGACCACTAAGCCCAACCTTATCCGTTAGTTCGTAGCCGCGGCCTAGTTCTTGATAGTCTTTGAGCTGGTCGGCTGGGATGCCGCCCATGTAGCCTAACAGATGCGCCAGATTTTCTTTGAAGGGATAAGTGCGTGATGGCTCGCGCAGCACATGCACCCCCGGCAAATCGGGACGCATTTCTTCGATGATGTTGGCGATTTCGCGCGTGACGTTAGGTTTGATGACGACATAGCCGAATGGATTGAACCGATTCTCCTCGACCTGCTGCGCGATACCCTTCTCGTATTCGGGTGGAGCGGTGCGCACGCCATCGCCGAGGCTGGGGATGATGCGTCGCGTGTGAATGGGAATGTTCAGCAGTTTAGCGAGCTGCTGATACACCTTGTCGCGTTGGACGGCGTCTTCGGGCAGGTCGGCAGGCACAACCGCGATAGAATGATTCGGGTTGTTGCGCGCGAGAATTGCGCCGCTGCGATCATAGATGACGCCGCGTGGCGCGTCTTCGGACAAGATACGAAACCGGTTGCGGTCAGCTAGACGGCGATATTGGTCGCCCGCTGCGATTTGTAATTGAAACAACTGAAACGCGATCACCCCAAAGCTCAAGAGGATGATCAAGCGGAAGATGCGGAACTTCATCGGTTAGTTGCGAGTCATTAGTCGTTAGTCATTAATCGCTAGTCGCTAGTGACTAATGGCTAGCGACTAGCGACTAAATACTCCCAACTCAAACCATGTCTCAGCGCTATCCAGCTGCAGCTGCAAGTGATATGCGCCATTGGGTAGGGTCTTGGGAATCCAGAGTGCGCGATTGTCGCGCACCAGTTCGCCCCGTTGCCAGCGTGTGGTGGGATAGCGGTTGTTGGAGGGTTGGCTTTGCTGTAATGCGGCTGTTTTGCCTTGCGCATCTGCAAGGCGTAATGTCATGGTGAGTGGAATAAGCGCAGAAACATCCGCGCGCCAGAACAATGCCACACGCAAAAAATCGTCGGCGGGTAAGCGCGTTTGCTCGGCGCTCAACCCTAGCAGCGTCACACCGTGGTGCCAAGACTTTTCAAGCGGTTGCTTGATCTGCAAGTCTGCGATGGTTGGGAGAGATGATGGCACAGTCAATGTCAGGGGCCCGATTAGCATACGGTCAGGCGGTTCACCGAAAGGGGGATTGACGCGCAGTAACCGCGCCCCCGTGTGCGGATCATACAGACCCACTTCGATCCAGTATTCGCCGGGCGGCGTGCCTGCTGGCACTTCAATCACGTGGCGGTCAACATTGTATTCGCGTGGTCGCCAAGTTGTCGTCGGCGCTGCGCCCGGATGTAGGTTGTCTTTTTGCGCGTAGAGATTGGCGTGTTCGTCAATGAGATGCGCGAAAGACGAATAGATGGTTTCTAAGGGTTGTTGCGCTTGCCAATACAACGTCAGGTCAAAGTCCTGTGCGCGCTGTTGCAAGGTGTAACCATGCCAGATGACCTGCCCACTCAGGTCAATCGAGCGGGGGTATTGTAATCCATGAATGCTCACACCGTCAAAGGCTACACGCAACGGGGTGTCGTAGTGGTCGAGGAAAACGAGCTTGAGGAGGAACAAGGCGGCGCCGAGCATGAGGTAAGGTAATGAGGGGTGAGTAATGAGTAATTGGTAATTGGCAATTGTGGATTGCGGGTTGCGAATTGCGAATTGCGAATTGCAGACGGCGAAGCGGCGCCTCCAATTTTCAATTTCCAATCGCCAATCTCTAAGCTGCAATATCGAATAGCCAATACTAACGACCAACGCCATGAGCGAGATCGTCGCGCCCAGGTTTCGGATAGGGGTGGACTCAAAGATAAGCGCGATGTGATTTTCGCCGGCTGGCACGTCAAACGTCGAGAAGCCTTGAGGGTCGCTGGGTTTCGTTGGCGCGCGTGCGCCATTGACATAGCCTTGCCAGCCGGGAAAGTAGAAGTGACGGAAGGTGGCGCGAAAAGGCGCAGGTGACGTAACCGTGAGACGAAAGGCGAGTGGCTCGGCGTCTGCTTGCAACACTTTGCCGCCTGCCGGCAACGAACGCGAGTCAAAGCGTTGTGGATTTTCGCCATTGATGATGACCTCTTCAAAGGGCGATGAGCGCGGCGTGGCTTTCACCCAAATTGGAAAGTACTCGCCGCTGGCCGTTGTGCCGGGCGCGCCCGTCTTGCGTTCATGCCACAACGCATCGGCTACCGTCGGATTGGGGTTGACGGCAGGTAAGCGGCGCGGATACAAGAACGGCACCGCCTGAATGACGAATAACGCGCAGATACTGACGCTGGTCGCCATGCGCCAGCGTTCGGGCACCATCACAATAAACGCGGCGCTCAACACGGCGCAGCACAATGCGACGATGGTCAGAAAGCGATGGGGAAATTGCAGTGAGGGTAACAGACTGATGCGTTCCCATAACCAGGCGGATTGTGGCAGGGTCATGTAAAGTGCGATGGACAATATCAATGCGAAGAAAGAAGAAAGAAGAAGGACCGAGCCTGGCCACGCAACCCTTTGTGCTTTGTTCTTTCTTCTTTTTATACTCATGCCGCCGCCGACGAAGATGCTACACAATGCGATCGCCAATTGCGCTGTGCCTGCTGTGTTCACGAGGTCGGGGTTGATACGTCCGACTGCGGCAGGGGCGGGCCATGCGAACCAATCGGCGATGGACAAGAAATGATTGCGGAAGTCGAAATCGGGCGGGATGGTCAAACGCCAGGTCTGAATATATTGCGTTTCGACGAACGCGGGCACCCAGAAGAAGGCAGAGAGAGCAAGCCCTAATGTGATGGCGCAGAGAGGAAAGAAGGAAGAAGAAAGAAATTCGCTCTTGCTTCTTGCTTCTTGCTTTAGCATGAGCGCGAATGCAACAAGGCTAATCAGTGGCAGCGCCAAGAGCGCGGAGACATTGTGCGCGAGCAGCAGCGCTGCGATGCCAAGCGCGAGCCATGCCAGATAGCGTGTGCGGGGCGCATGGCGCCATTGGCACAAAGCCCACAAGCAAAAGGGGACGATGGCATACGCTAACACCGCGCCCCACGCGCTGCGATAAAAATTGTCGTAGATGTGCGTGGGCGCGTAGATGTAAGCGATGGCTGCGACGAGGCTCGCGTGTGTGTTGGCATATAGCGTGCGCGCTAACAGAGCCATTGCCAAGCCGGCAGCGAGGGTGCACGCAATGAAGAAAAGGGTTGCGCTATCTGCGAAGGAGATGCCCAGCCAATGCAACGGCACGGTCAGGTAATAGGCAAGAGGCGCGTAGAAGTTGAAGATCGGGTAGCCGAAGCCGAAAATAAAATCGGGCGCCCAGCGCGGAAAGAGGACGCCTTGCGACAAAAGGTGTTCGAGCTCGACGAGACGATAGAGATGCAACAACCCGTCGAATGAAGTGGCGAGTGAGGTGTAGGCGAAGGGATGCAGACCGACGAGGGACAACGCCAACACCACCAGTGTGAGGCTACAACCGGCTGAGGCAGCAGAGGGAGGGAGGGTCTGTTTCACAACGCGCAGTTACCAACCTAATTGTTCGCGCCCCGTGCGTCGGTTCAGCCAACGCAATGGAAAAAAGACGAGCGGCCCTGTCAACAGATTTAGGGCAAGTGTAGGCAATACAATAGTCAAGGTCACGTCCAGCCAAGCGAAGTGTGCGCCGCGCCATTGTAGCGCCAGCATTTGCGCGAGCGCGTAACCGAGCGAAAGCGAGACGACAAAAAAGACAGGCAGGGCGACATTAGAACGAAAAAGGTGCGATTCACCTAACCCTGACAGATAGCCTGCCCATGTCAAAACGAACGCATGAAATCCAAACGGCAAAGACGAGACAAAATCCAAACACAAGCCGCCGACGAATCCCCACCACAACCCCTCGCGGGGGCCACGCAACAAGCCCCATGCGATCACTGTGAGCAACGTCACATTGGGATACAGGCCACTCACATCAAGCCGCGCCAACAGCGACGATTGCAAGATGGCAAGCACAGCAAATAGAGGGAATACAACATACACGGACATTGTGGGATAGCCGATAGCCGATGGCAAATGGCAGATAGCGGAGGGCAAATGGCAAATGGCGGATGGCGAATCGCCATTCGCTATCCACTGTTCGCTATGCGCTATTCGCCTGTCGTGAAATTGAGAATGACTTGCACGACTTCGAGCGTGTTGAAGTCCACCGAGGGGCGCAGCTCAACGGTCTGAAACATGTCCACGTCGCGCGCTTTGATGGCTTGCACTTGCCCAATCACCAAGCGTTTGGGGAAACGCCCGCCCAAGCCCGACGTGAGGATGATGTTACCCTTCTCGATTTTTTCGTTCTGCTGGATGAAGCGCATCAACAACGCGCCGCTCAAATCGCCTTGCACGATGCCGGTTGCGCGCGTCTCTTGGGAGATGGCATTCACCGAGCTCGCCAGGTCGGTGATGAGCATGGCTTTGGCTGAACGCAGATTGACTTCGCTGATTTGCCCGACGAGTCCGCGCGCGGAGATGACGGGCATGTTTTTGGCGAGACCATCTATCGAACCCCGATCAATGATGACGTAACGCACGAGCGGATTGGGGTCGCGCCCAATCACGTCGGCGGCTTGGTAACGATACGTTGGATTGGCGAGGCGAAAACCCAACAGCTCGCGCAGCTCGCCGTTCTCTTTTTCCTTTTCGCGCAGGCGCGCATTCTCCACGAGCAACTCATCCACGATGGCTTGTCGCTCTTCGTATTTTTTGCGCCATTCTTGCGCGTCACGAAAGCCGCCGAAGGCGCTGTTCACATCGCTCAAAGCTTCGCTTAATCCATCCTGTAAGGGCGAGAAAAAGGCGATGACGATGTTCTCGAAAGGCTGCAATAAATTGAATTGATGGAGTAACAGCAACAACGCGGCAATGAGCGTGAGGAAGAAGGCTAAGGGTTCGGTGCGGACACGAGGCATAGGTCAAGTACCCAGCGTTCAGTTATCAGTGAACGGCTATTAGCGAACCGTGGGCTTGGTGGTTTACCGAACACTGATGGTTGAGCGCTGACCACTGGCTATTGAACTAACGCGAATAGTGACTGCGACGATTACTGGCAGATAGGACCCGCGCGTATGTATTGAGGTCTTGCAATACGGCGCCCCCCCCGCGCACGACGCAAGTCAATGGATCTTCGGCAACGAAGACATGAATCTTTGTCTCCTCACTCAATCGTTCCGCGAGTCCCAGCACTAAGGAGCCGCCGCCTGCCAGGGCGATGCCTGACTCCATTAGATCCGACACCAATTCAGGCGGTGTATCATCAATGGCGCTACGGACAACTGACACAATCGTTTGAATCGAAGCAGCCAAAGCTTCGCGCACTTCGACGCTCGAAATTTCGACGGATTCGGGCAAGCCGGTGATGAGGTTACGGCCTCGCAAGGTCATGGTCTTTTCTTCTTCGAGCGGATAAGCTGAACCAATCGCCATCTTGATAGACTCAGCCATGCGTTCGCCAATCAGCAAGTTGTATTTCTGGCGAGCATAGTTGATGACATCGTCGTTCAGCTCGTCGCCTGCGACCCGCAGCGAGCGCGAGACGACAATGCCATCCAACGACAACACAGCCACTTCGGTGGTGCCGCCGCCAATGTCCACGATCATGCTGCCCATGGGCTCGGTCACTGGTAAGCCTGCGCCAATGGCCGCGGCCATCGGTTCTTCAATGGTATAGGCTTCGCGCGCCCCTGCGCTCATGGTGGCTTCAAGCACGGCGCGCTTCTCGACTTCGGTCACGCCGCTCGGAATGCCAACGACCACGCGCGGGCGCGGCAAGAAACTGAAAGGCGATTGGTCATGCACCTTCTTGATAAAATACTTCAGCATCCGCTCGGTGATGTCGAAGTCGGAAATCACGCCATCGCGCAAGGGGCGAATGGCGACGATGTCGGCTGGCGTGCGCCCGACCATCTTCTTCGCTTCCGCGCCAATGGCGAGTACTTCTTTGGTTTTCTTTTGAATAGCAACCACCGAGGGTTCGTTGATGACGATGCCACGACCACGCACCAGCACCAGCGTGTTTGCCGTTCCCAGATCAATACTGATGTCGCTTGAAAATAAGCCTAACAAAGAGTTAATTGGATTAAAAGCCACGCAGCCTCCGCTTTCAGCGGCGATTATACCATCCGTGATGAACAGACAACAAAAAATGGGGCATGAGGTCCCCACTTTTGTAGCATACTGAGTCATTGGTAATTACCAATAACCCATTACTAATGGCTTTTACTTCTTCTCGTCTTCTTTTTCTTCCTCGGGCGCTGCTTCCTTTTCCTTCTTGATCACTTCGACTTCGGCAGTAGTTTCTTCCGTTGCGCCTTCAGCCAGTTTTTCTTCCTTCGTCGCCACGATGAGCGCTACGGTTTCTTCGCTTGCCGTGACGATGCGAACTTGGTCGCTCACCTTCAAATTGCTAACGTGAATCGCTTGACCGGCGTTTTGGAGTTGGCTGATGTCAACGGTGAGGTGGTCAATCAAATCGCTGGGCAATGCTTCGATTTGCACTGATTCGCGCGAGTGAATCAACAGACCGAGCCCCGCGCGCACCGCAGGCGATTCGCCGACAAAGCGCAACGGCACGGATACCGTGACTTTCTCGTTCATCACCACTGCCTGGAAATCGGCGTGTAGAATTTTGCGGGTGATGGGGTGTTGTTGCACATCGCGCGCGAGACACATGTGCGACGCGCCATTGATTTGCATGGCAATCAGGCGATAACCGCCCGCTTGCTTCAGCGTCTTCAGGAGCGCCCGCTCCTCGATTTGCAGGTTACGCGGCTCTTGATGGCCGCCATATAAGACCACTGGGACGAAACCGTTACGGCGTAACGCATTGACTTGCTTGCCGATGACCGTGCGTGGTTCGGCGGAAAGGGTAATTTCTGGCATAAGCTACCTCAACTCTTCAATAGTCAATCAGGACGACAAAGCGCACAGGCTCTATCCAAAATTGCAGATTGCGAGAGGCGATTATAACACGGAACAGAAGGCGGGCAAAAGCAACGCCGAGATGTGTCAGCTAAGAGAGTGTTTTGAAATTCAGACCCTAACGGTTTCGCTGGCAAGCAAAAAAGCATTTCAGGCAGGCTTGCGGCGCAACTGGTGAACCCGCTTCGCCAGAAAA
>CAZDYP010000186.1:0-9380 GCA_964509505.1 uncultured Anaerolineae bacterium | reverse complement strand
AAAATATAAGTTCCTGATTGTCATAGCGAGGCGTGGAGTGTGCGACGAAGCCATCCCCTGACGCAAGGGGGACCGCTTCGCAGACTGTACCCTAGCGCAATCGAAGGAAACGCTCGTTGGGACACTCGCACTGCTGCAAAGCTAGGACTTACGCTAGCCCCAATTTTTATCTGCGAATCTTCACGAAGTTTTCAAATGTTAGGGGCGATTCGCCGTTTCGCTTGGGGTTTGGCATAAGTCCTAAAAGCTTTAGCCATTACGCAGTTGAACCGCGAAGATACGAAGAACGCGAAGATTCTTTTGTTTTTCTTCGCGCGCTTCGCTTCTTCGCGATGCAATAGCCCCAACTGCGTAACTCCTAAGCTTATTCCGCATAAAGTCTATTGAGTGCGGGTAGGCTGAGTATAACCGCTTTGAAAGGGAAAGTCTAGGCGCGGAGAAAATTTTTGAATCGGGCGGGCAACACCAACCGCACTAATTCCCAATCGTCTGTGTCCAGTGTGCGTAAGACCAGCAAGGCGATGGCGTAGGTAACCAGAGACAGCCCAATAAATCCCCCGTCCCCACTGCCCAACCCCCCACTGCCTCCCCCCCCAACCACACTCATCACCCCCGCCGCCACACATGGCTTCCACAACAACCCGAGCCAGTTGACTTTACCGACGTGCGTGCGAATGCCAAGATAGAACGCGCTGAGCAACACAATTTCTGAGAGAATCGTGATGACAGCCGAGGCTTGATAACTGAACCAGGGGATGAAGATGGCATTGGCGACGAGGTTGAACAGCGCGCCGACGACGAAGGTGCGTGTCAGATACCGTTGTTGATTGACGGCGATGAGGACGTAGTGCGTGACGTTATTGATGAAACTGAATGGCAGAAAGCCGATGATAAACCGTAAGGCGACGGCGGAGCCAGGCAAGAACGCGCTGCCGCCGAACAGCCACATCAGGGCATCCGCGTACGCAAATGACAATACCATGATGGGCATGGCGAGGATGACGAGATACTTCAGCGCTTTGAGGTAGGCGCGCATCAACGCATCGGGCGCGCCCAGCGCGTAGCGAGTTAGCACGGGAAAGAGCGCGAGGGTGAATGTGGATGGGATGAGGTTGATGCCTTCGAGATATTTGTAGGTCGTGGAGTAGAAACCTACGGGGTGGTTGCCTTGCAGCGCTTGTAGCAACAGCGTGTCAATGCGATTGAAAGCGCGCGAGAGCGTATCGTTCAACATCAACGGATACGATTCGCGCAACAGGCTGCGTCCTAACGTCGCATCGAATACGAGACGCGGCACGAAGAAGCGGCGCACGAATAACGTGAGCAAGATGCTCAACGTTGCCAGGTTCACGAAGATATTCGCGCCCGCCAGTCCGACGAACCCAAAGCCTGCAAGCAAGACGACAACGCCCACCGACACTTTCAGCAACGTGGTGACGACGGTGACGATGGCTGGATACTCCATCAGCTCGTGCGCGTAGAAGATAGAACTGAGCGCGGCGGAAATGCTGCTTGGCACAAGACTCAGCGCGAGCAGGATGATGGCGAGCAAGGTGTCGTCGCTTGCAGCAATCGAATGGCTGCGCCACCACACCCCATACGCAATGAGCAATGGCGCTAGCACGACCAGCAAGCCTGCCCGCACGATGATCGTGTTCGACAGGTAGCGGTTCGCGCTTGTGCGGTCGCGCGACACTTCGCGCGTGACCCATGTGCTGAGACCGAAGTTGATGAAGATGTCGCAGTAGCCAATGACGGCCGTGGCGAAGGCGAGCTTGCCCGCGTTCTCGACGCCGAGGATGCGCAACATGAACAGCGTGAACACGGTATCAAGCGCTTTATTCAACAAGGACGTTGCCAGCGGCAATGCCGAATTTTTCAATACCCGCGACGCTTCACGGGTATGAGCTACCTCATCACGATGGATCTTGCCCCATGCCCAATAGCCACTCAACAACAACACGACGATTGCCGCGAAGAATGACACGGCTGCGCCCACGCGGAAGGAGAGAGGGGAGTAGCGGAAGCGGATGGTATGGTTTCCTTCAGATAATTGTACAGCGCGGAAATTGCCATTGGCGCGATAGATTTTGATTTCATGTTCAGGCGCATCGCCAACTTTGTCGAAGGCTTGCCAGCCGTCGAAGTAGGCATCTGAAAGCACGAGCCACCCATTGCCAAGTACTTTCGTATGGACGACGACTTCATTGGGATTATTGTGGCTGGCATTCATTTGCTTAATTTCAAATGTGAATGAGCTATGTTGGGGAATTGTGTCTTCTTCAGCTTCAAGTAATACCTCTGTCCGCGGTTCGAGACTTTTTAATTGATGAAGATTTTGCAATAAACTTGCCCGTTTCACCGCATAAGCTCGCGGTAGCGCCTGCTCATTGCGATAAATGCTTACCTCACCCGTATAGACTTTCGTGAACTTCGCGGTGTTCGGAATCTCCTGCGTCGTCAGCACGTATTTGACGTTGGCAAGGTCAAGCAACGCCGAGTCGAGCGAGCCGTGCCAATAGAACGGCGCGATGCGGTTGTAAATCAATTCGCCTTGTCCTTCGATGAGGTTCATCCAGGCGGCATATTGCTTGGGGATAATGGAGTCGTAGCCGCGAATGTCTTGCAAGCCATAGAACATGCCGACGTTAGCGTTGAAAGTCTTTTCGCCAGCGGTGTTCAACGTCGTAATGCGAAAAAGCGACTGATCCTCTTGCAAGAATTTCACGGCGGGCGGCGCGAACTGTAAGAGCGCTGGATCGGCAGCGGGGTTGAAATTATAGCCGTAGGTGAAGAGCTCGACGACGATGAGAAGAAGAGCAAGCGGTTGCCAGACGGGAATTGGAGATTGAAGATTGAAGATTGAAGATTGGACGTTAGTTGGGAGGTAGATAGGACAACGCGCGATGCGGAGAATGATGCCTGCGCCGCACAGGAAGAGCGCGAACTTGGCGAGATTCACCAGTTCGTACGAGAAGAATGCCCACGCATGAGGATAAGCGTACTGGGCGGTGTTGGAGCTGCGGAAGAAACGCTCCGCGAATGCAGTGAACGACGTTGGCGCGACTAGGACGACGACAAATGCGCTCAACAGCAACGCGCCGAAGGCGATAAGCGCCCAAGCGACGCTGCGTGGGACGAAGCGACGGTCAACAAACTGTTGCGCGCCGATGCCTGCTAAAACGGCAAGGCTCAAGGTGTATGGATAGACCCAACGGAATGGCGTGTGCAGTTGGCTAAAGCCTGGCAAGCCATAGAACAACAACGCGTACAATGGCGCGCCGAAGATGAACAACAGAGAGATGAGGGCGAGGGTGGCAAAAAGCAATGTGAAGCGTGAAACGCGCGAAGCGTGCGTGGAGCGTGAGCGCGCCACCTCCAATATCCAATATCCAATCGCAACGAGCGCGAGTAATAAGGGCAAGCTGCCTACATACGACGCGGCTTCGACGTAGTTCTTGACGCCCCAGAAGATGGCGTTGATGGGCTGCCCAAGCGCGTTTTGTGTGACAGGCACGATTTGCCATGTCTGTAAATCGAAGTACGTGTGATGCGAGGGGTTGCCGAAGAAGTCGGGGATGAAGAAGGTGACGATTTGCTTGAGCGGAAACGCATAGCCGATGATGGTCTCGTACGGTTGCGAGCCTTGTCGAAAACTGCGCGACACGAGTTCATACAGCGGCACGTACTGCACGGCGGCGAGCGCGAAGCCAAAGGCGACGGTTACGGCGAGTACGAGGATGACTTTGCAACTAAAGACTAAAGATTGAAGATTGGAGATTGGAGGTTGGAGATTGGCAATGGGAGGTTGGAAGTTAGAAGTCACAACGTCGTTTGCGGGTTGAAGGTTGGGAGTGAGAAGGTGGGATTTGGAAGTTGGCAGTTGTTGGATGATGCGCCACAACCCATAGAACGCCATCACTAGCAAGTTGTAGTAAGCGATTTCCACGTGTCCGGCGAGCAATGACACACACAACCCAACGGCGCCCATCACTATCCATGCAATGATATTTCCATTGTCCCTGTCTCCCCTGAGCGCTCCCAAGCTCCTTATGATCTTTTCCTCACACAGCAGTAACAGCGGCAACCAACACGCCGCGCTAATCACCATCGGGAACACAAGCGAGATGACGAAGAAGCCGCTGAACTCGTACGTGAGCGCAGCGACGAGCGCGCCGAGTCGCCCAATGCCGAGCGTGCGCGTGAACGCATACATCGTTGCGCCTGCGATGCCTAGTTGAATGCAAACGAACCAACCATAAACGTATTCGATCGGAAAGACGTAGAAAAGAACTGAGAAGGGATACAACGCAGAGTGTTGTCCGGCTGCGAGGAACGGCACACCCGTGAACAGATAGGGATTCCACAGCGGCAGTTGTCCTTGCTGCAACGACTCGACAATGAATTTTTTCCAGGCGTAATTTTCGAGCAACAAGTCGGAGAGCAACTCGTTGTGCGGCAGCGGCGCGTTGAATTGGGAGGCGAATGCGCTCCACGGAGGAAATGCGAAGAGATTGTCCGCAGGGATGAGCGTCTTACCGCCCAAGGTGACTTGCCATAGGAGCAGCAGCGGCAGCGCAAAAAAAAGGAAGAAGGCTAACCCATCAGATCGTTTCACGGGATGTGTCCACGCGCGGCGGCAGCGCGGCGACGGTGCGCCCGCCGCGATACCGCCAGCGAATTTCGAGGACGCGATACGCCGCTTCCAGTTTCACCGGAATGCTCATTTTGCTGCGCCCGATGCGGCGGTCTTCAAAGTAAATGGGAATTTCCTGCACACGAAAATTCAAGCGCTCGCACAAGTATGCCATCTCGACTTGAAAATCGTAGCCATTGGAGCGCACGCGCGTCAAGTCAATCGTCTCCAGCGCGAGGCGACGCCAACACTTGAACCCCGCAGTGGCGTCTTTGACGCGCAGGCCGAGAATCAAACGCACCCACACCGAGTTCGCCCACCAGCTCAGAAAAAATCGCCCCCAACTCCAACGCTCGTCAAGTTTGCCGCCGCGCACGTAACGCGAACCGACTACTACCTCAGCCTCTTTGGTGCGTTCCAGCAGCTGCGGAATGTAATTGGGCGAATGGCTGAAATCCGCATCCATTTGGATGACGTAATCCGCGCCGAGTTCCAAGGCGCGTTGAAAGCCCGCCACGTACGCCGAGCCCAAGCCGCCTTTATGCGCGCGCGTTAGGAGGTGTAAGCGTTGCGGATAGGACGGTTGCAACTGTTCGACTAATTGCCCGGTGCCATCGGGTGAGGCATCGTCCACAATCAAAAGGTGTAGTTGCTGTTCGGGTTTAAGCGACAAAGCGAAGAGTGCGGTAATCAGGTTGGCAATGTTGTTTGCTTCGTTGTACGTCGGTATGACGACGACCACAGTCATGAATGAACATTCCTTCAACTCAGAGTGAGGCTGCCATTATACAATTGGTTTAGCATTTGCAAGAATGCGCGCTTCCTGTTTGCCTAGCGCTCTTGAGCTCTGATTCAGCTAGGCTTGCCGTTGAAAGCCGATAAAAGTCGTTTGTCATCACGTCAAAGTCGTTTATAATCATGGCAGAGGCGCGTGATGATTGCGCCAAGTCCTACCCTTGCCCAAGCGAAAAATTGCTAACCGCCGAAGAAGCGTTCAAATTCTTGACTCTCATCGTCCAGCGAAATTGATCAAAGGGGCGGTCGTCTATCTGGACTGGACAGGCGAAAATCACGGCAAGAGCGTTGTGGGGGATTCGTTGCTGCGCACTCAAGTGTTGGGTGTTGCAAATACTTTGGAGGGCGGCGCAGCGCCGCTGGGCTTTACTTTACAGATTGCCGATTTGTTTCGAGCGTAAATTCCAATTGGCAAGCTACAATTCTCAGAGGAGTTTTTATGGCTGCGGGTGAATATACCGAAAAACAAATTCAACAATTGATTGCGGTGCGGAAGCGTCGCGCGCCGAAATATCTGGCGGTGATTGACCAAAGTGGTTGCACAGGTTGTGAAGTGTGCGTCGTCTTTTGTCCCGCCGATTGTATCTATTGGGCGCCGCAGACGGTGGGCATGGTCAACCCCGTGGTCGAGATCAACTATGATCTGTGCATCGGGTGTACACTCTGTTCCGAGTATTGTCCATGGAACACGATTTATCGTTTGGAATACGCGGATGCGCTGAAGGTTGCGCCTGAGCTGACGCTCTACAAAGCGGAACGTCCTGACTTCACGGCGACGCCTGCGGGCCGTTCTGTGATGAGCGGCGACGGCGAGGGCGAAGAGAAACCTGCCGCCAAGCCTGCGCGCGCGAAGGTGCCCGCATAATCATGGCACGCGAATCACGGCGCGGCTTGCTGATGATCTATACGGGCGACGGCAAAGGCAAAACAAGCGCAGCGTTGGGCTTGTTGGTGCGCGCCGTCGGCTACGATTGGCGAGTTTGCATGATTCAGTTCATCAAGGGCTCCTGGCATTATGGCGAAATGGATGGCGTCGAACGACTCGCGCCCAATGTGGAGTTCCTGCAAGCAGGCGAAGGCTTCTACAAAATCATGAACGATCAATTGCCCGCAGCTGTCCATAAGCAGGCAGCGCAAGCAGGATTACAGCTCGCGCGCGAAAAAATTTTGTCCAACGCCTATGATCTAATTATCCTCGACGAGCTCAACAACACGCTTCAAACAGGCTTGTTGAGCGTCGCCGAGGTGATGGCATTGATTGAGCTGAAGCCGTCATGGTTGCATTTGTTGTTGACGGGGCGCGGCGCGCCGCCTGAACTCATCGAGCGCGCCGACCTCGTGACCGAAATGCGCGAGGTGAAGCATCCCTATCAAAAGGGCTTGTTCGCGCAGAAGGGTATTGATTTCTAGCAGATAGCGAATGGCGGATGGCTTATAGCCGATAGCGAATAGCGAATGGCGGATAGCGAGCAGCCAAAGGCAATGGAATTGTCACTGGCTATTTGTCATCGGCTATTGGCTATTGGCTATTAGCCATTCGCCATTTTTTGTGAGGACAATATGGCTGATACTCTCTATGATGTGGTGGTGATTGGTGGTGGTCCCGGCGGTTACGTCGGCGCAATTCGCGCGGCGCAATTGGGCTTGAAGACCGCCGTCGTCGAGCGCAATGAATTGGGCGGCATCTGCGTCACGGTTGGTTGCATCCCGACAAAGGCGCTGCTCAAGAATGCGGAAGTGTATCAATACTTCAAAGAGGCGGAACAGTGGGGCTTGAGCGTGGACAACGTACGCGTGGATTGGGACAAGATCATCGCGCGCAGCCGACAAGTCGTGAAGCGTTTAGTCACGGGCGTCAACGGCTTGATGAAGAAAAACAAAATTGACGTGTATAAGGACGAAGCGACCTTGAGCGCGAAAGACACAGTGCTGTTGAAAAACAGCGGACAGTCGCTCAAAACGAAGAACGTCATCATCGCCACAGGTTCGCGCGCGAACACGCTCGGCTACACAGTGGACGGCGAGCGCATCATCACCAGCACTGAAGCCGTCACTATCAAGCAATTGCCCAAGCACATCATCATCATGGGCGCGGGCGCGGTTGGCACGGAGTTCGCTTCGCTCTTTCGCGCCTATGGCAGCGCGGTCACACTCGTCGAGATGTTGCCGCATGTGCTGCCGTCTGAAGACGATGAAATCGCCGACTTGTTGACGAAAGAGCTCACGCGGCAAGGCATCCAGCTCAGGGCAGCCACGAAAGTCGAAGGCATCACGTCGAGCGATAAAGGCGTCAGTGTGAAGGTCAGCAATGCGAGTGGCGCGCAAACGCTTGAAGGAGATGTGGTGTTGGTCGCGGTGGGGCGTCTGCCGAACAGTCAAGGTTTGGGACTCGAAGCCATTGGGGTGAAGGTCGAGCGCGGTTTCATCGTGACGGATGGACATGGGCGCACCAACGTCGCAGGCATCTATGCAATTGGCGACGTGACGAAGCCGCCGTTGCTCGCCCACAAAGCAATGCGCGAAGGCGAGATTGCGGCGGAAGTCATTGCGGGACAGCAGCCGTCTCCATTGGATGTTGAGCTGATTCCACACCCGACGTATTGTACGCCGCAAGTCGGCAGCGTCGGTTTGACGGAGCGCGAAGCAAAAGAGCGCGGGCTCAACTACAAAGTGGGACGCTTCCCCTATCGCGGCATCGGCAAAGCCATCGCCATCGGCGATTACGAGGGCTTTGTCAAGGTCATCGTGGATGCGAAGTACGGCGAGATTCTCGGCGCACACATCATCGGTCCCGAGGCAACGGAAGGCATCCACGAATACGCGCTTGCCAAGAGCGCAGAACTAACGCCGCTCGAAGTGAGCCACACGATTCACGCGCACCCAACATTAGCGGAGGCGATTGGCGAAGCGGCGCTGGCGGTAGATGGTCACGCCATTCATATTTAAGGGAAGGGGAGATTAGGGGAAATAAGAGGAAATAGGAGCCGCGCGCATTTTGCCTAATTTCTGCTAATCGTCCTTTATTTCCCCTTATTGCCTTTGATGCTAACATGAAACTCTTTGGGGCGTTGTGCGCTCTGACAGCTGCGGTCATCTGGGGCGGAATGTATGTCGTGAGCAAGGTGGTGCTCGACAGCATTCCGCCCTTGACGTTGGTGGCGATTCGCTTCGGGTTGTGTTCGGTCGTGTTGTTTGCGGCATTGCGCTTGACGAAGGCTAAGCTGGTCGCGCGACAGGATTTATGGAAGGTCGCGCTCATTGGTGTGATTGGCTTCGGCATTTCCATTGTCGCGCAAAATGTTGGAACGAAATTGACGAACGCTTCGATGGGCGCATTGGTCACGAGCGCATCGCCCGCCTTTATGATTTTGTTCGCGGCGCTGCCTATGCTTGGCGTCAACGAACCGATCACACGGCGCAAGCTATTGAGTCTCGCCTTGGCGACGCTCGGCGTGGGCATCGTCATCGCGCCCACCGAGTTCTCGTCGTCGTTGTTTGGCAACGTGATGTTGTTGATGGCGGCGCTGACGTGGGGTTTGTATTCGGTGCTGATTCGCGCAGCGGTGCGAGACTATCCGACGCTCACCGTCTCGGCGTATGCGGGTTTGAGCGGCGCGCTCTGCACGGCGTTGCTTGCGCCCATCGAGTTGTCGTTCACACCGATTGGCGCCATCACGCCAACCATTCTCCTCGGCGTGATCTATCTCGCGTTGGTCTCGACGGCGTTGGCGATGTACCTGTGGAACAAAGCATTGGAGCTGTTAGGCGCGGGCATCACTTCGATATTTTTCTTTGCGCAGCCCGTGGCAGGAGCATGGCTTGGCTGGCTGTTCTTGAGCGAAAGGTTAGAGGCGAATTTTTTTGTGGGCGGGGCGATGATTTTGGGGGCGGTGGGGTTGGCGACGCGGTTTGATAAGTAAGCGAGTCAACCTCGCTCAAGCGCTGCGCG
>CAZDYP010000185.1:0-9403 GCA_964509505.1 uncultured Anaerolineae bacterium | reverse complement strand
CAGCGCTTTTGACGGCTGTATTGTGATCGAAGGTGACAACGCCGCGCGCACTGCTCGCGGTTGCGCTAGACGACGCGAGCGCACTCGACATATCCCACACGCGCGCTTGTCCGTCTTCGTGCGCGGTCACGATCATGCGCCCATCTGCGCTGAACCGCGCATCGTTGATCTCACGTTCGCGTCCGCGCAAGACCAGCAGCTCGCGTCCGTTTGTGGCATCCCACAGGCGCGCCGTCTCGTCATCGCTGGCGGTGAGCAAGTATTTGCCATCAGGACTATACGCGACGCTCTTGACCGAACGCTGCTGGCGCACGACCAATACCTCGCGTCCGCTCACCGCATCCCACACGCGCGCAGTGCCGTCGCTGCTCGCCGTCGCAATGAACTTGCCATCGGGACTGTACGCCGCATCGTACACGAAGCCGCCATGTCCGCGGAGGTTGAGCTGCTCGGCGCCGCTCGCCGCGTTCCAGACGCGCGCCGTATTGTCGTTGCTCGCGGTGACGATGAACTTGCCGTCGGGACTGAAGGCGACGCTGTTCACGCCGGCATCGTGTCTGCCCACCACGGCGGGCGCGCGCGCCTCGACGATGGCTTGGCGCAACGCATCCGCCGCTTCAACCGTGTTGGCGACGCTGTACGCTTCGATGGCGAGTAAGAGGCTGAGCTCGGGATCAATGTCAAGGTTGCTCAATGCTTGTGAAGCGAGCTCGCGCGAGAAACCAATTTTTTGTTCTGCCTCCGCTTTCGCGCGCTGCTGATTCGCAATCACTTCTTGCGCTTGCGCGGTGGCCAGCGCGTTGTTCGCGCCCGCATTCGCCGTCGCCTGCGCGATGAGCGCGGATTCGGCTTTCGCTTGCGCGGTCACCGCTTTGACCTCGTTGGCTTGCGCGGTGGAGCGCGCATTGACTGCGCGCTCGGCTTCGCCCACCGCCGTCGCTTGCGCGTTGAGCGCGCGTGTGGATTCGGCGACAGCAGTGGCTTGCGCGTTGAGCGCGCGCGTGGATTCAGACACGGCAGTATTGCGCGCTTGCGACGCATTGTTCGCTTCGGTGTTCGCGCGCTCCCCTTCGTTGCGCGCTTGGATGAACAGCACAATCGCGCCAATCAACGCGATGAATGCGATAACGCTCACGACCGATGCGGCAATCGCTAATTGACGGATGTGTTGTTGCTGACGGCGCGCGCGCAGGATGACCTCGCGCACCTCACGGCAGCGCTGCAAAAATTCGCGCTCGCTGGTCGTCAACTCGGCGTCGTGCGCCGTCGCCCATTGCTCTGCTTCGGTTAAGGCTTGGTCGCGCAACAGCAAGCCATCTTGCCGCCCTTGATCGTTCCACAAATCGGCTTGGCGTTGCAGCACACTCAAGTTCGTTTCGAACCACGCCGCATTATTCTTTCTCACCGGCTCAATCAAACGGTCGTGCGCCAGCTCGAACCAGGTCGAGCCGTGCCGCTCTTCGGCGCGAATCAAATGAGTGTGTTCCAATGCGCGAATCGCGCTGTTGTCCAAGCCACGACTGCGCTGCGGTTCCAATAACACCTGTCCCCGAATGCCTTGCGCGGTGATGAGCTGACGATCAAACCATTCGCGTATGCCGCGCTCGTTGACGCGCGTTTGTTCTGCTGTTCGCCGTACGGAATCCGCATAGTAATCGGCGAGCGCGTTGTTCACATCGCCCATCGCCTCGATGTCTTCGCGCGTGATTTCCACGTCGTCGTCTGCCAAGCTCTGCCAGAGTCGCAAGCCCACGACTTGCAATTGCACCGGTTCGACAAAGGGCCCCAACACTTCTGTCATCGTGCCATCGCTCTGCTGCACTTGCGTGCGCCGCAAATCATTGATGAGCTCGTTAGCAGCTTCGTCGTTGAACGATACGCTGACGCTGCGGGCGGGCTCTTGGAGCGCCTGTCGCGCCGCTTCCACATTGAGCAGATTGAGGCGAAAGGTCGTGCTGAAGCGTTTGGGAATCGGGCGTGTGTAAGGATCAAGCGCGCTGCGATAATCTTCGCGCATGGAGAACAGCGCCCAGCGATTTTTTTTGCGCAGCGCCGCGCCAATTTGCTCGAAGAACGCGCGCTTGGCTGCGATGTTTGTCGGGTCAACCGTCAACGCTTCCTCGAACTGGTCGAAGATGAGGAGTTGGCTCGACGGCGCATCGTCGGCTTGGGGGCGTCGTGTCAAATAGTCATCAAGTGTTAATGGGGCGAGCTGCGCGTTCGTCATGCGCTGCGCGGGCGGCAAGCCATCATCCAACGCGCGTGTCACGCTGAAGACGTAGCGATTGAGACCTGTCAGGTCTTGGGGCGGCTCCGCACTCACGCGCACGACGGGCAGCACATCAAAATCGTCGGCGCGCATCAGCGGCAAAAGCCCCGCTTGGATGAGCGAGGTTTTGCCCGCGCCTGATGGCGAGTAGAGCAAGACGATGCGCTCCGCAATCAACAGATCGCGCAGCGTCGTGAGCTCATAGTCACGACCGTACATTTTTTCGCCCGCTTGAAACGGCCGCGGGCCGATGTAGGGGGAAGGACGAATGTTCATATAGCAGATGGCAGATGGCGAATGGCGAATAGTCAATGGCAGATGGCTAGTTACTATCCGCTCTTGGCTATTCGCTATCCGCCATTCGCTATTTTTTCACGCGCTTGTTGAGTTCCTGTACGAAGTCAGCGACGGTGCCCCAATAGATGCTGATCATCGCTTCGCCGAAATACGATTCGAGGTAACGACGCGCGCCCTCCAGTTCGATCATGCGTCCTTCTTCGGGCGTGATTTGCGCGCCGACATGCGCCAGCTTGCGTCCGCGGCTGCGTTCTTGAATTTCAGGCGTCATGATGCTGCGGAACAGCACACGAAAATCCCACTCGTCGAGCGCGAAGCCGATGAACAACAACGCGGTGTCGCTCAACGCTTTGCGCACGGCAGGCGGAATCAAGTCTTTGTTCTTTGTCACGCCAATCAAGTAATCGAAGTAGTTATCTTCGGTGAGCACCAACGATTCGGGATCGCTGAGGTGCCCGAAAAGATGATAGACCAACGGTCGCTCTTTCGTCGGTTGATAACTCGACTCGCGCTCGAAGATAGACTCGCGCTGTTCCATCAATTCGTTCCATGGACAAATTTCCATTTGTGGATCTTTGCCCACCGCCTTCAACGCGTCTTCGAGCAAATTGTCTGGATTGGTCGTGACGTAAATCGTGAACGGCAGCTTCGCCAACACCTGATGCGGTTCGTTAGCATCTTTCTGACGACGCAATGCGCCCACCGCCGTGAACCAATCCGCGAGCGCCGCCTCTTTCATTGCCGCGGGCAGTTGATGTCCGAACCGTTTCACCAATTCTTGCTTCAACGATTCAGCCAACTCGTCGCGCGGATACATCTTGTCTTGCTTCACCGCGAGATATTGCGCGACGTACGTCAGGTCTTCGCGTTGATGGGGCGCGAGCGGATAATGATAGTGGTCCGCCCAGCGTCGCGCGATGTCGCTCGTCGTACCGAGCAGCGCTTCCAACATGCCCGTGCCGAGAATCGGCGTGCAACGCCCCTGCTGAATGTTCCGCATCACCGCGGGCCAGCGTTCGAAACCTGGTCGCTCGTCGGTGAACCCTGGCACGTACCACAACTTGCCGCTCTTCAAGCGCATGAACAACACGGGCATCCAACTATCGGGTTGAGCGCGCACCTCGCCGCGCGCCGCCGCCATCGCGCGATCAATCTGCCCATCGCGCTGCAACTCGGAAAAGAAGACGGGCATGAACTTGGCAATCGTATCGAGCGCGACGTTGCCTTGCATCGCAATCACCGCCGAGACGCCTGCCGCCGCGAGTCGTGGTCCCAACGCCGACAACGCGCCGTCGTCGCTGCTCTTCATGTTCGCGCTTTGGCACGAGGCGAGCACGATGAGGCGCGGCGCTTCGCTCAATTCGCCGATGCGCGTGACGAGTTCTGCGCCGTTGACGACGTGCGAGTTGCCCGTGTCATCTTCAAGCCACACATTCGGCTCGCCCTCATACAACGCGCCATGCGCGACGAGATACAACACATCATAATCGTCACGGAGTTGCGCGCTGAGGTTCTTCAGTGTGGCGGTGCCTTTAACTGCGAGACCCGTTTCGATGGTCGTGCCATTCGGCGCCAGTGCCGTGATGGGCATGTCGCCCAAACTGGTTTGGGCGCGCGACAATTCGCCCAGCACATCAAACGACGCAAGGTTGTAATCGGAGACATCCTGGGGATTGGCGATGGCGACGAGCGCGCGCAATTGGCTCCGTGGGCGCAATTTCACGCGCCGCCAATCTTGGCTGCTGAGGTAGCGTGAGAAGAGGATACGTTCGTTGGTGAAGAAACGCGCGCCGTCTTGCGGGTCACACAGCGTTTCCCAGCGCACGGTATGTAGCTCGTCTGCGCTGGAATCAATCGTCAAGCGGAAACGCAAGGGCGCGTCGTTGGAGTCGGCAGCGCTGCGCGCTTGTTGGAACGTCGCCCACACGGTCTGGTTGGCAAAGAGGCTTTCCCCTAACAGCTTACCATACTCCAGATCGTAGCTGCTGAGCGCGCGCAATTTGTTGAGTTCGAGGCGCGCGAGATGTTCGCCCGGCGGCAAACGAATGTCGGCGTCGCTATCCGGTTGGCTGAAACGCAAATCAACCAGATAGGCGTTGGTGGAGCTGTGGCGACGGAGATTGAGTTCGAGATCAGCATAGTCACTCATACCTCTCCCTCCTTAATGAGAGCATGCCTTTTGCAAAACGAAACGCTCTCGCGCTACGAACAATTTGTGGCGCGAGAGCGTTATGCGATTGCTGTGTCAACACTTTGCGACAACACAAGCACCACACTGTGCTGACTTAGGTTATACAATCAATCAAGGAAAACGACAAAACACGCATCCCCAATCGTGGCGTCACGTTCATATTCGTTCACGCGGTGAGGAAACCAAACAGCCCAGCGTGGACATGAGGCCGGTTGAGTATTCACCTCTTCAATCGCTTGAGAGATTCAAAGCTGCAGAGCCTCAAAGCCCTGCGTGTTTTCAAGTTGTGCGCAATCGCCAGAGTAACATGATTGACACAGACACTTGCCGATGCTATGCTCTCGCCATGAACTTTTCGCCCTTGTTCCATGCGGGCGGCACAGGATGGTTTGACGAGATTATTCTCGGCATCGAAGCGCTCTTGGCGTTGCTGGTCGTAATCTATTTCATTCGCATGCGTTCAGCCCGCCAAAAAAATCCGCCCCCACAAGAATCACCCAACACCGAAGAAGCGCGCAACACGAACGATGGAGGGCAAGTTTGAAACTGGCGCTTAGGAGCAAGTTCAAAACTTGTTCTACAAACAGGTAAGGCAAGTTTGAAACTGGCGCTTAGGAGCAAGTTCAAAACTTGCTCTACAAACAGGTAAGGCAAGTTTGAAACTGGCGCTCAGGAGCAAGTTCAAAACTTGCTCTACATTGCATGGGCGCGTTTCATTTCATTGCTCACCGTTCACTCCGCAACAATCGCGCCGAGTTCGCCATGATGCCTAAGTCGGGCAACGACTGCGCCGCCGCCGCGAAGATGGGCGGCAACAATCCCACCGCGGCGAGCGTGAGCCCCGCGACGTTGTAAAGCGCTGTGAGGATCAAATTCAGCTTCACGACATTCATCGTGCGACGCGCGTTGCGGAACACGGCAGGCACCAGCGACCAATTCTCACGCATCAACGCGATGTGCGCCGCTTCGATGGCAATGTCTGCGCCAGCCGCGCCCAGCGCAATCCCGATGTGCGCTTGCGCTAACGCAGGCGCATCGTTCACGCCGTCGCCCACCATCACAACGACATGTCCCTGCGCTTGCAGTTCTTTGACGCGCGCGATTTTGTCTGCGGGCAACAAGTTCGCGCGATAAGTAATGCCGATTTGTGTCGCAAGGTTCGCCGCCGCGCGCTCATGGTCGCCTGTCAGCAGCTCGATGTGGCGCACACCTAACGCGCGTAATTCACGAACCGCCGCAGGCAC
This sequence comes from uncultured Anaerolineae bacterium, assembly GCA_964509505.1. Lineage (GTDB taxonomy): Bacteria > Chloroflexota > Anaerolineae > JACRMK01 > JACRMK01 > CAZDYP01. The sequence goes on along the minus strand of CAZDYP010000185.1, from coordinate 3,402 downwards.
TTCAGGGCGAATCGTATCCGCGACAGCGAATGCGCCGACGAGCTCATCGTCAACCATCATGCACAACAACGTCTTGCCTTGCTCCTCCAAACCCGACAAGTTTTGAAAACCTGTCAGGTTTTTGTCATTCAATATCCGCCGATTGCCAATCACAACCTTCTGCTCATTCACCGTCGCGCGCACACCCATGCCTGGCGCCGCCTCGAAGGTTTGTGGCTCATACAACACCACGTTGCGTTCACGCGCCGCCACACGCAACGCCTCTGCTAGCGGATGCTCCGAATAACGCTCGGCAGAGGCGGCGATGGACAATAGTTCATCGTGACTCAGCCCATTGAGCGACATGATGTCGGTGATGCGCGGCTGCCCCAACGTGAGCGTGCCTGTCTTATCGAGCAGCACCACATCCGCGCGCGCCAATGCTTCGAGATACTTGCCGCCTTTGATAAGCAAACCTCGCTTGGCGCTCGCCCCAATCGTTGCCAACATCGCCACAGGCGTCGCCAACGCAATCGAACATGAACACGCGACGACGAGGACGGCGGCTGTGGCGAGCGGATCCCGTCGCACGATGAATGTGAGCAACGCGATGCTCGCAACGATAGGCAAATAGTACGCGCTGAATTTGTCTGCGAACTGTTGCACATTGGCGCGTTGCGCTTCCGCTTCCTCGACCAATTGAATGACGCGCCCAAACGTCGTGTCGCGCCCCACGTGGGTCACGCGTACGCGCACGCTGCCCAATTGCGCGATGGACGCCGCGAACACCTTCGCGCCTGCGCTAATCTCGATGGGCAATGCCTCGCCTGTGATCGCCGCCTGATTCACGGTGGCTTGTCCTGCGACGACGACGCCATCCACGGGGATGCGCTCGCCGGGGCGCACGATGACGATGTCATTCACGCGCACGTCAGCAATCGGTAGCTCCACTTCGTTGCCGTCACGTTCGACGCGCGCGGTTTGTGGCGCGAGCGCCGTCAAATCTTTGATGGCGCGACGCGCGCGTTCTGTGGTGAAGGTTTCGACATAATCGCCGACGCGCATGAAGAACACGACGACCAATGCCGTCGCCCATTCTCCGACGGCAAGCGCGGCGACGACGCCGAGCGACATCAACGTGTGCGCGATGATTTGCCGACGTAACGCTGCGCGGATGACGTTGACGAACACGGGATAGCCGCCGCTGAGGACAAGCGCGACGCCGATGGGCAATGGCACGCGCGTTGTCAGCGCCTCGAACAAGCCAAGCCACTCGCCCACGACCACGACGAACAAAATCACGCTGAACACCACCGCGAGCAGTGTCACCGCGCGACGCGTGAACTCGTTTTGCGCGAGCGTCATAGCTTTATGGCGTTGTGCGGCGGCAGTCTTCGTCGGCGCAGGCACGGAGTAACCCGCTGCCTCAACAGCCCTGCGAATCGTCGGCATGTCCACGCGCACGGGATCAAGCGTCACCGTTGCGCGCTCGGCCGCGAGCAACACCGTGCAAGCGCTGACGCCCGGCAAAGCGGCAATCGCTTTCTGCACGTGCTGCGTGCATTCCGTACAATCCATGCCAGCGATAGGCACTTCGATCGTTTGTGACATCAGATACACCCAACGCAAGGGTAGGACAAGTTTTTAACTTGTCCGCGTGGGCAAGTTGCAAACTTGCCCTACGCTGCCATGACCGAATTGATTTTTCACACTTCATCAAACATTACAGCTCTACCATTCCAACAGGCGTCGCAGGTAATCGTTCGCAAAGCGTCCATGCGGATCGAGTTGCGCGCGCACGCCAAGAAAGTCATCCCACAGCGGATACAGGTCGCGCAACTCACGCGCCGTGTGTGAGTGCATTTTACCCCAATGCGGGCGACCATGATGATTGCGAAAGACGGCTTCTGCATCTGCGAAAAATGTTTGATGCGGCAACTCTGCGGCTTGATGAATCGAAATCGTCACCGTCTCACGCCCATACGCAGGGCTGAGCGGAATGTCATCAGAATGCAGCGTGCGGTACTCAATGGGCCAAATAACATCCGCATGTTTCGTTTGCATGAGCTGACGAATCTCGCGCACACAAGCGGGACCATCTTCTGCGGGCACGGCGAATTCCATCTCGTTGAATTTCAGCGTGCGCTCTGAGGGGAAGATGCGATAGCTCCAATCAATCCGCTCTGGTTTCATGTAACGCGCGAGTCGCCCCTCCGCCATGGGGGCAGGCGTCAATTCGGTTTGCGGGTCGCTGACAGGCTGTAGCGCTTTTAGCGCGCACGCATCTTCGCGCGGGCTCCAGAAAAATTCAAAGTGGCGCGTCGCGTGAATGTGCGCGTCCAGTCGCGCCATGCACTCGTCAAATGGCTCGACCCATGTGCGCTCATGCAAACGATAGGCGGGCAACGTCTGCAATGTCACCTGTGAGATGATGCCCAACAAGCCTAGCGAGACACGCGCCGCTTTGAATATTTCTGGCTCGTGCGTCGCAGCGCATTCAAGCACATCGCCCGATGCCAGCACCAGCCGCAAACCGACGACGTGTGTGGACATATTGCCGAGTGTATGCCCTGTGCCATGTGTGCCTGTGCTTATCGCTCCTGCGATGGCTTGCTTGTCAATGTCGCCTTGATTCTCCAGCGCTAAGCTTGCCGCAAGGAGTGGTTCGCCCAGTTGCCAAATCTTCGTACCGCCCCATACCGTCGCGCGTTTCAGCGTTGCATCGGTTGAGACAACACCTTGCAACCCATCGAGTGAAAGCAACACCCCAGCCGTCGCGCACAACGGCACAAACGAATGCCCTGTGCCGACGACGCGCACGGTATGGCGATCATGCTTGGCGCGTCGTACCACCTCAAGTAACCCGATTTCACTTTGTGGTGTTATGATTGCCTGTGGTTCACACGCTACACTGTTCGACCAATTTTGCCAAGTTGTCATCGCTGTCCCTTTGGATGTGTCACTCGCGTTACGCGCCGATAGAGTGTCGTTACGAGATAGGCCAGACTGCGCTGTCAAGATGTAGTCTGCGAGCGAGCGCGGTTACACTGACTTACTCAACACGAAGACACGAAGATTTCACAAAGACGCAAAGCCTTTGTGCTCTTTGTGCTGCTGAGTGTCTTTGTGTTGAGTAGGTTTCTGAATGACGCCTTTGCGTACGTGCGTTATAATCGCATTCAATCACCAATCACGGTTCACGTATCACGTTTCGGGAGTTTACTATGCCCGCTTCTCTCATGGTGCTCGGCGGCATCAACATGGATTTGATTGTGCGCGCCCCCCGTTTGCCCAAGCCCGGCGAAACTATCACGGGTCACTCGTTTCATACCGCGCCGGGCGGCAAGGGCGCAAATCAAGCCGTCGCGGCCGCGCGACTCGGCGCAACGGTTTCGCTGCTGGGGCGCGTGGGACGCGACGCGC
>CAZDYP010000184.1:0-9495 GCA_964509505.1 uncultured Anaerolineae bacterium | reverse complement strand
CCCGCCTCTCGCAACACCTCGATCTTCTTTTGCGGGCTGCCGCGTGTGCCTTCGACGATGCTGCCCGCGTGACCGAAGCGCACGCCCTGCATTCGCTCCGCGAAGCGTCCTGCGATGAACGCGACGATGCGGAGGCGTGTGCCATGCGTCAGCAGATGCTCCGCGAGTTGTTCTTCCATCGTCCCACCTGGCTCTGCAAAGATCACGAGCGCATCGGTTTCCTCGTCCGCCTCGAATAACGGCAACACATCGAGATACGTTGTGCCGATGATGGGGTCGCCGCCAAGCGAAATCGCCGTGCTTTGTCCGATGCCTGCCATCGTCAACAAATTGGCAATCTCCGTCGTCATGCCGCCGCTGCGCGACAACACGCCGACGCGCCCGCGTGTGTATGCGCGTCGCGCCGCGCTCGCGCTGCCGCCGCACATGCCGACGCGCGTTTCATTCGGCACGATGAGACCGAGACTGTTCGGCCCGATGATGCGCGTGCCGACGAGCGCCGCTTCTTCGAGGATGGCGACGACATCATGGCGCGGCACACGCTCGGTGACGATGACGATGAGCCGAATGTCGTGCGCCAACGCTTCGAGCGCAGCGTCTTTCACGAAGGGCGCAGGCACCGAAATCACCGACGCATCGAGTCGTGTGTGCGCTTTGGCTTGCGCGACCGTCTCGAACACAGGCACATCGCCAACACGTGCGCCGCCCTTGCCCGGCGTCACACCTGCGACGACCTTTGCGCCATAGGCAATGGACTCTTGCGCGACGGTGACGGCTTCGCGCCCTGTGATGCCTTGTATCAAGATGTGCGTGTCGGCGTTAGCGAGGATGCTCATGGCAAATGGCAGATAGCGAATGGCAGAGAGCAAATGGCGGATAGCCAATCACGAATGGCGTTGGAGGTTGGGATTTATTCGTTGCTCATCTGCTTGCGAATCAGTTGATAGACTTGCAATGGTTGTTCGATGTTCCAGAAGGCAGGCGCGGTATCAGCCATCGGGCTGCCTGCATAACGCAAGTTTGGCGGCAGCATGTTTTGACCGAATGTAAGCGTGCCTGTGCCATCACGATTTTCAATCAACGTGATGACGGGTAGGCTCTGCAGTGGCACGATAGTCGTGCGTTTACCGATGAGCCGACTTTCGCTTACGATCATCACTGCCTGTGTGGTGACGATGTAGAGCGCGTTGCTCATCTGCCGCCCATACAGAATCAATGGAATGCCGATCACTAACCCGATGAAGACAAAAAAGAGCGGCAAGAAAAAAATCGGAGCAGGCGGCGCATTACGCGGATTGGAGGCGGCGACGCTGATGAAAACGATGGTCACAAACAACGCGATGAACAGGAAGATGCCCAAGAAGATGAACCCACCCATACTGTGCGACGAGAATAGTTTGGGGCGACCACGCCCTTGCCACACAATTTTTTCGCCTGTGGATAGATATTGGCTGATGGGATTGGAGGGATCAAACATACACACTCTCCTTGCCCTGATTTGACCGCATTCTTCGACATGCTCAGAATGCTGCATATTTTGTTAGGAGTTGGTGACGGAGGAATGGCTTGGGATTTGGTTTTTGGGATTTGGGGCTTGCTCCTGCCGCCATTGGATGATGGCAAAAATGCACAACGCGATGAGTCCCACATTCAAGATGATGTTCGCGCCTGCGATGAGGTTCGACCACCACGTATGCGTGTGCGGCGAGGTGACGCCGCAGCCGACCATCGCCGCCAGCCCTGTGATGAAACCGCGTCCTTGCATGTTGAGACAATCCACGCCGAACATGGTCAAGAGGCGCGCGATGGCGCCGAGTCCGCCGAACTCGCCTTGCAGATGGCGCATGTGATTGACGCCGCCGCCGTAGAACGCCTGAAACGCATAGCCCATGACGATCACGAAGCCTGCCAGCATTCCACGCCGCGCTAGCGCTGCGCCGAGCGGTGGGATGATGAGGTAAATCGAAGCGACGATGAACAAGAACTCTGGCACACTCACGCCCCAATCCGCAGGTTCGTTCAAGAAGAGCGCGTCGTCAATGACGTGTATGCCGAGAAAAAACAAACTGATGATAAAAAGAATTGGAACCCAACGAATGTAACGGGACATCCATACTCCCTATGAGGTAATTGGTAATTAGTGATTGCCCAATGACCAATGACTAATTACCCATTACTTCCAAAAATTCCGCCATGGCTTGACGCGCGCGCTCCACCACATCGCCTTCCGCATCGAGCCACAAGATATTCGGATCATCAAGTGGAAACCACGCGTATTGTTTCTGCACGAAGCGCCGTGTCAGTTGTTTGATTTGCTGTGTGGTTTCTGCGAGTGTCAACTCATCGCGCAGATATTTGGCGATGTGTTGATAGCCAAAGCCTGACAGCGCAGGCAGTGTCTCGTTGTAACCGCGCGCGAGCAACTGCTTGACTTCATCCACGAAGCCTTGCGCGAGCATCGTGTCCACACGCTCTTCGATGCGCCGATAGAGTTTCGCGCGCGACAAGGTCAAACCGATTTGCAAGGTCTGATAGGGCGGCGGCGTTTTGGCGCGTTGCGTGATGATGGATTGCCCCGTCGCATAAAATACTTCGAGCGCACGAATGATACGGCGCGGATTCTGCGCGTCAATCTGCGGCGCACCAGCCGGATCAACGCGCTGCAACTCGGCGTAAAGGCGCGCGACGCCGTATGTTTGCCAATCGGCTTCGAGCCGCCGACGCAGCTCAGGCTGCGGCGCAATGGTAGGTATGTGCCAACCCTCCAACACCGCTTTGATGTATTGACCTGTGCCGCCGACGAGAAAGGGCAATTTGCCGCGCGCCGCAATGTCGTGAATCGTGGCATTTGCCCGTTGTTGATATTGCGCGACGCTCAGCGTTTGGTCGGGCGCGACGACATCCAGCAGGTGATGTGGCACACGCGCACGCTCACCCGTCGTCGGCTTGGCGGTGCCGATGTCCATGTACTGGTAAATTTGACGCGAGTCTGCGCTGACGATTTCGCCGTCAAATTTTTCTGCGAGCTGGATAGCGAGCGCAGTTTTGCCGACGGCGGTGGGACCGACAATGACGACTAAGCGAATCTGACTCATGCTGAATAGAGAAGCGAAACTTGAACTACAGAACCACAGAGACACAGAGGGCACAGAGTTTTTCTTTCTTCTTTCTCCGTGTCCTCTGCGACTCTGTGGTAAAAAATTTTAGCGCTCGACCGCGTTCTCGGTGACCTCGACTCGCAGCAATTTCCCACGTGCATCCATCTCCACCGCCACCACGTCAATGCGCCATTGAGCATCGTGCAAAGCATGTTCCTGCAAATACGTTTCTGCGACTTCGATCAACTTTTGTTGCTTGCGCGCATGCACGGCTTCTTCAGGTGCGCCGAATTGATCGCCGCGTCGCGTCTTCACCTCCACGAAGACCCACTCCTCCGCGTCGCGCGCAATCACGTCCATCTCGCCTGCTGTGCAGCGATAATTCGTCTGCACAATCGTCAAGCCGCGCGCTTGCAATTCACGCGCGGCGAGCTGTTCGCCCAGCGCGCCGAGTTGTTTCTTCGGATTGCTTTTAGGCATGAGCGTTCAAAGTTCAAGGTTCAAGGTTCGCTGACGGATGGGCGCAAACGATTTCCGATGTTCTGGCGATGGCCCAAATTCGCGCAATGCGCTTTGATGCGCCGCCGTGCCATAGCCTTTGTTGCTTGCCCATTGGTATTGCGGATACTGTGTGTGCAAATCATGCATCAACGCATCCCGTTCCACTTTGGCGATGATGGAGGCAGCGGCGATGGAGAACGAGTGCGCGTCGCCGCGAATGATGGCGCGTTGTGGCAAGTCGCACTCGGGCAAGGGAAACGCATCGAGCAACAACGCTTGTGGTTGCGTGGTGAGCGCGGCAAGGGCGCGACGCATCGCTGTGTGTGTCGCACAGACAACACCCAACCGATCCACTGCCTCCGCGCTGACCATACCGATGGCGAATGCAATCGCCTGGGCGCGAATCACAAGAGCACATTCCTCGCGTTGCGCGGGGCGCAGTTGTTTCGAGTCGTTGATTGCCGCCAATGCTTGTCGCAAGGCGCGCGTTGGTTCGGGTAAGATGACCGCGCCTGCGACCAATGGACCCGCCCACGCGCCGCGTCCCACCTCATCCAAACCTGCGATAAGCAGCAGCCCTTGACGTTGGAATTGTTTTTCGGCAGCGAACGATGGCATGATCCCAAAGGAAATTAGGGGAAATTAACGGAAATTAGAACGCGCTTAGTATATCTAATTTCTGTTAATCTCCCCTAATTTCCCTGCGGTTCGATTGGATTGAACGACAACGCGCTATGTGGCTGTGGTTGCTGTTTGCGGTTGCTCCACTTCTTCGTAACGCTTCTCTTTCAAACGCGCTTTCTTGCCTGTGCGTCCGCGCAAGAAGTAGAGTTGCGCGCGTTTGACACGTCCATGTCGAATGACCTTTACGTCTTCGAGACGGGGTGAGCTCACGACGAAGGTGCGCTCGACGCCCACGCCATGCGCCGCAATGCGCCGCACGGTGAAGCGCTCGGTTGCGCCGCTGCCGTATAGCCGCATCACTACGCCCTGAAACGGCTGCGAGCGTTCGCGATCGCCCTCCACAATGCGATGCAACACGCGCACGGTGTCGCCGACGCGCAATTCGGGAATAGGGTTTGGGTTTGTGCGCTTAGATAACGAGCGAATGAGGTCTTGCATGATGCCTCGTCACCACCTTTCAAAAAGTCAATGCAACGAGCGGGGATTATAACATGGGTGTTGGGATGGGGAAAATTAGGGGAGATTGGGGGAATAAAGGAGATAAGCGGGTGTGGCGTCTCTACTCCTCTTGGTCATTCCAGCCAAGCTCGCGTAAAAATTTTTTATCGGCAGCGGTGAGTGGCGCGGCGCGCAGCAAATCGGGACGGCGGATGAGCGTGCGGCGTAACGATTCGCGTCGTCGCCACTTTTCGATTTCGGCGTGATGACCTGAGAGCAATACCGCTGGCACAGTCCAACCACGAAAATCGGCAGGGCGCGTATAGTGCGGACCCTCCAGCAAGCCTTCGGCGTGCGAATCTTTGGCGGGTGCCTCAGGGTCGCCCAACGCGCCGGGCAACAAGCGTGTCAGGGCATCCACGATGACCATTGCTGGCACTTCGCCACCCGACAGCACGTAATCGCCAATTGAGATTTCGTCCGTCACCAGATGCTCACGCACGCGTTCATCCACGCCTTCATAGCGTCCGCAAATCAATGCGATGCGTGGACGTGCGGCGAGCTCGCGCGCAATGGTTTGGGTGAAGCGGCGACCTTGCGGCGTGAGCAAGATGATGTGACGCGCCTCGCTTGGCACATTGGCGAACACCGTTTCGACGGCTTCGAAGATAGGCGCAGCTTTCATCACCATGCCGCCGCCACCGCCGAAAGGCGCATCGTCGGTGAGGTGGTGTTTGTCGTGTGTGTAGGCGCGGATGTTGTGAATATGAATCTCGACCAGTCCCGCAGCGCGCGCGCGTTGGATGATACTCTCATCAAACGCGCCCGTGAATAGGTTAGGGAATAGGGTGAATAAATCGAAACGCATGGGTAGCCGATGCCGATGGCGGATGGCAAGTAGCAAGTGGCAAGTGGCAAGTCGTATGTGGCCAGTCGCCATTGGCTATCTGCCAGTCGCCATTCGCTATCAGAACTATAACAGCGTGCGTGTGAACTGACAATTTGTTGTCTTTTCGCGCATGGACAGTATAATTCATCCGCTTTCGTATATGCGAAATTTACTTGACAAGGTTTGCGATGAAAATTTATGCCCTATATTGGGGGTTGTTAAGCGTATTGGTCGCGTGCGGCAGCTCTACATCCACACTGTCGCCCACCTCCATCCCAGCGACTGTGGCGCCGACGGTTGCCGTTGTCTCCACGATCATGGCGCAACCGACGCGCCTTGCATCGTCCACGCCCACAGCAGCAACCTCTAATGACGGCTTGCCCGGACGACCTGCGCCTGACGAAGGCGCGCAACATGTCGAAGTGGGGATGGTCATCCTATACAAAAATGCCCCGCCGAGCTCAGGCACACATTATCCCCAATGGTTGCGGTACGGCGTCTATGCGCAACCGGTGCCGCCGGGTTATTGGGTTCACAACTTGGAGCATGGCGCGGTGGTCGTGTTGTTCAAGTGTGAGACGAATTGCCAAGACGTAGCGGCGCAAGTATTGAAAGTATATCAGACGATGCGTCCCGGCAAATATGGTGACATCAAAATGATTGGAACGCCTTACAACAACATGCCGCGCAACTTCGCCGTTGTCGCGTGGGGGCGCGTGGACGACTTTGACACGCTTGATGCGGAGCGCATCAAAAAATTCTATGATGCGTTTGTGGACAAAGGACCCGAGGACGTGCCATGAGCAGAGCGGTTGGTTTCACTTCGGCGATACACAGGGGAGCAGCACAGCGTTTATATCTTTGCGCTGCTACACTCTGTGTCTTTGCGGGGTGTGTGTTTATGTGGCTGTGGTTGTCTGTTCAGAGCGCCATCGCGCAACAACCTGCGGGACAAGGCGTGATCGAAGGGCGTGTTGTGATGCTGAGCCGTGGCTCGACTGCGTCGCTTGGCAATTTGCCCGCGTCGCTATTTACATACATCAACGGCGCGCGTCAGGTACCGCCTGCGGTTGGGCAAACCGACGCGCAAGGGCGAGTGCGCTTTGAAAATTTACAAACGGGCAGTAACTATACCTACACCCTGATTATTCGCTTTCAAGATTCGTTTTATCGCGCCGAGTCTGTCGCCTTTGCGCCCAACAGCGCTAGCGCGCAAGCGATGATCAACGTGTATGATTCTACTGCCGATACGCGCGCGCTGCGGATTGAACAGCGTCACGTCATCATCGAGCGCGATACGCAGGAACCTGTGCTGAATATCGCGGAGATTTATTTGCTGCGGAATGAAGGTGACCGCACGATTGTGGGCGCGCCTGATAGCAATGCCAACAACAAGCGCGTTGCGTTCCGCGCCGTGTTGCCGCCCGGTGCATTGGTGGATTCGGTGGAAGGGCGGCAAGGCAACGAGGATGTCTTTCAGGCGAACAATCAATTACTCGACACACTGCCCATTCCGCCCGGCGAAGCCTCGTTTATCTTTACCTATCGGCTTCCCTACCAACGCTCAACCGTCGCCTTGGGTTTTACTGCGCCATATAGCGTACCAGCATTGAGTATGCTCGTCGCGCCCAACATCACGGTGCGTAGCCCACGCCTGGTGGCGCAAGGCTCACGGCAAATGGGTTCGCGGACGATGCAGTTTTTTGCCGCGCGCGATCTCGCAGCGGACAGCACGCTGGCGGTCGAATTGGGGAATCTGCCTGCGCCGTTGATTCCGCTCGACATCGCGCAATGGGCGCCGCTCGTCGCCGTGACGCTGACGTTAATCGGCGTCTTGTTTTGGTCGAGTCATCGTAGGCGAACTGCATGATGCACGATACAAGATGCACGATACAAGATGCAAGATACAAGATGCAAGATGTATGACCATCCTGCATCCTGCATCCTGCATCCTGCTCCTGTGTCGTGCATTGTGTCACACCCTCATTAGGACTTATCCTCATGGCATTAGCGGCGGGCAAACTCCCACCCGAACTCTTACAAAAAATTATTGCTTCGTTCCCTGTCACTGACCCTCGCGTGATTATCGGACCCGGGGTGGGGCGTGATGCGGCGGTGATTGAACTGGCTGACCGTTACCTCGTCGTCAAGACCGACCCGATTACGTTTGCCACGAATGAGATCGGTTGGTATGTCGTGCAGGTGAATGCGAACGATGTTGCGTGTTTGGGCGCGCGTCCATTGTGGCTAATGGTCACGGCGTTGTTGCCCGTGGGGTGTGACGAGGCGTTGCCGCAAACCATCGCCCAGCAAATCACGGAAGCGTGCGCCGCGCACGACATCATGTTCATCGGCGGTCATACCGAAATGACCATTGGGCTCGACCGTCCAATTCTCGTCGGCACGATGTTGGGTGAAGTTGCGCGCGACCAATTGGTGCGACCAGAATGCGCCCGTGTGGGCGACGTGATTCTGTTGACGAAGGGGGTGCCAATTGAGGGCGCGGCGATTATCGCGCGCGAGAAAGAAGCGGAGTTATTGTCGCGTGGCGTGAGCCGAGCGACTATCGCGCGCGCCGCTCAATTTTTGCGCCAGCCGGGCATCAACGTGTTGCGTGAAGCGCGCATGGCCGCGCAAGCAGGCGCACACATTTTGCACGACCCAACGGAAGGCGGATTGGCGATGGCCTTGTGGGAGTTGTGCGAGGCGGCGCACTTGGGGGCGCATATCACGCGCGAGCGCATTCCCATCATCCCCGAAGCGCGTGAACTGTGCGCGGCGTTCAACCTCGATCCGCTTGGCACGATTGCGTCGGGCGCCTTGCTTATCGGCATTGAGTCGTCACGCGCGGAGGCGTTGCAAGCCGCGATTGAACGTGAGGGGATGGTGTGCGCGCCCATCGGACATTTTGTGCCACACGCACAGGGCGTAAGGTTGAATGGCGCGCCGTTGCCACGTTTCATAGCCGATGAGATTACGAAAATTTTTTAGCGGATCACAAAGAACACGAAGATGATGTTGTGCGCTGCGTGAACGCTGTGTGACTGGGTGTTTACTGCTGCTGGAGCAAGCCAATGTTTGAACCGATGCCGATGCGCTTCTGTGTCTCATGCAGAGGATGGACGCCTCAAGCCGATGAAGTGTGTGTGCATTGTGGTTTGACCGCCGCCGAGGCGCGCAGCGAGCGACGCAAAAAAACGTGGTGGGGATGGCTGCTCATCCAACTCAAATTAATGAGCCCGCCACGACGGAGAGAGGATTGATATAGGACAACGGCTAATGTTACGGAGTGCGCGCAGGGGACGACACCAGTTCGCGCCATTGCTTATCGGGCAAGCGCATCAACTTCATGACGAGCCGTAGGGCTTCATTGACGGCTTCTGGCAAAAGGTCGTCGTGCTGCTCAGCCAGGTCTTATCTTTTCATAATTTTCACGCTTCGGTAAGACGCTCTATTGTCCGCGCTCATCACAGAGGGGGATACAGCGCAAGAAGCCTTACACAATGCGGATGATGCGCTATCGGCGCTCGCCGAAGCCTATCAAGAACTAGGGCGACCATTGCCAATAGAAAAAGTCGGCTCTACCGACTTGAGTGTCGGCATGGCTCGCGCGCGACTCCCTTTGGTCGCAAATCCCGTCCCCAACGGTGGATGGAGCCATCCGCCTTGAGCATTCTACATTAAAGCCAGCAGAGCCAAAAGTCTTGAAACGATGTTCTTATGTCCTTTATTTCCCCTCATTTCCCTTAATTCCCTTTGAGGAGTGAACATGCAAATCCTAGACCCCACCGACGAGCGCACGCCTATCCAGCGCACGCTCACACGACGATCAAACACACTCACAGGCACCGTCGCTTTGCTCGACATCAGCAAGCCGCGCGGCGA
>CAZDYP010000183.1:4588-9867 GCA_964509505.1 uncultured Anaerolineae bacterium | reverse complement strand
TTGCAAAAATGGGGCTGACTACTGAGTATTCCCCACGCGAGTGGGGGTGAACCAGTGGGAGCGGCAAAACCACGATTGCGCGAGCAGTATTCCCCACGCGAGTGGGGGTGAACCGAGTACGCGCCGCCCGCGCCCGCCGATGCCTACGTATTCCCCACGCGAGTGGGGGTGAACCAGTTTTGCGGGCGTCCAGACAGCGGGCGTCGCCGTATTCCCCACGCGAGTGGGGGTGAACCATTGTCGCAAAGGTCGGGGCGGTCGTCGGCTAAGTATTCCCCACGCGAGTGGGGGTGAACCGAAAATACACTATGGAAAAAACGCCCCCCATCAGTATTCCCCACGCGAGTGGGGGTGAACCGCAGCCTGAAAAAATCAAAAGCCCTTAAAGGGCGTATTCCCCACGCGAGTGGGGGTGAACCGCCATTGGCGCAAAACTGAAAATCTCCAAACAGGTATTCCCCACGCGAGTGGGGGTGAACCGTTATGCGTGTATTAGCGCGCGCGCCGATGCGAGTATTCCCCACGCGAGTGGGGGTGAACCGGGCTACCGCATATATTTTAATGAGGATATCCTGTATTCCCCACGCGAGTGGGGGTGAACCGCACAAAGACTCAAGCGCGTCTCTGCATGGCGCGTATTCCCCACGCGAGTGGGGGTGAACCGTCGCTGCCCCACAGGTATCAATCGCCCCCACTGTATTCCCCACGCGAGTGGGGGTGAACCGGATACAACGCAGCTACGCTCCCATACTCACATGTATTCCCCACGCGAGTGGGGGTGAACCATGGTTGCTGCTACTATCGCGCAAATCGATGCCGTATTCCCCACGCGAGTGGGGGTGAACCGCGCGGAATTGGTGCCTCGATAGTAACCTGATAGTATTCCCCACGCGAGTGGGGGTGAACCGACTTGGGCATTGTCGGGGGATTGCCCGACTGCGTATTCCCCACGCGAGTGGGGGTGAACCGCTGCCCGCCAGGTAGAAAAGTCCGTTAGCAACGTATTCCCCACGCGAGTGGGGGTGAACCGGCAAACAAACATCTAAGCCAACAGCGCCACTTGTATTCCCCACGCGAGTGGGGGTGAACCGCTATACGATGAAACGGGTCTATCACGCAAGGAGTATTCCCCACGCGAGTGGGGGTGAACCGGCAGGGTTACAATCCTACCTTGACCGATACGCGTATTCCCCACGCGAGTGGGGGTGAACCACGAACGCATCCATCTGTTCGGCGGCTTGCCGCGTATTCCCCACGCGAGTGGGGGTGAACCGTCAGCGGCTGGCAAAACGACGCCGATTGTGCTGTATTCCCCACGCGAGTGGGGGTGAACCGACAGAGTACAGTATATCATTACCCGACACTGCGTATTCCCCACGCGAGTGGGGGTGAACCGACCGATAATCTCCATTGACAAGCGTGCAGGAGGTATTCCCCACGCGAGTGGGGGTGAACCGGGGTTGCCTTTCCGCGCAGATGCTCGTGCGTGGTATTCCCCACGCGAGTGGGGGTGAACCGACCTTTGCCAAAATTGGATGATATGCGACGGGGTATTCCCCACGCGAGTGGGGGTGAACCGATCCGCTCCGTCGAGCCGATATTGCCCAGCTCGTATTCCCCACGCGAGTGGGGGTGAACCGCAATGTGGGACGTGAGGTAGGACACGCTCACAGTATTCCCCACGCGAGTGGGGGTGAACCGGCCACGCGCGGCGATATGCTAGATGAGGAGAAGTATTCCCCACGCGAGTGGGGGTGAACCGTTGGGATTAGACCGAGGCACGTACGCCAATTAGTATTCCCCACGCGAGTGGGGGTGAACCGCATGTGGGCAACCATCAAAGTTGCCCATACACTGTATTCTCCACGCGAGAACTCAGCGTTCATTCTTCATTCTTCTCGTCAGAACCCTCTTTGATAATTCGGCGCGTCACGCGTAAGCGTGACATCGTGCGGATGACTCTCGATCAAGCCTGCATTTGTGATGCGACACAACCGCGTCTTCGTTTGCAAATCGGCAAGCGTCGCCGCGCCTGCGTACCCCATGCCTGAACGCAAGCCGCCAATCAACTGATACACAAAATCGCGCGTCGCGCCTTTGAACGGCACAATGCCCTCGACGCCTTCAGGCACCAGCTTGCCCATGCTCTTGCCTTGCGCGGAGCCATAACGGTCTTTGCCCAAGCCTTGCATCGCGCCTATACTCCCCATGCCGCGATACTCCTTGAAGCGTCGTCCCTCATACAACACGATCTCGCCTGGTGATTCTTCGAGTCCCGCCAGCAAACCACCAAGCATCACGACGCTCGCGCCGCCAGCCAACGCCTTCACGATGTCGCCGCTATACTTGATGCCGCCGTCGGCGATGAGCGGTACATCATGCTTGCGCGCGACTTGCGCGCATTCGAAGATGGCCGACATCTGCGGCAAGCCCGCGCCCGCGACGATGCGCGTCGTACAAATCGAACCTGCGCCGACGCCCACCTTCACTGCATCCACGCCCGCGGCGATGAGCGCCTCGGTGCCTTCGGCAGTCACGACATTGCCCGCAATCACAGCTAATGCTGGCCATTCGCTCTTGATGCGTTGCACCGCGCGTAACACGCCCGCCGAATGCCCATGCGCCGTATCCACTGCCACCAAATCAACGCCATTGTCAACCAATGCGGCAACGCGCTCTTCGACATCCGCGCCCACCCCGACGGCGGCCCCGACCAACAAGCGTCCGCGTGAATCGGTAGCCGCATTCGGATAATCGCGCTTCTTCTGAATATCTTTGACTGTGATCAATCCTTTGAGACAACCTTGTTCATCCACCAGCGGCAACTTCTCGATACGATATTGTTGCAACAGACGTTGCGCTTGTGCGAGCGTTGTGCCAAGCGGCGCAGTGATCAAGCGTTCACGCGTCATAAATTCGCTGACAGGGCGCGCAAAGTCCGACGGCTCGACAAAACGCACATCACGGTTCGTCAGAATGCCGACCAGTTTGCCGCCTTGCGCCGCATCGGTAATCGGCACGCCACTGATGTGATACTTCGCCATGATGTCTTCCGCTTCGCGCAGCGTCGCGCTAGGCGGCAACGTCACGGGGTCGCCAATCATGCCTGACTCTGAGCGTTTCACTTTATGCACTTCGTCGGCTTGTTGTTCGATGGACATGTTGCGATGGATGATGCCCATGCCGCCCTCGCGCGCCAGCGCAATCGCCATGCGCGCCTCGGTCACGGTGTCCATTGCCGCCGACAGAATCGGAATGTTCAAGCGAAGCTCGCGCGTCACATAAGCGCGCACATCCGTTTGGTCTGGCAAAACTTCCGTATAACCCGGTACGATCAACACATCGTCAAACGTCAATGCGTCGTAGCGGTTAAATAATTCTTCGTTCATCAGCCCTCTCCAAAATTTCAACGCGAAGACGCCAAGCATCCACAAAGCGCACAAAGATTCCCCTTGTGTGGTTGTGAATCCTTGGTGTCTTTGTGTTGAGGATATTCATTTATTTCCCACCAATTCCTTGATATGCTTCACTCGCGCTTGCTCACACGCGCGCACCAAACCGCGATTGATCTGCCACGCCAGACTCGGGCCTGCATACACCATGCCCGTGTAAACTTGCACAAGCCATGCGCCCGCGCGAATTTTATCGAGCGCGTCAGCCGCGCTCATAATGCCGCCCACGCCGATGATGGGCAATTGCCCCGCCGTGCGTTGTGACATATAGCGAATGAGAGGCGTCGAGCGATGGCGCAATGGCTCGCCACTCAAACCACCTTTGAGTTCGGCATACTTGGACGGAATACCCGCGCGGCTCGTCGTCGTGTTGCTGGCGATGATGCCATCCACACCGCTCATAGCGACTGCTGCCAACACAGCGTCAACCTCCGCCTCAGTCAAATCGGGCGCAATTTTCACCAACACAGGTACGCGCTGGGTCAGCGTGTCGCGCACGCGCGTCACGGCTTTCAACAACGACTCCAGCGCTGCGCGCGCTTGTAGTTGTCGTAACCCTAGTGTGTTCGGACTGCTCACGTTCACCGTTACGTAATCGGCATAACGATAGACGCGCTTCAGCAGCTCGCAATAATCATCGGCGGCGCGTTCCAATGGCGTGTCTTTGCCTTTGCCAATGTTAATGCCGATGCGCAAGACCGATGACGGATGACGGGAGACGGTCGCGTCGTCCGTCTCCTGTCCCTTGTCCCCCGTCCATTGCTTCAATAGCGCATCAACGCCGTCGTTGGGGAAACCCATGCTGTTGATGACGCCGCGCGATTCGAGGACGCGATGCACCCGTGGTTTCGGATTGCCGCTTTGCGGCAGCAACGTGACCGTGCCAACCTCGACGTGACCGAAGCCTAACGCGCTGAGCCCGCGCACCGCCATCCCATTTTTGTCATAGCCCGCTGCGAGGCCGACAGGATTTTTGAAACGCACCCCAAACGCTTCAATCTCCAAGCGCCGATCGGCAACACGATACATCATGTCGAGCCAACGCCACAGCCATGCATAGTTTCCGATGACGCGCAACAACGACAACGTGAGGGTATGCGCGCGTTCAGGGTCGAGGTGGAAAAGAAGGGGACGAATCAGGCGATACATTCAAGGTTCAAGGTGTAGAGTTCAAGCTTCAAAGTTCAATGCTCAAAGTTCAAAATCCCACCTTGCTTACTCTTTTTGCGAAGTGTTAGTTACTCAGGGTTGAGCCTTTAACATTAGAAGATTGGACGTTTAACCTTCAACTCTTAGCTTAAGCGCTTCCTCATATTGCGTCTGCGCGATGGCGCCCGCACGCAACCACTCATCAGCTAACGCGTTGAGCGTCGCCACCGCATGAAGCTGATAGCCCGCTGCGGCGAGCGATGCGCGCGCGCCTTGCTCGCGGTCAATGAGCACGACGACATCGCGCACTTTCAAACCAACCGCTTCGAGTTTTTGAATCGCTTCAATCTTTGCGCCGCCTGTCGTAATCAAATCGTCAATCACGGCGACGGTTTCACCCGCTTGATATTCGCCCTCCACACTCGCCTTCAAACCGTAGCTCTTCGTCTCGCTACGCGGATACACGACGGGACGCTCCAGCGCCAATCCCACCGCCGTCGCAATGGGCAAGCCCGCATAGGGGATGCCCGCCAGCCGATCAAATTTCAAATTACACAGTAGCTCCGCATACGCTTGCGCCACGCGCTTCAGAATGGCAGGATACGAAACGAGGCGACGCAAATCAATGTAAATGGGCGAGCTCAAACCCGACTTCAAGGTGAACTGCCCGAAGCGCAC
>CAZDYP010000183.1:0-4488 GCA_964509505.1 uncultured Anaerolineae bacterium | reverse complement strand
TCGCGCAGACGTTTCGCCTCCTCACGTGGATTGGCGGCGCGGGCGATGGAGCGTGAAGCGTTGACGATGAGTCCTAAACCGTCGGCGCGCAAGCCTGCCGCGATGGACGCTTGCAAGTCGCCGCTTTGCGCGCCAATGCCAGGGACGAGTATCCAGGCAGCGGGCGCAAGTTCGCGCACACGCCGCAACGCAGCGGGATAGGTCGCGCCGACGACGAGCCCCACGTTGCCGTGCGCGCTCCACGTTTGCGAATGTTGCGCGATGACTTCAAACAATTGCGGATTACGAATTGCGGATTGCGGAACATTGACGGGCAGAGATTGAAATTCAGCGGCGTCAGGGTTAGACGTTTTGCACAACACGAACACGCCACGCTCGGGTCGCTCGAAGAATGGCGCAAGCCCATCGCGCCCAATATAAGGATGCGCGGTGAGCGCGTGCGCGCCGAGCTCGTCGAACACGGCGCGCGCATACGCGCTCGATGTATCGGCGATGTCGCCGCGCTTCGCATCGAGCAACACGGGAATCCCTGACGGCACATGCGCGATGACCTCGCGCAAAACGTCCATGCCTTTGGGTCCGTACGCTTCATAGAACGCGCTATTCGGCTTGAACACTGCCGCATAATCCGCCGTCGCCTCGATGAGGCGGAAACACTCAGCGCGCGCAGCCATCGCGTCACTCGCACGCGGGTCAAGCCCCACACACAACAAGCTGTCACGCGCCTGCGCTGATGCAGTTAGCAGCTCGTTAAAATTAGTCATTAGCCAGTAGTCGCTAGTCGTTAAGTCGCTAGTCGCTAAGTCGCTAGTCATTAGTCATGAGCCGCTAGTGACTAGCGACTCATGACTAAGCTTTGCCCAACACCATCGCCAACAATGCCATGCGGATGTACAACCCATATTCCATCTGACGGAAGTAGGCGGCGCGCGGGTCGTCGTCCACCTCCAGCGCAATCTCGCCAACGCGCGGCAACGGGTGCATCAAAATCATGCGCTGCTTGGCTTTTTTCATCGTCTCCGGCGTGATGACGTACGAACCCTTCACTTCTTCGTACTCGTCAGGATTCGTGAAGCGTTCTTTCTGCACGCGCGTCACATACAGCACATCGGTCTCTGCCAACGCGCTTTCCCAATCGGCAGGCTCAGCTTGTCGCACGCCGCGCCTGTTCAACTCGTCTAGCAATTCAGATGGCATCCGCAAAATTGCCGGCGAGACGTAATTGATGTTCACATCGTACAACGCGAGTAAGCGCGCGAGCGAATGCACCGTGCGCCCATACTTCAAATCGCCCAGCATCGTCACCGTCAAGCCGTCAATGCGCCCCAACTCTTCGCGGATGGTGAACAGGTCAAGCAGCGCCTGCGTCGGATGCTCGCCGATGCCATCGCCTGCATTGATGATGGGCTTGCGACAATAGCGCGCGGCTGTCGCCGCCGAACCTGTATCGGGATGGCGCAGCACAATCACATCGGCGTAACATTCCAGCGTCCGCACCGTATCGGGCAACGACTCGCCTTTGGACACGGATGAATAGCGCACCTCATTGATCGGAATGGCGCTGCCGCCGAGCCGCTCAATCGCCGCGATGAACGACGACGAGGTGCGCGTGGATGGCTCGTAAAACAAGTTCGCCAGCACCTTGCCCTTCAACAAATCAAACGTGCCGACACGCTCGACCATTGTCCGCATTTCTTCGGCAACGGTAAAAATGTATTCGAGGTCAACGCGCGCAAATTGCGAGACCGACAAAATATGTTTGCCATAAAAACGTCCGTCGCGTCGCTCGCCGAGCGGCAAATGCGATGGACGTGATTGAACTGCTAACATCAAAGGCTCCTTGTGCTTGGAGATTGGAAGTTGGACGTTGGAGTCCGCGAATTACCAATTACCAATTACTCATTACTCATCGCTCACTACGAATATCTCTCCCTGTGCCTATCTGCGCCAATACTTTGCCATCGCGGTAAGCATCTTGTCCGCGCAGGACGACACGCGTAACGCGCCCACGCAACGTGCGCCCTTCAAACGGCGTCCACTTCGCGCGTGTGCGCATGGCCGCGCCATGCGCTGTCCATGGTTCATCCACATCCACTTCAACCCATGTGTCAAGGAACTCTGGCACGTTGAAGATGCGGCGCGGCTGGTGAACACATTTAGCGATGAGGTCTTCCAAGGTGATGATGCCCTCATGCACTAGCTGCAAATAGAGCGGGAGCGCCGTCTCTAATCCAGGGAAACCTGGCGGTGGCGTGTGCGAATCTTTTTCGGCGCGTGTATGCGGCGCGTGGTCGGTAGCAAAGCAATCTACATACGCGAGATTAGAGCGCAACGCATCGCGGTCAACCGTGCTGGCGAGACGCGGACGCACTTCGCTGCGGCCCGCGCCAATCGCGCGAATGTCGTCGGTCGTCAAGAAAAGATGATGCGGGCAGACTTCGCAGGTGACGGCAATGCCTTGCTCTTTCGCCTTGCGAATCAACTCGATTTCATCCTTGCGGCTAACATGGCAGATATGTATGGAACGTCCCGCGAGCTTCGCGCACAGAATCGCCGCAGGCACCGTGCGTCCTTCGGCGTGGCAAAGCAATGGCGCGTCGGGGGGCCAATGCTCCGCATGTCCCATCAACGATTCAAGATCATCAAGACGCAGGGGACCAAATGTCTGATCGAGATACATCTTGAGACCCGCGCATTGCGAAGCGAATTGCGGCGCGGTCGCCACGTTCTCCACATTCGCGCCAAAGTGAACGCCATAGTCGCAACGCGCTTTGGCGCGCGCCGCTTCCTGCATTCGCTTCAAGGCATTGTCATCGGTCACGGGCGGCGTTGTATTGGGCATCGCCAGCACACACACAAAGCCGCCCGCTAAGGCAGCCGCTGTGCCCGTATCCCAATCTTCCTTGTGCGTCGCGCCCGGGTCGCGCAGATGCACATGCGGGTCAATCAAGCCGGGTAATTTGAGAGTGGTCATATAATCGCTTAGTCCTTTGGCAGATCAGCCTGATTAGTTCAACACAAAAAAAGAGAGCCATCAAACATGAGGCTCTCTTGGTAGCAAAGGCAAAACGGCAAGGCTGTGAATCAACGTCAATCCTCGCAGCAGCTTGCCTACCGCAAACACCCGATCATTATGCGATTCCATCAGTTGTTTTTGTTCAAACATTGACGCAGGATTTTAGAGGGGATAAGAGGATGTGTCAAAATCTCAAGCCAACAACACACCGATGCGAGGCGGCGCTCATCCTCATCGTGCTTGCCACTCCAATATCAATATACCGTTTCGCCTTGCCAGATACCCAAAGCGCGATACGCTCGTCCAATGCAGACCATTATATTCGACACTCTCGCCACGTCAACCGCTTTTCGCTTCGCCGGTGTGGCGTATCACCACTTCCGATATGCCTGCATCACCCGTTGCAACTCGTCCAATGGTAACGCGTACACGGTGCGCCCTTTGAAACCCGTCATCGTTTCGGCGGCGGTGAGCGCGTTGAGAATCGCTTCTTCGGTGGCTTCGGCGACGGCGTTGAAGAACAGACTCATTTGCGGATGCGGAATCATTCGCAAGGAGTACGGTTCGGTCAGGCCTTGCGGCGCCTGATTGCCCGTTGCAAACGCGAGAAACAAATCGCCGCTGCCATTGCTGCCTGTGCCGCCCACCCGCGACAAGCCGACGGTGGCGCGTTGCGCGAGGCGCGTGCATTGAGTCGGAATGAGCGGCGCGTCGGTGGCGATGATGACGATAATCGAAGAGCTGACGGGTGGCTCGCGCCATGAAGGAATCGGCGTGTGTCGCTCGTCAATGATGCGCCCCACTGGCACACCATCCACCCGCAACAAGGGGCGGCTGCCATAGTTCGCCTGCACCAACACGCCCACGGTGTATGTGCCACTGGGGCAAGTTACGATGCGCGACGACGTGCCGATGCCACCCTTGAAGTCATGACAGACCATGCCTGTGCCGCCGCCGACGTTGCCTTCTGCGACGGGACCGGTTTGCGCCGAGGCAATCGCCGCGAAGACATGCTCCGCCTTGAGATGAAACGCATTGGCGTCATTGAGCCAACCATCATACGTCTCGGCGACGACGGGCAACGACCACGTGTTGGCAAAACCATGTCCCGTCGAATACTCAACCAACGCTTGATGCGCGCTGCCGACGTAATGTGTGCTGGTGATGGCGATGGGTGAAATAAGCAAACCCGACTCGTTCAACCAATGGATGCCTGTCATCTCGCCGTTGCCGTTGAATGAATGAAAACCGGCAAAGGCGTGATTGTGTCCGATGTCGCCCGCACGCGGCATGATGACGGTCACACCTGTGCGCGCGACGCGCGGCTCATCGTAAATCAACGTATGGTGTCCAACCATAACGCCTGCGACATCCGTAATCGCATTGTGCTTGCCTGTTGGCAACGCGCCGATGATGATACCAACATCGCGCAAACGAACCCGTTCATTAGTCATACTTACGCTCCCTTCATA
>CAZDYP010000182.1:0-10011 GCA_964509505.1 uncultured Anaerolineae bacterium | reverse complement strand
CTACTCATTGCAAGTCGGATTGTCAGTCCGACCTACTCATTGCAAGTCGGATTGCCAGTCCGACCTACTCATCGTAAGTCGGATTGCCAGTCTGACCTACTCATTGCAAGTCGGATTGGCAATCCGACCTACCTTTCGGGAGAAAATTATGACCATCAAAATTGGCGTTATCGGCGCGGGCTTCATCGGACCCGCGCATGTCGAGGCGGTGCGACGCTTGGGTGATGTAGAAGTCGTCGCGCTCGCGGCTTCGTCGCAAGAGCGCGCGGAAGCGAAAGCGAAAGTATTGTCCATTCCACGCGCTTATGGCAATTGGCGCGACCTCGTCGCCGACAAAGATGTGCAAGTGGTCCACAACACTGCGCCAAACTATCTTCATGCCGAGATCAACCACACCGTCATCACTGCCAACAAACATCTGCTCGCGGAAAAACCACTCGGCATGGACTCGCACGAAACGAGGCGTTTGGTCGAGGCGGCGAACCATAGCCCTATCGTGCAAGGCGTCTGCTTCAACTATCGCATGTATCCGCTCACGCAAGAGATGCGCGCGCGCGTGCAAGCAGGCGCGGTGGGCGACGTACGTTTGATTCATGGTCAATATCTGCAAGATTGGCTAATGTACGACACGGATTATAATTGGCGGGTGGATGCGGCGCGCAATGGCGCATCGCAAGCCATCGCCGACATCGGCTCGCATTGGTGCGATCTCGCGCAGTTCGTGACGGGGCAGCGCATCGTTGCCGTGCTTGCCGATTTGCACTCATTCATCACGACGCGGCAACGCCCTGTGGGCGAAGTGGATGCGTTTGCGACGAGCGGCAGCAGCAACACCGCGGCGATGAACGTCACGGGCGAAGATTACGGCGCGGTGTTGTTGCGTTTCGAGAACGGCGCGCGTGGCACATGCCTCATTTCGCAAATTAGCGGCGGACATAAGAACGACCTCGCGCTCGAAGTGAATGGCTCGCAAGCCACGCTGCGGTGGAGCCAAGAAAACCCAGAGTCGCTGTGGATTGGCAGACGCAATGAGCCGAATGGCTTGCTGCACAAGGTCGCGCCTTTGTTGAGTGACACGGCGAAAAAATTCGCAGGCTACCCGGGCGGACACATCGAAGGGTATCCTGATGGCTTCAAGAACCTGGTCGCGCGCTTCTACGCGTTCATCCGCGAAGGACGTGACCCACACCACGACGCGCCTGACTTCCCGACCTTCGCCGACGGGCATCGCGCCGCGCTCATCGTGGATGCGATTTTGCAGAGCGCTCAGACGCAACAATGGGTAGCAGTTAATGACTGACATATCTCTGCTGCAAGCCTGTATCAACTTGGAGCCCATCTTCCGCCGCTATGCCGAACGCCAACATATTCCCGGCGTCGCGTATGGCGTCGTCGTGGATGGCGACTTGATCTTCACGCACAGCTTCGGCGTGCGTGACGCGCTGGCGCGCGCGCAAACGCCCGTGGATGCGGACAGCGTCTTTCGGATCGCCTCGATGACCAAAAGCTTCACGGCGATGGCGATCATCAAACTACGCGATGAGGGCCAGCTGCGGCTCGATGAGCCTATCGTCACCTACGTTCCCGAACTTGCCAGCTTGCATTCTCCCACGACCGATTCACCACCGCTCACCGTGCGCCACCTGCTCACGATGTCTGCTGGCTTGCCCCAAGACGATCCGTGGGCTGATCGGCAGTTGTATCTGGATGATGATGCACTCAGTCAACTCTTTCGCGCTGGCGTGACGTTCTCCAATCCGCCAGAGATTGTCTTCGAGTATTCCAACTATGCCTATATGGTGTTGGGGCGCATCATCGCCAATGTCGCAGGTGTGTCCGCGATGGACTACCTCACGCGCGAAATTTTGCAACCACTCGACATGATGGCAACGACATGGCAACCCAACACAATACCGACTGAAACATTAGCGCTCGGTTATCGCTGGGAAGATGAGCAGTGGAAAGTCGAACCGTTGCTGCCGTCGGGCGGTGATGTCGCCGCGTTTGCGGGTCTTTGTAGCTCCGTGCGCGATTTGGCGCGTTGGGTCGCGCTGTTTCAATCGGCATGGCCTCCGCGCGACGAGCCAGACACGGGTCCCGTGCGACGCAGCTCGTTGCGTGAGATGCAACAGGTCTGGCGCGCCTACCAACCGACCATAATTGAGAAAGGCTTGGGCCTATCGCCGCAACTCAACGCAGGTGGTTATGCTTATGGTCTCTCTATCAATCACAATGGTCGCTATGAAACTGTTGGACATGGAGGCGGTGTGCCGGGTTTCGGCTCGCACATGCGTTGGGCGCCTGCTGCTGGTGTGGGCGTCGTCGCGCTCGCCAACGTCACGTATGCGAATATGCATGATGCGTGCGCCGAAGCGCTCAACGAATTGTGGCGCGCGAGCCAAGCGCCACCGCGTGTGGCGCCGCCCAGTCAAGCTTTGCGCGAAGCGCGCGAGGGCGTGATGCGCTTGTTAGAGGCGTGGGACGATAGGCTGGCTGACGCGCTTTTTGCCGACAACTTTTTTCTCGATTGTGATCGCGCGCATTGGCAACGACGCCTAGACGAGCTGCGTCGCGCGCATGGCGCGCTGCGTCCAGAGGGCGCATTCGAGGTTGAGAACGGCTTGCGTGGGCGTTGGCGGATGGTGGGTGAACGCGGTTGGTGTTGGATATTCATCACCATGTCCCCGACGGTCCCGCCGCGTGTGCAGCACGTACAACTCACTTCGACTGTACCGCCATCGCCCATTATGCAAATCGTAGCCAAGCAGCTCGCTGCGCTTGTCACCCAGCCAACGCGCAGCGCCTTGAAACGCCTTTTGACGCGCGACGCCAATGATGCCATGCTTTGGGAGCAAGTGCGTATAGCGCAGGTGTTGTGCGGCGCGTGCGCCGTAGGTGAAGTGTTAGCCGGCGACGGCG
This sequence comes from uncultured Anaerolineae bacterium, assembly GCA_964509505.1. GTDB lineage: Bacteria > Chloroflexota > Anaerolineae > JACRMK01 > JACRMK01 > CAZDYP01. The sequence continues at coordinate 7,092 of CAZDYP010000182.1, read as the reverse complement.
CTGGCTGGGCGAAGTTTCGCTTCGTCGGCGACAAAGGCAGCGCGGAAGTTGAATTGACGCTAGACGCACACACTGGCAAACTGCGTGAGGTAATTTTTCGTGCAGTGAATCCACGGTGAGGATTTGGTGACATGCTTCAATCCATGCTCACACCCGCGCAAGCCGAACTGTTGCGCGACGAAAAGACAGCGTTATCGGACATCAAGCTTGCGTTGGCGCAGCTTGACGCGCCGCGCGAAGCGCTCGACACCTTGCAACAAGCGACGTTGCAACTCGACGAGTTGTTCCTACTCGTGGTCGTCGGCGAATTCAACGCCGGCAAGTCCGCGCTGGTCAACGCGTTGTTGGGCGAGAAGGTGCTGACAGAAGGCGTGACGCCCACCACGTCGCGCGTGACGTTGGTGCAATGGGGCGAACACATCGCAGAAAAAATTGTGGACGGCGGCTTGGCAAAGTTCACGCATCCACTCGCCTTATTGCGCGAACTGAGCATCGTGGACACACCGGGCACGAATGCCGTCATTCGCGAGCATGAACGCCTGACCGACGACTTCGTGCCGCGCAGCGACCTCGTGTTGTTCATCACCTCGGCTGATCGTCCGCTGACTGAGAGCGAGCGACAATTTTTGGAGCGTATTCGCGCCTGGGGCAAGAAGGTCGTGCTGGTTTTGAACAAAGCCGATTTGCTCGAAAACGACACAGCGCTGAACGAGGTGCGCGATTTTGTGTTGCAGCACGCGAGTCAGGTGTTGGGCCTCACGCCCGAATTTTTCCCTGTGTCGGCGAAACTCGCGCAGCGCGCCAAAATGGAGAGTGACCGCATGGTGAGCAAGGTCTTGCTGGAGACCAGTCGCATTGAGGCGTTGGAAAAATTTATCCGAGTGACATTGGATAATGTCACGCAAGTGCGGCTCAAGTTCGAGAATCCGCTAGGCGTCGCCCACAATCTCATCACACAAACAGTACAGACTATCGAAGCGCAAAGCGAAGGCTTGCGCGATGACCGCGAGACCGTCGCGGCCGTCGAAGCAGTTATCACCGCGTACGAGCGCGAATTAAAAGCCGAACTGTCACCACGGCTCGCCGAGATCGAAAACATTCTGCACAAGCTGCGCGAGCGCGGCATGGATTTCTTCGACAATACCCTGCGTCTGACGAACATTAAGTCTCTGACGCGCGGCGACAAGGTGCGCAGCGAATTCGAGAAGACGGTGTTGGCGGATGTGCCGCAGCAAATCGAGCAGCGCATCAATCGCTTGATTGATTGGCTGGTTGGCAAGGATTTGCATGAGTGGCAGCAGGTAATGAACTACCTGCGGCAACGACGCGCGCGTTACGCGGAACAGCTGGTGGGCGAGGTGGGTGGAGGCAACGTCTCGCTTGACACGCGCCGCCAAGCCTTGCTTGAGTCCGTCGGCAAAACGGCGCACACGATTGTCGAAACATACGATCGTCAGAAAGAGGCGATGGAACTCGCGACCAGTGTGGAAACGGCGGTCGCGCAAGTCGCCGCGTTGGGCGCGAGCGCGGTGGGCTTGGGCGCATTGGTGACATTTGTTGTCACCTCATCGTTTCTCGACGTGACGGGCATTGTCGCAGCAGGCGTGTTGGCGATCGTCGGTCTATTCGTCATCCCATACAAACGCAAGCAAGCCAAAGAGCATTTCGCCGACAAGATGGAAGATTTGCGCGTGAAACTGTTGAGCGCATTGCACGCGCAATTTCGCCACGAAACCGAGAGCGCCATCACGCGCATGAAGGAAGGCGTCGCGCCATACACTCGCTTCGTCAATGCGGAGCGTGAGCGCGTAGAGAAGGCGCGAAGTGAGACGCTGGCGCTGCAACAACGAGTGGCGGGGCTAAAGGCGAGGATAGACGGTGTCATACGTCAGAGTGGCGAGCGCTAAAGCATCCTGTGGGAAAAAAGACCTTGCTCATCTCCAGAAAATGCGAAGCTCCACAGAGAATACACGCGAGGTTGTTGGTTGCGCGCGGAGGCGGCGTCCTCCAACACGCCTCTTCAGCGCGCACGAGGTTTGGACATGGGCAAAAGCCAGCTGCCGTATGGGAGACACATAGCACGTGAGACGTTTGGCAACGATAGCTGTGTTGGGGCTCATGCTCTGGTATCTTGGTTTCTTCTTGACGTTTACCCTCGCCGCCCATGCCGCCTTCGAAACTTCCACGGGCGACTTGGGCATTTACGATCAAGTCGTGTGGAACACCGCACAAGGTCGCATCCTCGCCTACTCAGCTGAACCCGCGCCCGGCTCAGTCTTCCTCGCTACCCATTTGCAATTGATTCTCGTGTTGCTCGCGCCGCTCTACTGGGTGTGGAGTGACGCGCGCCTGTTGATCGTCGCGCAGACCGTCGTCATCGCGCTGGGCGCATGGCCCCTCTATGACTTGGCGCGCTGGAAATTATAGAGCGAGTGGGCCGGCTTGGCATTCGTCGCCGCGTATCTGTTGCTGCCCGCGCTACAAGCAGTCAACCGCTTCGTCTTTCACCCCGAAAGTTTCGAGCCTACCATCATCCTCATATTGTTCTGGCTGTATGAACGCGCGCGCGGCGCAGCTATCGCAACGCACATCTCGCCTCAACGCGCGCAGCATGGTTCGCTGTGGGCATCGGCATTGTCCTGCCATATTTTCGCGGCGGCGACAAACCGTCCGCTCGTTTGGTATCCGACGAGTCGCTGGCGGGTGGGTGAGGTAGTGCGCGTGCGCGTCAACACCATCACGTGGTCAACGGAAAACATAGAACGCTTCGATTTGGCGTTGGGCATGTTGACAGGCGAGCAGCCCACTCAGCCCGAACAACGTCTCACCGTCCAAGCTGTTGCGGGCTATGCGCCGCCCACGCTGCTCGCGTGCGAGACACTTGTGAAGACGAGTATTTCTCGCCGCGCCACATCACGACGGGTGGGATGGTAGCGGATGGGGGGGAATACTATCCGCTGACGGTCACAGTCATTCCACGACGACAGCGACGCAGCGGGTGGAGGTGTTATCGGGAGATGCGCGCGTGACGGCATTAGCGCACAAGCGCAGCGTGTGACGTTCACGACGCAAGCGACGCAAGCCAGCGAGCTGCGCGTGAACATTTTTTACTACGCGGGTTGGACGCTACGCTTGGATGGCAACATTGCGCTGCTGAACATTGACCCACTTAACGGCGCGATGCCGTTCGTCGCACCTGTGGGTGTACACCAAGCCATATTAGAATTTGGCGACACGCCCACGCGCACAATCGGTCAGATCATTTCATGGGTCAGCCTGTTGGTGTGGGCGGGGATGGCAGGTAGAGACAGGCGAAGAAACCAAAACTTCGCCTACTCATACCGCAACGCCTTGATGATCTCCAGCTGCGCTGCTTGACGCGCGGGAATCAGCGCGGCAAGGACGCCAAAGAGCAAGCCCACCGCCGTCGCCGCCAGCACACCCGCAAACGGGAACGAATACACCATTTTGTAGATGCCACTCGCGCTCAAGCCCTGCACAAACACGTAACTGAGATACAAGCCCGCCAGAATGCCAAACGCGGTGCCAATCGCCGCCAGCAAGAGCGCCTCGGCGACAATCGTCTTCCACACCTGCCCGCGCGTCGCGCCAATCGCGCGCACCATGCCGATTTCGCGGGTGCGTTCGATCACGCCAATCGCCAAGGTGTTGAGAATGGCGATGAGCGATGGGAACGCCAGCACGCCCAGCAGAATGTACACCCCCGCAAAGAGCGCATCGAACTGTTTGCCGAACTCCGCCATGTACGCGCGCCCTGAGATAAGTCGGAACTGCGGGTAATCATCCACAATTTTGTTGAGCCATTGTTCGACGGTGGCCGCGTCTCCGTTGGGCGCAAGATTGATTTGATACAGAATGTCCTCACTCTTGCGGAAATCCACTTTCATCACCGCTTGCGAAATGTACGCCGTGTTGATTTTCGCGCTGAGTACATCGCCGCCCACCGCAACGATACGATACGCCTGCTGCCCTTCGGGCGTCGAAAGCGAAAGCAGTTCGCCCACGTTCAAATTCGCTTGCGCGGCGAGAATGCCATTCACGATGACGTTGCGTTCATCGCTCCCCAGCGCGGTAAAAGCCTCTGCCTGATTCCCTTTTTGAAAATCCATCGCAGCGACTTTCGGATATTCCACGGGGTCAATGCCGATGACGGAGAGCGTCGTTTCGCTCGCGCCTTTGGCGGTTGTAGCTTGGATGTACGATTGCGCGTAACGCAAGGTGCTGACTGCGCCGACGCCCTCAATCGAACGAATCTTGTTCGCCAACGTCTGACTCGCGCCGACATCACCCTTCCACACGGCAACAGAAGGCGGCAGCAACAAATAATCGCTCCCCAATGTTTTCTCGAACATGACAAGCAGGCTGTCGTTCAGGCTGAACATCATCCCGCCCGCGCCGACGACGATGGCGAGACCGATCATCGTCGCGCTTGCGGTGATGGCCGCGCGCGAGGGTTGGCGCGTGAGATTGCCTTGCGCGAGTTCGCTCGTGCCTTCGCGCGCAAAGAACAACGCAATCAGGACGCTGAACCAATTGGCAATCGGCTTGACAAGCGCAGGCGCGACGAGCACCAACCCAACCAAAAACAACAAGCCCCCTAACGCAATCAGCGCGAAACTGCCCGACAACAAACCTACGATGGCGACGACCACCATCGCCGCGCCAATGCTTGTGCTGAGGCGTCCAATGCGCGCCACGGTTTCAGCCGCCGACGGGCGCAACGCTTCGATGGGCGTCACGCGACTCGCAGCAATGGCGGGCAACAGTCCCGCAAACAGGGTGACGCCAACGCCCAGCAGAATCGTCACAAAGACGAGCGACGGCTCAATGATGAGCGTTGTGATTTGGACGTTGGGCATGAATTGTTGCAACAGCGTGCTGGCGCCAAAGGTGACGCCGGCGCCCATCAGATAACCCAGCCCCAAGCCAATCGCCGTGCCGACCACGCCTTGCACCAGCCCTTCGCTGAGAATCAAGCCAATGATCGTCGCACGACTCGCGCCAATCGCGCGCAACATGCCAATATCGTGGCGACGTTCGGCGACGATGGTGCGGAAGGTATTGAAGATGATGAAACCGCCCATCACCAACGTGAGAAAGCCAATCATGCTAAACATGATTTGCCCCGTTTGCATTGCGCCCGCAAACTCCGAGCCGCTGGTCAAGCCGCCGAGCGTGTAGTTTTTGCCCAGCGTGTCTTTAATTTGATTGATGATGACTTCAGTGTGCGCTTTGTCCGTCGTCGTCAGGTTCGCTTCGATGACGTTGATGCGCCCCGACATGTCCAGCCACTTCTGCGCTTGCGCCAACGGGATCAGCACTTGTTCATTGCCGACTAATGTGCGCCCGGGCAGCAAGCCGACAATCGTCAGTTTGACGACGCCTTCGGTGGTTGGCACTTTCAACGCCTCGCCCAGCTTTAAGCCGAGCGCATCAGCGAGGCGCTGCGTGATCACTGCGACGTTGCCATCGCCTGTCCGCAAGAAGCGCCCTTGCGTGATGGGGTATGAGCGCACTTCGGATGCGACGGCGGGATCAACGCCGACCAGCGTCAACCCCAACACCGTCGAATCGCGTCCGTAAAAATGCGGTGGGATGTTCATCACCCGCTCAATCGAACCTGCGATGACGCGGATGCCGTCAATCGCTTTGACTTTGTTCAAGACGCTCGTCGAGAAGGATTCACCAGTTTTGTGAGTGATCGTCACATCGGCTTGCCCCGAAATGGCGAGCAAGTTTTTTTGGAACGCATCTATAAAGGTGGGCAGATAGATGCCCGTGCCCATAATCACCATGACGCCAATCACGATGGCGAGCGTGGTGAGAAACGTGCGTAATTTGCGTCCCCACAAATAGCGGGTGGCAAGTATGAGTTGGAAATTCATATTAACCTCACGATTAGCAGATAGCCTATGGCATATAGCAGCTGGCTTATCGCTTATCGCTGCTGGGACATGGCGATATGCGATTTGCGACCCGCTACGCGCCACCTGCCACTCGCTATCTGCCATTCGCTATCCGCCATTTGCTATCAAGCTATCGCTTTCATCATTTGCGACACCGATTCGGCGTTATCCGTGCGCTTAGCTTCCAAGTGAGTATCATTCACAATTGCGCCGTCTTTAAGAAAGATGATGCGGTCGGCGTACGCGGCGATGCGTGGGTCGTGTGTCACCATCAGCACCGCGCGTCCCCATTCTTTGGCAACCTGCTTGAGCAACGCCGCAATCTCATCCGACGATTTCGTGTCGAGGTTGCCAGTCGGCTCATCGGCAAGCACCAGCGCTGGTTCAGTAATCAGCGCGCGGGCGATAGCAACGCGTTGTTGTTGTCCCGCCGAGAGTTGGTCGGGCTTGCTGCCGAGACGCTGACCAAGTCCAACTTTGATCAGCCACTCCGTCGCTTTCTGTTTGACTTGCGCCGCGTTGCCGCCGTCGAGCAACAACGGCAACGACACATTCTCGACGGACGACAAAATCGGGATGAGGTTGAAGAATTGGAACACGAAGCCGATTTTGCGGCGACGCAAGCGTGACAACGCGTCGTCAGGCAGCTCGGCGAGCGATTGCCCATCAATGCTGACGTGCCCTTCCGTCGGACGATCCAAACCACCCAACAGATGCAAGAGCGTGGACTTGCCGCAACCGCTCGGTCCCATCACGGCGACAAATTCGCCCGGGGTTACCGTCATGCTCACATGGTCGAGAGCGATAACGGCTGTTTCGCCCTTGCCATACACTTTGGTCAAATTCTCGGCTTGGATGAGTGACATGCTAACTCCTGAATTTCCTTTACGTGTGAACGCAAAACACCCTGCCATTGGGGTTATGCGCCAAATGACTTTGCGCGTAAAGTGGCTAATGCCCTAGCTCACAGGTGTAGGGCAAGTTTGCAACTTGCCGACGTGGACAAGATAAAAACTTGTCCTACACCCGCGCTCCATACTCATCTTATTTTTTGAAACCTCATCAACCCCGCTGCCAACAAAATACTTAACGTCAATGCGGGATAAGGTTGCGGGCGATTGAACATCACGCCGACTCACTGCGAAACCCGCCGGCGCGGGTTCAG
>CAZDYP010000181.1:0-10164 GCA_964509505.1 uncultured Anaerolineae bacterium | reverse complement strand
CGCGCAGGCGTCAACGAGAGGCCGATCAGGTCGAGAATCGTTTGCTTGTCAAAAAGACGCACTTCTACCAGCGACTTGCCGATAATCTCGTCAATCAACATGTCGGCAGAGGCTTGGCTGATGGCGCAGCCTTGCCCATTAAACTTTGCTGCTTTCACCACGTCATTTTCGACCAGCAAATCAATGCGAATTTTGTCGCCGCAGAGCGGGTTGTCTTCTTCGTGCGAGAGCGTGGCGTTAGCCAGAGAACCGCGATTGGCAGGATGCTTGTAATGTTCGAGAATCAGTTGGCGATAAATGTCGTCGCTCATAGCTGCCTCATAGCCATAGGATATGACTATCATACCATGAAGCGCGCATGGCGTGAATTTAGAACGCCCCCAATTTCTCTTGTATCGCCTCGCGCAACTTCACGCGCACGCTCTCCAACGGAATGCGATCCATCAACGGCTCGAAGAAGCCTTCGACAACGAGCCGATGCGCGTGGGCTTCGCTCAAGCCACGCGAGCGCAAGTAGAACAGCACTTCCTCGTCCACTTGCCCCACCGTCGCGCCGTGTGTGCAGCGCACATCGTTTGCTTCGATTTCGAGACCGGGAATCGAGTCGGCGCGCGCCTTCGCTGAGAGAACCAAGTTGCGATTCGCTTGATACGCGTCTGAGCGTTGCGCGTTTTTATGCACGTGAATCAAGCCCTGGTACACGGTGCGCGCTTGATCTTTCAAGACGCCCTTAATCATCAAGTCGCTAGTCGAGTAGCCCGCGAAATGTTCTTGCTGCGTATGATGATCGAGGTGTTGCTTGCTGTCGGCGAAGTAGAAGCCGTGAATGTTGCCCGTCGCGCCGGGCCCAACCATGAACAGCTCGTGATGGGTCTTCGTGAGCTTGCTGCCCAGCGTGCCGATGACCCATTGCAACGTCGCATCGCGTTCGATGATGGCGCGTTGCGCGCCTAATGAATAAGCATGGCGGCCCCAGTTTTGCAACGTCACAAACGTCAGATTCGCGCCATCCTTGAGGAACAACTCAACGGCGTGGTCAGACATAGCCGTTGCGTCCTGCGTCGCCGAACCATACGATTCGATGTACGTTACTTCCGAACCTTGATCGGCGATAATGAGCGTGTGCGGGAAGATGCCTACTTGTGATGCCTGCTGCCAAATGGCGGCGCGGAACGGCAACGCAACCTTCACGCCGGGCGGAACATACAAGAAGATGCCACCCGTCCACAACGCGCCATGCAACGCCTCGAACTTGCCATACGTGGGCGGCACCGCTTGCGTCATAAAATAGTCGCGCATCAAATTCGGATGTTCGCGCGCGGCTGTTTCAAGGTCGGTGAAGACGACGCCCTGCGCTTGCAAATCATCGCGTAACGAATTGAATACAGCGTTACCGTCAATCTGCACCTGATAGCCTGCCGCCTCTGCCTCGCCCACATCGAGGAGCCGTTGGATGGCCTCGGGCAATTCCTCCATGCGCTGCGCTTGCGCAGGCGCAGCCAGCGCAGGCACGAGTTGATCGAGCTTCAGCGAGCGGATGTCCGTGCGTCGCCACAATTCATCGTTCAAGGTTGGCAGCGGCGTTTGTTCATAGACAGCCCAAGCGTCTTGTCGCGCTTTGCGAATCCATGCCGGCTCATTGCGGCTGTTAGAAATATGCGCCACTGTCGCCGCCGAAACGAGCGCGGTGGGCATCGTCAGTGTTTGAGTCATGCGAAAAACTCTCCAAAATTTTCGTCACACAAAAAATGGGAGACAGGAAACAAGCGTTTCCCTGTCTCCCCATGAACTGCGGTCGTAGCGGTTATCATTCCTTCGGATAGTAGATGATCGTGCCATAATCGCCGATGGCAATGACTTCGTCGGTGGCTGCCCAGTTGTTGTTGGCGATCACGTAATCAAACATTTCCTTCAGTTTCTTTTGTGATTCATACTCCAAACTTTTTGCCCACGACAAGCGAAAATTGAACGGCAATGGAATATGGGATTCCGCTTGTTTCGTCGCGTTGACGAATTTGTAATACTGTCCCATGGTTCCTCCTACATCATGCGCCCTTAGCCAACCGAACCTTCCATCTGTAATTGAATCAAGCGATTAAGTTCGACCGAGTATTCCATCGGCAACTCTTTCGCGACGGGTTCGATGAACCCGTTCACAATCATGGATTGCGCGTCCACTTCGCCCAAACCACGACTCATCAGATAGAAGAGCTGCTCGTCACCGATCTTGCTGACCGTTGCCTCGTGCCCGACGCTCACGTTGTCTTCGTCAATCTCCATGTAGGGATACGTGTCCGAGCGTGAGATTTCGTCTAGGATCAACGCATCGCAACGCACAGTGGATTTGGAATGTTCTGCCCCCTTATGGACTTTGATGAGACCGCGATAGCCTGCGCGTCCACCGTCTTTGCTGATGGACTTGCTGACGATATTGCTCGTCGTGTGCGCCGCGCCATGCACCGCCTTGCCGCCCGCGTCTTGATGTTGCCCTTTGCCCGCGAAGGCGATGGACAGAATCTCGGCGTGCGCGCCCTTGCCGAGCATATAGACGCTCGGATACTTCATAGTTAGCTTGGACCCTAAATTGGCATCCACCCATTCCATCGTCGCCTCGTCATACGCCACTGCGCGCTTGGTCACGAGGTTATAGACATTCGCCGACCAATTTTGAATCGTCGTGTAACGCGCGCGTCCGCCTTTATGCACGATGATCTCGACGACGGCGCTGTGCAATGAGTCGGTGCTGTAAGTCGGTGCGGTACAGCCCTCCACATAGTGTGTGTACGCGCCTTCATCTACAATAATGAGCGTGCGCTCAAATTGCCCCATGTTCTGCGCGTTGATGCGGAAGTAGGCTTGCAATGGCATATCCACATGCACACCCTTCGGCACGTAGATGAATGAGCCGCCCGACCACACGGCGCTGTTCAACGCCGCGAGTTTGTTATCCGAAGGAGGCACGATGGTCGAGAAATACTTCTTCACGATGTCAGGATACTCGCGCAAGGCAGTATCCATGTCGGTGAACAACACGCCTTGTTTGACCAGCGATTCTTTGATGGAGTGATACACCGACTCGGATTCATACTGCGCGCCCACCCCGGCGAGAAATTTTTGCTCGGCTTCGGGAATGCCTAAGCGGTCGAAGGTCTTCTTCACATCCGACGGCACCTCGTTCCAATCCTTTACCGTTTTGTCGGAGGCTTTCATGTAGTAGTAGATGTCTTGGAAATCAATCTGGTTGAGATTGCCGCCCCATTGGGGCAACGGCTTCTTCTCGAAGATGTCCAAGGCGCGCAAGCGGAATTGGCGCATCCACTCTGGCTCATTCTTCATCCACGAGATCTCTTCCACCACCTCTTTATTCAAACCCTTCTTCGCTTTGAAAACGTAATGCTCAGGGTCATGGAAGCCGTACTTCTCTTGATAGGTTGAACCAGTTGCGCCAAAATCGAGCGCTTCTTTCGTTTCGTTAGACATAGTGACTCCATGTGTGGATTTTAGATTTCTGATTTGGAAGCGACCAGAGCCATCGAAAATCTAAAATCAACTATCAAAAATTATGTTGCGCTGACCAGTCCTTCGTAACCCAGCTCTTCCAATCGCAACGCCAGCTCAGGACCGCCGCTCCGCTCGATGCGTCCATCCACGAGAATGTGAACGTAATCGGGCTTGATATAGTTGAGGATGCGGTTGTAGTGCGTGATAACCAACAACCCCAATGTCGGTCCCTTCAACAAATTCACGCCTTCCGAGACGACGCGCAAGGCGTCAATGTCCAAACCCGAATCGGTCTCGTCCAGAATTGCAATCTCAGGTTCGAGAATCGCCATCTGCAACACTTCCGCGCGTTTCTTCTCGCCGCCAGAGAAGCCATCATTGAGATACCGTGTCGCAAACGACTCGTCCATCTTCAACAGCGCCATCTTCTCGCGCATCATCCGACGAAACTTCGGAATAGACAACACTTCCTCGCGCCGTGTTTCAGGTTTGCTCGCATCGCCCTTTACCGAGCGATAGGCGAGGCGCAAGAAGTTCGCCATGCTCACGCCCGGCACGGCGACGGGATATTGGAACGCAAGGAACAAACCTTTGCGCGCGCGCTCGTCGGGTTCCATCTGCAAAATGCTCTCGCCGTTCAACAAGACGTCGCCGTCGGTCACCAAGTATTTAGGATGGCCCGTCATCGCATACGCCAGCGTGCTTTTGCCCGAACCATTCGGCCCCATGATGGCGTGAATCTCGCCCTGATTCACACTCAGATTCAAGCCTTTGAGAATTTCTTTGCCTTCTACACTGACACACAGATTCTTTATTTCGAGTTGTGCGGTCATCTAAATTCCTTTCGCTAATGTTCAGGAGCGATTATAAAGAGGGTAGGAAGTTTTGTCAATTTTTATGAAACTTTTCAGAAAAATTATTTTGTGCGGGAAATATGGGCAAAATCAGCTGTCAATTTGAACACAAGCTAGGTTTTGCTTTTATGACCGATGTGATAACCCCCGCTCATGTCAAGGAACGGCGCGTCTGTGCGGAGGGCGCGCTCTCGACGTTGTTTGTCGCGCGCAGACAGCGTTAGAGAACGCCGCCGCCTCACTCCGCACGCTTGCTGTACATGAGCGGTAACCCACATTACACAGAGAGTCTATTGCGAGCGCTGTGTGCGAAGCAATCTCTGCGCCCCAAGTGGGGATTGCTGCGCCTCGCTCGCAATGATCGCGTAAGGTGAGTTAGTAATGACTCAAACTCCCGGTCTCGCGCAAGTAATTGATGGCGCGACGCAATGCGAGGATGCTCAACGGCAACAGCAACACCGTGAACAGTGTGAGCGCCAGCAAAGGCAACCCGAGCTCACTCAACGTGCGCCCGACGAGCATCGCGCCGCGCATCGCTTCGAGCGCGTAAGTCAACGGGATGACGTACGAGATGATTTGCAACCACGGGGGCAAGATGCTGATGGGGAAAAAAACGCCGCTAAAGACATAGGTGATTGCGCCAACGAACCAGTTGATGGGGTCGCTGCGCTTGAAGATGAGCGTGAAGCTCGCCGAGGCAATGCCCCAGGCGACGAGGCACACGAGGCTGATGAGGCTCACCACGATCACTGAGAGCCAATTGGCGCGTGAGTAGTCCGCGCCAAGCAACACCGCACCCAAGGTCACTTGCAGCACGGCGATAAAGGCGCCTTCGATCAGCGTCCACAACGAGATGCCCAACAACGAAAGCGTCATCGGCGTCGCCGTCACGACCAACGGCTCCAACGTGCCCATCAACAACTCTTCGCGCAGACGCTCCGAGAAGGTCCGCAAGCACAGACCCAAATAAGTCGAGAAGGCGCCGCCCAGCAGCAGGAATCCGAAATAATCGCTGCCGTAATTTTGCAGCACTCGACTTTGCGACGCGTGAAAAACCTGTGCGAGAAAATAGAAGAACGCAATCGAGGTCAACATCGCCACGTAACGACTGGCGAAATTAAGGCGATACGACAGTGCGAGTCGCAGACCGTGCGCAGTGAAAGCGAGGAGTTTAGTCATTTAGTCGCTTGGTCGGTTAGTCGCTTGGTCGCTTGGTCGCTTGGTCGGTTAGTGGCGCTGCGCGACTATGCGACTACACGACTAAACGGCTACGCGACTATCCGACTACTCCGCAAAGGTCAAAATGAGTTGCGTGTCCTCGAACTTGGCGTGTGCGATGTCGCGCGTGGCGAGCGCGCGCGGCAGCACGAGGTTACGGCGGAAGTTGCCAAGACTGATAGCCAGCTCGTCGCCCGTGCGCGCGAGCTTGACATCAGCTTTGGTGGTGAACGGCATTCGTAACGACATTTGGAATTTGCCGTCGAGTTTGGAGACAACTTGCGGCGAACCCTCATACAAAATTTTCGTCGGGTCGGCGTCGCCGTGAATCGCCGTCGCCATGCGCCGCAGCATGGCGAGACCGACGACCTCTTGCTCGAAATGTGGCGATTGTAAAATCGGCACGGGCGCAAAGGCTTCGTCAATGCGTTGCAGATATTTTTGTTGCGTGTCGCGCAACGCCGCAAAGTAACCCGCTTGCGCCGCTTGCGGCAGCACCCGATTAGCGATGACCACATCACACGCGAAGCCATACAAGTTGACGTAGGTAAAGGTGCGTTGCGCTTCCTTGATGACCATCTTCTCTGGATTGAGTACCAGCCGCACCGACGATTGGCGCGTATCCGCCAACAACGCTTGCATTTGATTGAGCTGCAAGATCAAACTCTGGATCGTCTCGAACACCGCATCCGTCGGCAAGGGGATGTCGGTGAAGCTGCGTAACAAGGGGCGCGCCACCTTCATCGCATTGCGTTCGATAGGAAAGATGCGCTCCAGATACCAACGCGCGACTTCGGGCAACGACAGCAGGCGCAACGTCTCGCCTGTCGGCGCGCAATCCACGATGATGACGTCGTACTCGCCGCGGTCGCGCAGATGGACGATTTGCAACAAACTCGCCAGCTCGTCCATGCCGGGCAAGACGCTCGCCTCGTCTGCAATTAACTCATTTACGCCGCGCCAATCTAGCACCGATTGAATCCACTCTTGAATCGTGCCCCAATACCGTTCCATCTGATGCAAGACATCAATCTCTTGTCCCTTCAGATTGGGCGCGAGCTCGACGGGTTCGTTGCCAATCTCACGATCAAATGAATCGCCAAGCGAGTGCGCCGCATCCGTCGAAACGACGATGGTGCGATAGCCCAACTCCGCGCACCGCAGCGCCGTCGCCGCCGCGACCGATGTTTTGCCCACACCACCTTTGCCGGTGTAAAGAATGATACGCATATTTTCCTTTATCTCCCCTTATCTCCCTTAGAGGAAATGAGGGAGATAAGAGGCAATCAAATGGCATCGTCCGAGAAGTATCGAATCACATCCCGCAACGAACGGTTACTGCTTTGCCGATAGGCGCGGATGTGTCCGTGATTCGCGTGGATAGTTTGCCACAGCGCCATTTGCCAAGCTAAAGCGTCGTTGGGGTGTTCACTCGCGCCATTCAGCGAGGGCGCTGGGCGCACTTCCAACGTAGCGATGGCATCGCTTTGCTCGATGGTGGTCACGCTTGCCACACACGCGAGCTGTTGTAGAGCGGATACAATGGCGGCGACGTGACCTTCGACTTCGATACGATAGCGCGGCGACGCAGGCAATTGGCGCACGAGCTCTAAGGGTGTGCCTAACGCGCGTAGCTCGCCGCGCGCGATGACGGCAATACGGTCGCAGAAGTTTTCCATTTCGTACAGCTCGTGGCTGATGAAGAAAACCGTTTTGCCTTGCTGCCCCACCAATTCGCGTTTGACCAAATCCTTCACGAAGTCTGACGTTTGCACGTCCATGCTCTTTGTCGGCTCATCGAGAAACAAAATCGGCGGGTCGTGCAACAACGCGCGCGCCATGTTAAGGCGCTGTTTCTGTCCCGTTGAATAGGCTTGCGCAGGGCGCGCCGTGAGTGAACTTAAGCCGAATAGGTTCAGCACATAGCGCACACGCTCGGCAATGGCGCGACGCGGGACGTTTTGCAACGCGGCATAGAAACGCAAATTATCCTCGCCGCTTAACCGTCCATAAAAACTGCGCTCGTCGCTGGCGACCAAACCAATCGAGGCGCGCACCTGCTGTTCGTCAGACACCAGATCGAAGCCGTTGATGCGCGCTGTGCCATGCGTGGGGCGCACCAACGTCGCCAACATCCGCACGAGCGTGCTTTTGCCTGCGCCGTTGTGTCCGAACAAACCAAACAATTCGCCTGACTCGACGCGCAACGATACATCGCGCACCGCAACAATCGCGCTGCCGTTTTGCCTGAATGTTTTGCCGAGCTGTTCGGCGATGATTGCGGGTGTCATGGGTCAAGTGTCGAGGGTCGAGGGTCGAGGGTCAAGTGTCGAGGGTCGAGGGTCGAGTGTGATGGGCAACATGACACATGACACTTGGCACATGACACATGACACTTGGCACATGACACATGACACTTGACCCATGACACCTTACACTGTTATCGCTCCGCGCTCCCATGCTTTGCGCGCGATGTGCCACGCGCGATCCAGATTCAGCAGCACATAACACAAGGGATAGAATGGTGAGGCTGCCAGACGAGGATAGCGTTTCATCAGATTCCAACGCGGTGGGCACAACGACACAAACATGGCGCGCGCTTGCTCGCTGGGTGTTTCCGTCAATAATTGCGCGAGCGAGAAGCCGATGCCGCTGCGCGACTCCAGATTCGATTCCGACGCAGCAGCGAGTGTCAGCCCATCTACCCATGCGCGCAACTTATCCGTGAGGTTCATGTAGAGCTCGCGCAACACCTCTGCTGCAATCACCTCGTCGTAATAGCGCGCGGTCAAGACCAGCGCAGGATGCACGAAGCGCGCGCGTGATTTTGGAATGCTGCGCGCAAACATTTGCCAATCCGTTGCGGCAAACGTGCGGGCGACGCGCGCGATGTCTTCAAGTTGTTGCAACTTGCCGCGCCGAATAAAAATGTCCGACGTGGTGTGCGCGCACAGATGGCGCAACAAAAAAATCGGTGAGACGAGCAAGGCTTCGGTTTGCAGATAGGACTGCTTCGTGGATTCGCGCCAAGCGTCGTCGCTCAGGTCCCACGTCAACCCCGCGCCGCCAAATTCTTCGCGCAGACGAAAATGCAGCTCGATAGGATGGACGTTGTCGGGATGCCAGACTTCGTTGAGTCGTGCGCCACGCAGATACACCACGTCTTCTACGGAGCGCGAGTAAAATGTATAGCCATGCGCCTCCATCCAAGCGCACGCGTCCTGCACATCGCCGGGGCGAATCAGCACGTCCACGTCGCCGAAGGGACGCAGGCTCGGTGGTTGATAGTAGAAGGGCGCGAGGCGCGCGCCCTTAAGTGGTATGGCCTCTATGCCCAACGCGCGCAGCCCCATGATCAGTTCTTGTGTGGCGTCTAACATGCGGCGCGTGCGCTCGTGGCTGAAGGCAGCGACTTCGCGGAGGTAGGGCAAGATATAATCTTGTCCTACGCTGGCTTCGTCCAAGCGTTCAACCCAACGCGGAATTCCGCCTTGCCAATACGCAACCCAGGCCGCAGCATTCCAGTCTGTTTCATCCCACGTCTGCACTTCCGCCGACACACTTTGCCAGCCGCGCGCGAGCCACAAGGCGAGCGTCTCTGTGACGGACGCAAAAACCCCTGCGGAGAAATCAGGACGTTGCATGATAAGATATTATAACACAGAGAAACTAAGGGAAATTGGCGGAAATTAGGGGAAATAAAATTATGTTATACTCTGGTTCAGCTGCGACAAGGAGCGGAATCGAATGACGACTTTCGAGGAATTGGATCATGAAAAATTTATGCGCGAAGCATTGCAAGAGGCGGAGCTGGCGCTGCAACAGAATGAGCGTCCTATCGGCGCGGTCGTCGTGCATCACAGCAAAATCGTGGGGCGCGGACGCGCGCAACACCAGAAGCGGCAAAGCGACATCGCGCACGCAGAGTTGAACGCGCTCATCCAAGCGGAGAAATACATCAAAGCGCATCCGCACGAGTGCGTCATCTACACCACCGTCGAGCCGTGCGTGATGTGTCTTGGCGCAATCGTGATGAGCGACATTGATCATGTGGTGTTCGCGTTGGCTGACAAGTTCATCGTCCCCGCGCAGATGTTGGAGATGCCTTACGTGAAGCGACACATCAAAAACTACGTCGGCGGTGTGTTGGCAATGGAGAGCCACGATTTGTACGCGAAGTATTCGCTTGAGGAATTGGATTTGCTGATGGGTTTCAAAACTCCCCAATCCCAAACCTCCAATTCCAAATTGAATGTTGGAGATTAGAAGTTGGAGGTTAGAAGTTGGGGGTTGGAAGTTGGAGGTTGGAAGTTGGAAGTTGGGATTGAAGGTGGGATTGGGGAGTCGCTCCTGTCAAGAAAACCTGCGTCAGTGCGGAGCGCGCGCTCTCGCCGTTGTTGGTCGCGCGGGCGGCGCGGCACACCACGTCGAGAACGCCCCCTCTTCACCGTGTTCCGCCATGCACGATAGCTGCACATGAGCGTGGGGAGTTTCTCGTTGCTCACGCGCGGCGCGCACCAGCATTGCCACATCGTTGCCGCCCTCATGCGTTTGCGCGCACAACCCCAACTCCGAAATCATTATGCCCGCG
>CAZDYP010000180.1:0-10216 GCA_964509505.1 uncultured Anaerolineae bacterium | reverse complement strand
GGTGAATAATCATCGCATAAGCCATCATGATTTTCCTTTGGGCAGACCTCACAGGTTTTGAAGACCTGTAAAGTCTTCTCATTTCACCTCAGAATAAGACCGAGACCCTAACGGTTTCGCTGGCAAGCAACAAAGCATTTCAGGCAGGCTTTCGGCGTCACGTGTGAACCCGCTTCGCCAGAAAAACCTTTAGGGTCTGAATTTCAAAACACTCTCTCAGCCCGAATCATCACCAGCAACATCTTGAACGGCGTGAGGGCGCGCACCGCATGGGGACGATTCGCGGGCAACGTGATCGTCTCGCCTACGTGAATGCGATATGCCTGTCCATCAATCATGATGTCGGCTTCGCCATCCACGCCATACACCCACGCCTCGAACGGCGCGGTGTGTTCGCTCAAGCCTTCGCCCGCAGCGAACGCGAAGAGCGTGATGTTGCCACCCGCGTTCTTCAGCACGGTGCGACTCACCACCGCGCCATTTTGGTAGTTCAATAAATCGGCGAGATTTTGTACGATTGACATTCCACGACTCCTCGATAGTTCGACAACAATTGTGAACCAAACAAGCGAACTGCATCCGTTTCCGTATCCGTTGTCGCCCCTCATTAAAACAATCCCACTACCTTCCCCTCCTCCGTAATATCAATCCGCTGAAACGCAGGCTCGCTGGATAGCCCCGGCATCGTCATCATCTCCCCGCAAATCGGATAGATGAACCCTGCGCCGACCGACGCGCGAATGTCGCGGATGGGCAACGTGAAACCCGTCGGCGCGTTCTTCTTGTTTGGATCGTGCGAAAGCGAGAGATGCGTCTTCGCCATACAAATCGGCAACTGGTCGAAGCCAAGTTCGGTGTAGAGTTTGACCTTCTTCTCTGCCTCGGGCGTGTATTCGACATCGGCCGCGCCATAGATTTTCGTTGCGATGATTTTGATTTTTTCTTTGATGGGCAGGTCGAGCGGATATAAGAAGTTGAAATTGTTCGGTTGCTCCGCTGCTTTGACAACCGCGTTTGCTAACTCAATACCGCCCGCGCCACCCTTCGCGTGAACGTCGGAAAAATATGCGCCCTCTGCGCCCGCGTCTTTGGCGACTTGCTCGACGAACCCAATCTCTTTGTCGCTGTCGCCCGCAAAGTGATTGACGGCGACGACGCACGGCACGCCGAACAATTTCGCGTTTTCAATTTGTTTCCGCAAATTGGCGACGCCTTTTTCCAATGCGGGCATGTTTTCTGCCGCAATGTCTTTCGGCAACGCCCTACCCGCAACGACGCGCCCCGCGCCGCCGTGCATCTTCAACGCGCGCAGCGTGGCGACGACGACGACCACACTCGGCCGCAAGCCCGAATAGCGACACTTGATGTCCATGAACTTTTCCATGCCCATGTCCGCGCCGAAGCCCGACTCGGTGACGACGTAATCGGCGACGCGCAACGCAATTTGGTCGGCGATGATGGAGTTGTTGCCGTGCGCGATGTTGGCGAAAGGACCGCAATGCACAAAGGCAAGGTTGCCTTCGAGCGTCTGCAAAATGTTCGGCATCAGCGCGTCCTTCAACAACACGGTCATCGCACCCGCCGCCTTCAAGTCTTCGGCAGTGATGGCTTTGCCCTTTGAATTGGTGCCGACGACGATGCGCCCCAAGCGTTGGCGCAAATCTGGCAGGCTCGTCGCCAGCGCCAACATCGCCATCACCTCCGAGGCAACGGCGATGTCGTAGCCTGTCTCGCGCGGGTTGCCATTCGCCTTGCCGCCGAGTCCGATGATGACATTGCGCAGCGCACGGTCATTCAAATCCACTACACGATTCCAGGTGAGGCTATGTGGGTCAAGGTCGAGCGCGTTGCCGTGAAAGATATGCGCGTCAATCGCCGCCGCGAGCAGATTGTGCGCGATGCTGACCGCATGAATATCGCCCGTTAAGTGCAAATTGAATTCTTCCATCGGCACGACTTGTGAATAGCCGCCGCCCGCCGCGCCGCCTTTGATGCCAAAGGTCGGACCCATCGAGGGTTGGCGAATGCACGTCGCCACTTTCTTGCCGAGGTGATGTAACGCTTGTGACAAGCCAATCGTCGTGACGGTCTTGCCCTCGCCGAGTGGCGTTGGCGTGATGGCCGTCACGTCAATGTATTTGCCTTGCGGCTTGTCTGCTAATCGTTTCAATACGTCGAGATGTACTTTGGCTTTATACTTGCCGTACAGATCGAGGTCATCTTCACACAGTCCGTAGTTGCGCGCGATGTCGACAATCGGCTTGAGTGTGGCCGCTTGCGCGATGTCCAAATCAGAAAGCATCAGGGCTCCTATTTAGTCATTAGTCATTAGTCATTAGTCAGTGTGAAGCGATTGTATCATTGCGCGTGAGGGAGTGTCAACGCGAGCAACCACCCCTTGAGCGGGAACGAAATTTATTTTTGCTCCTGCCTCAATGCGAGGTTGTGGAGTGTGCGCGGATGGGGTTATAATCCGCGCAAGGTTACACAGGAGGAAAGCCATGAAGGACCGCCGCGCGAAGGTGGGATTAGGAAACAAGTTTTTGTATTGGGTCGGCAAAGGCTTGTTGACGGTGATTGGTTGGAAGATTGAAGGCGAGTTACCCTCTGTGAAAAAGTGCGTGTGCATCGGCGCGCATCATACCTCGACGTGGGACGTGCCAATTTTTTTGGCGGCGGCCGCGGTGCTCTCGGATGGCTTCGCATATTTCAAGCCACGTTGGTTAGGCAAGCACACCATCTTTCAATCGCCATTGGGCCCATTGGCTAGATGGTTGGGTGGCATCCCCGTCAATCGCATGGTAGGGCACCACATCGTCAAGACGGTCTTGCAAGCCTTCAAGGAAAACGAGGAGTTTGTCTTCGTGCTTGCGCCGGAAGGCACACGCAAAAAAGTCTCGCACTGGAAAGGCGGCTTCTACTTCATCGCCAAAGCTGCGCACGTACCGATTGTCTGCGGCTTCCTCGATTATAAACGCAAGGTCACGGGCATCGGCCCCATCATCATGCCATCGGACGACGTGGACGCGGACATGGCGCAGATGCGCGCCTTTTACAGCACCATCGCCGCGAAGTATCCAGACCGCGCAGGCGAGGTAAGATTAGTGGAGAAAGACTTAGCGCCGTTGGGGCAGTGAAAGAAGTCTGCCCTCTTCATATACGAATTTCGGATTCTGCAAATACTCCTTGAAGCTCATCGCCTCCGCATCACGCTTCGAGAGAATAGGGAGCTCGGTCGCACCCCACGCAATCCCCAAGTCAGGGTCGTTCCACATAATCGCCCCTTCAGTCTCTGGCGCGTAATAGTTCGAGCATTTGTATTGCACCTCTGCGAAATCTGATAAAGTGAGGAAGGCATGCCCAAAGCCGACGGGCACCAACAACTGCTTGGCATTCTCCGCCGAGAGTTCGACGGCAACCCATTGCCCCAACGTCGGCGAACCAACGCGCAAATCCACAGCCACATCCAAGATGCGCCCCAACGTGCAGCGCACCAGCTTCACCAACGGCGCGCGCATGTCCTGATAATGCACACCGCGCAAGACGCCTTTAGCCGAGCGTGAGTGATTGTCTTGCACAAAATTGTACGTCACCCCGTTGGTGACGAAACGGCTCTGGTGATAGCTCTCGTAAAAGAAACCGCGCTCATCGCCAAACACTTTCGGTTCGATGATGATGACGCCATCTAATTGGGTTTGTGTGAATTGTGTCTGCACAGTTACCATGTCTCCATACGAAATATCCGCCTCATTAGGTAAGTCTCCAGCGTAACGCAAGCCCATGACATCGCCCTCTGCGCCTGCGACGACGGGAATATCGGCGCCTAGCTAGTCGTCGGGGTCGCCGCCGCGGTCAGTGTCGAGATGAACTTTCATGATCACATCCGAAACACCCCATACCTCGTTTCCTCCATTGGCGCATGTAAGCACGCCGCCAACGCCAGCGCCAACACGCGCCGCGTCTCTGGCGGATCGAGGATGCCATCGTCCCACAAACGCGCGGTCGAATAGTATGGGTTGCCTTCGCGCTCGTACTTCTCAAGCGTCGGGCGTTTGAATTCTTCTTGTTCTTCAGGCGTCAGCAACGGCAAGCCGCGCCGCGCGTTCTGGTCTTGTTTCACCGTCAACAACACATTCGCCGCTTGCTCGCCACCCATCACACTGATGCGCGCATTGGGCCACATCCATAAAAAGCGCGGCTGATACGCGCGCCCACACATGCCATAGTTCCCTGCGCCAAATGATCCGCCAATGATAACCGTAAACTTTGGCACCATCGCATTCGCCACCGCATGCACCATCTTCGCCCCATCTTTAGCAATGCCGCCTTGCTCGTATTCCTTGCCGACCATAAAGCCCGTGATGTTTTGCAAGAACAACAGCGGAATGTGCCGCGCCGTGCAGAGCTCGACAAAGTGCGCCCCTTTCAACGACGACTCACTGAACAGCACGCCATTATTCGCTACGATACCGATGAGATATCCGTGAATGCGCGCGAAGCCACACACCAACGTCGTGCCATAGCGCGCTTTGAACTCGCGGAAGCGCGAGCCATCCACCAAGCGCGCGATGACCTCACGTACGTCATACACCGCCTTCGGATTTTGCGGGATGACGCCGTACAATTCTTGTGGGTTGTAGCGCGGCTCTTCAGGCACAGTTTGGAGTTGGGGATTGGGGATTGGGGATTGGTTAGCTCCGAGCGTCTCAACGATATTACGACACAACTCCAACGCGTGTTCATCGTCCACCGCGAAATGGTCGGCGACGCCGCTGAGGCGCGTATGCACGTCTGCGCCGCCGAGCTCTTCCGCGCTGACCTCAACGCCCGTCGCCGCTTTGACGAGCGGGGGCCCACCGATGAAGATGCTGCCTGTGCCTTTGACGATGATTGCTTCATCACTCATCGCAGGCACGTATGCGCCGCCTGCCGTGCAGCTGCCCATCACCACCGCGATTTGCGGAATGCCCATTGCGCTGAGCCGGGCTTGATTGTAGAAGATGCGCCCGAAGTCGTCGTGGTCTGGGAACACTTCGTCTTGCATCGGCAGAAACGCGCCGCCTGAATCCACCAGATAGATACATGGCAGCTGATTGTCGCTCGCCACCGCTTGCGCCCGCAGATGCTTCTTCACGGTCATCGGGTAGTATGTGCCGCCCTTCACCGTCGCATCGTTGGCGACGATCAACACCTCGCGCCCCGCGACGCGCCCGATGCCTGTGACGATGCCCGCCGACGGCGCTTCGTCATCATACATCCCGTAAGCGGCAAGCGGCGACAGTTCGAGAAACGGCGCGCCCTCATCGAGCAAGCGGTCAATGCGTTCGCGCACGAATAGCTTGCCTTGCTCAGTGTGGCGCTTGTGCGCGAGCTCATCGCCGCCCTTGCGGACGAGCGCGAGTCGTTCACGCAGCTCGGCGGCGAGGGCGCGATTGTGCGCGTCGTTAATTTTGAATTGTGGGTCAGATGAATGGATGGCTGATTCGAGGATGTCCATGTGGGGGATTATACAACATGGAGGAAATATCCCATCAAATGATGTGAGTGCCTATAAACAGAAAGCCCTCATTTTCCACATAGAAAATGAGGGTCTATCAATATAAGAAGTTTGTGGCTGATAGGAGTTACGCAGTTGGGACTATTTCACTGCGAAGAGGCGACCCGCTGATGAACGTTCAAAAAATAATACAGGTATAGCGCGCGGTGACAACGGACACCCAAACGGACAAACTGACAGCCACGGCTGCCGTCCGTTAGTCTGTTGGGTTGTCCGTTGTCGCCGCCGTACCTGAATTAATTTCTTAAAGTTAATGAGCGGGTCGCCTCTTCGCGGTTCAACTGCGTAATGCCTAACTGAGTTAAATCTACATTTTTGTACCAAGCAAGAGAAATACGGCGAAATCAGCCTTGCTCCTTTCGTATGTATCAATCAAACGAGTTAGCGAATCACGCAATCTTCAGCTGCGTCAATTATTTTTCGCAAGAACAGCTCCAGTGAAGTCGCTTGAAAATGATCTTGACTTCCTCCTGCACATTGTCCCTTGAGGGTGACCTTGTTATACATAATTGCATAATGGGGTTTTTCTGGTGGGTAGTTAACCCAGTCTGAGGGACGCTGGATTACTTGACCTTGGGTATCTGGCAGTGGAGGCAACAATGCATACAGCCCGTTCATGGTTATGTTGAGTCCTGCAACAACTTTGCCCTTCTCATACTGTTCCCTGATTTATAGAAGCATTTACATGGCGAGGAACGTCTATATGCTAAACTATTGCAGTTTCTATGTCCATCCCTAAAATTAGCTATTTTTCGTCCCGTTCCACTTGAAAGCCAAACAGCCCGCCTACTACCAGACGGGCTGTTTTCATACCCCTATTCACTTGTCCACTCATTCGGTTGGCATATCGCCATCATCGGCGAATCCATTTCGTATTGCCCAACACGCAGCCTCTGTGTGACTCGTCACACTCAGCTTGCGGAAGATGTTTTTGACGTGGTTGTACACAGTCTTTGCAAGGTTCGATTGACTCACCTACGTTACTGTCTCCCGCTCCGCCGAAAATGCCTCGTACATTTTCTCGTCCATGATACGCACGAGGCGTTGCACTGCCTCATGCGCTTCGCTGAACGTCGTGTAGAGCGGCGCGAGCCCAAGACGAATGTTATCGGGCGCGCGAAAGTCGGGGATGACGTTCATCCGCTCGCTCATCGCGCGGTTGATGCGATACGCTTCGGGATGACGAATCGAAACGTGCGAGCCACGCAGCGTCGCAGCGCGCGGCGAGCCAAGCGTGAAACCATGCGGCGCGAGATACTGGTCAACCAAGAAGATCATATACTCGGTTAGTTGAATGGACTTCGCGCGAATGCGCTCGTTGCCTGCGCGCAGCAGCATGTCAACCGCTGGCTCGATGGCGGAGAGCGAGAAGATGTTGGGCGTGCCTGTGAGGAAATGTTGAATGCCCTCGGCGGGTTGATATTGCCAATCAAACGCAAACGGATTGCGCTGCCCAATCCAACCCCAAATCGGTTGATTCAATTTCGCCTGCCAATCTTCGCGCACGTAGAGAAACGCAGGCGCGCCAGGACCGCCGTTCAGATATTTGTACGTGCAACCAATTGCCATGTCTGCGCCGCAATCGTTCAGCGCCATGGGCACCGCACCGACCGAATGGCACAAGTCCCACAACACCAATGCGCCAACGTCGTGCGCGTGTTGCGTCACGGCTTGCATGTCGTAGAGGAAGCCACTCTTGAACGTGACGTGCGACAGCTCGACCAACGCCGTTTGCTCGTTGATGTGCGTGCGGATGGTGTTCGCATCTATCGTCACCGTGTCTGCCGATGGCATCAACACGAGCTCATGACGATTGCCAAGCAAATCTATCGCGCCTTGCAAGATGTACAAGTCTGATGGAAAGTTGAAGACATCGCTGACGATACGCGTGCGTCCCCGACTAGCGTCGTACATTCGCAACGCAGCCACGACGAGCTTGAACAGATTGACCGAGGTGGAATCGGAGACGATGACCTCATGCGGCTTCGCGCCAATCAGTCGCGCGATTTTTTCGCCGATGCGATTGGGCGTCGTCCACCAGCCGCGATTCCAACCGCGAATCAAGCCCTTGCCCCATTCGTCCTCTACGAGCTCGCGCATGCGCGTCACCGTCGCTTTCGGCATCCGCCCCAGCGAATTGCCGTCGAGATAAATCAAGTCAGGGTCGTCAATCACAAACTCATCGCGAAATGGTGTAAGTTCATCATGCGCGTCAAGTTGGCGCGCGAAGTCCGCGCCGAGTTGAAAGGTGTAAGACATAGTTACTCCATGTGTGCCAATTTCGCGTTCCAGTTCACCCTGTCCCAACTGGGATACGGAACTAGAACCATAGTCTGGCTACTGGCTACTGGTTACTGTTTTCTTTCCGTATCCGCCGCCGCCCGGCGTTTCTACTGTCAGCGTGTCGCCGGTATCAACACGCAAGGAGAATTTGCCGCCGAGCGCGATGGCTTCGCCAGTCGCTTTCGTCAACGTATTGCGCCCGCGCGCGCCCGCCGCGCCGCCGTGCATGCCATAAGGCGCGAAGCGACGCCGCTCGCTCAACATCGTCACCGTTGCGGGCGCACGAAATTCGAGCTCACGAATGAGGCCATCGCCGCCCCGCTGTTGCCCATCACCACCCGAACCGCGTCGAATCGCATATTGCTTCATCCGAATTGGCATCGCCATCTCTAACGCTTCAATCGGCGTGTTGAGCGTGTTGCTCATGTGCACATGCACGCCGCTCAACCCATCACCCTGCGCCGCGGCGCCCATGCCGCCGCCCATCGTCTCGTAATAGGCGAAGGCGCGCGGCGGTGTGTATCGCGGATCATCGCCGCCAATGGTGAGGTTGTTCATCGTGCCTTGCCCTGCGGCGGGCGCGCGTTGCGGCATCGCCTTGCCCAATGCGCCGAGCGCGACATCGGTGATGCGTTGCGAGGTTTCGACGTTGCCGCCCGCCACGGCGCGCCCATTGTGCGGATTGAGAATCGTGCCTTCAGGACAAATAATTGTGATAGGCGCAAACGTGCCTGCATTCACGGGCACGTCTTCTTGAATGAAACCACGCACGGCATAGCGCACTGCTGAGTACGCGATTTGCGGCACGGCATTGAGCGAGCCAAACACTTCTGCGTCCGTGCCTGTGAAATCAAACGTCAATGCGTCATCGTCAATCGTGAGCGTGACAGCAATTTTGATCGGATCGGGATGCGTGCCGCTGTCGTCAAGATAATCCTCGAAGTAATAGATGCCGTTGGGCATCTGGCGTATCGCGTCGCGTGTGATGCGCTCGGCATACGCGAGGAGCGCGTCGCCGCACCGCTGCACATGCGCTAGACCATAGCGCATGACGATTTCTTGTAAGCGTTTTGCGCCGATACGATGCGCCGCCAGCTGCGCGTTCAAGTCGCCGCGTCGCTCGTCGGGCATCCGCACGTTGCGGCAGATGAGCTCCAACAACTGCTCGTCCATCACGCCTTCGCGCACCAACTTAATCGGCGGGATGATGATGCCTTCTTGCACGAGCTCGACAGATAACGGCATGGAGCCGGGCGACATGCCGCCGACATCGGCGTGATGGGCGCGGGAGGCGACGAAAAATGAAGGGGTGGCGAGGTGACGAGATGACGGGGCGATGGCGTTGGCTATTGAAGTTGCGTCTGAATTTTGAACCTTGAACGCTGAACTTTGAACAAACACAGGCGAGACCATCGTGATGTCGGGCAGGTGATTGCCGCCAAGATAAGGGTCGTTGAGAATCACGATGTCGCCGTCGCGCCACACGGTGAAGCGCGCAAGCGCCGTTTCAACAGAAGCAGGCATTGCGCCAAGATGTGCGGGAATGTGCGCGGCTTGCGCCAACATGCGCCCCTGCGCATCGAAGACCGCGCACGAAAAATCGAGACGCTCTTTGATGTTCGGCGAGTATGCCGTGCGCCGCAAGGTAACGCCCATCTCTTCGGCGGCGGAAGCGAAGAGGTGACGGAAGATTTCGAGGGTGACAGGATCCATGTTTGATTTTAATTGCAGATCGCAGCTTGTGGGTTGCGATTATCGTTTGACCTCATAGACGGCGTTGATCGCGCCGTCGAGAGCGAGTTTGCGGACGTGGCTGAAGCCTGCGGCGGCGCAGAGCTCGCGCATCTTTGATTCGGTCAGCCCCATCGTGCCGAGCCCTGCGCCGTCGTGCGCGAGCGAGGTCGTCAGACAATATAACAGACTGAAGCCGTAACGCAACGCGCTCAAGGGGTTGATGTTCTCTTCGAGTTTCTCCGAACAATCGCTATCCATGCACACGTAAATCCCATCAGGCTTGAGCGCAGCGCGAATGGCGCGTAGGAGCTCGAGCGGTTGTGTGGCATCGTGAATCACGTCGAGTGTGAAGATCACGTCGAAAGGTTCTGGCACACCTTGTGTGATGTCACGCCTCTCGAAGCGCACACACTCTGCGACGCCTGCCGCTTGCGCGTTGCGCGTCGCACGCTCGACAGTCGGCGCAAAGATGTCATAGCCAACGTAACGGCATTGGGGAAATGTTTGCGCGAGCTTGATGAGCGCGCGTCCACCGCCGCAACCCACATCGCCTACCAGCGCACCGCGCGCAAGTTTCACGCGCACCACGGGCAGCTCGGGCAGCCAGCGCTGCATGAGCCAATTTTCCGCAGTGACGACGGC
>CAZDYP010000179.1:7957-10294 GCA_964509505.1 uncultured Anaerolineae bacterium | reverse complement strand
ACGGAGCAACCACAAGGGATACAAGCCTAACGATGGCGAAACTCAAATTGGATTTGCACGACATCTACAATCGCGGCGCGCAGATTGACGCCGAACTGAACCGCATCATGCAAGAGGCGCGCGACAAACGCATTGAGCTCGTCGAGATTATCCCCGGCAAAGGGAGCGGGCAGCTCAAGAAGAAGATCTTGCGCTTTTTGAATCAATCGCACATTCGCCAGCTGTACCATCGCGTCGAGAAAGACGATAAAAATTTTGGTCGCATTTTCATTCATTTCAGATACTGAAAAGGAGCAGCTATGTCTGATTACACCACCATCCGCTATGAACAAGAGGGGCGCGTCGTGCGCCTCGTGTTGAATCGTCCGCGCTATCGCAACGCGCAAAGTCGTCGCTTGCTCGAAGAACTCGACGCAGGCTTTCAACAAGCCGCCACCGACGACGGCGTCGGCGTAATCGTACTGTGCGGCGAAGGCGATCATTTCTCGGCGGGGCACGACCTCGGCACACCCGACGAAATGGCTGACCGTCAAGCGCGCCCGTATCCAGAAGGTGTGCGCGGACGCTTCAAGCGTCAATGGGATTTGTACATTGATATGGGCTTGCGTTGGCGCAACCTGCCCAAGCCCACGGTGGCCGCCGTGCAAGGCTATTGCATCTACGGCGGCTGGATGATCGCGGCCGCATGCGATGTCATTTTCGCGGCGGATGACGCGCTCTTCTTGCCCTCGAACTTCCAATACTTCTCGGTGCCATGGGACATCAGCGTGCGACGCGCCAAAGCGATTCTGTTTGAAAACCGTTTCGTCGGCGCAGAGGAAGCCCAGCAACTTGGCTTTATTTATCGCGTCACGCCACGCGCGGACTTGATGAGCGAAGTGATGGAGTACGCGCAGCGCGTCGCCGCCAACGACCCCTTCCAACAACGCATGATGAAGCTCGCCATCAACCAAGCCGAAGATTCACAAGGCTTCTCACAACACATCATGGGCGCGCTGGCGTTCTATCAGCTGTCCTCTGTCGGCGAATCCGATCCCGACTTCGCGCTCAAGAAGCCCGAAATCCGCCGCCGCCCCGGCGTGCAGATTGCGTTGGAGAACTACGAGCGAGAAAAGATGCGGCGCAAGACGAACCAGCGTGGATAAAGACGCCAAAGACAAAGCCCCGCAGCTCGCTGTTGCGGGGCTTTCTTTCTGCTTTCTACTTTCTTGTCGGGATGATTTTGATGAGCATGAACTTCGAGGGCGCGGCGCAGTACGCACTAGAGCGACTGACACGCGAGCTGTCGCCTCAATTGTTTTACCATTCGCTGCGCCATACGCGCGAGGATGTGCTGCCTGCCGCCGAGCGGTTGGCGGAACTAGAAGGCGTGCGCGGCGCCGAACTCGTTTTGGCGCGCATCGCCGCGCTCTATCACGACATCGGCTTCACCATTCAAGCGCGCGACCATGAAGCGTTGGGCATACGCATCGTCGGTGAAGTGTTGCCGCGTTTCGGCTTTAACGAAACTGAGATTGCATTAGTGCAAGGCATGATTCGCGCGACGCAGCTGCCGCAGACGCCGCAGACCTTGTTGGAGCAAATCATCGCCGATGCCGATTTAGATGTGTTAGGGCGCGACGATTTTTTATTGCGGAACAATCATTTGCGCCAAGAGCTGGCGGCGTTGGGGACGCCTACGACGGACGAACAATGGTATAGCGGTCAATTGAAATTCTTGCAGAGCCATCGCTACTTCACCGCCGCCGCGCGGCAATTGCGTGACGCGCAAAAGCAACACAACCGCGAAGCCTTGCGCGGTTTGCTGGCGCAAGTTCGTTAGCGCGACCATTCGCGCTCACCCTGATCGAGCGCGAGGCTTTCTGTGAAAAAGCGCAGCGCATCCTGTTGTGCGCCGTGCCGTTGCGCTTGCTCACCAGCCTTCTCCAAGTAATCTATTGCCTTCGCCGTCTCGTCGGCATTGCGCCAATGATGCGCTAACACGGGGTAATATGGCAATAAATCGGCATGATGCTGTTCATACCATTCGGCGATGGCGCGATGAATTTGTCGGCGTTGCGCGAATAGCAATAGATTGTAAGCCGCCGCGTGAATCGTGAGACTTTTGAAAGCATAGGTCGGCTCGGCGGCGCTCCCATCAAACGTGATGAGTTCCAGCTGTTCCAAAGTTTGCAAGTCTGCGTGTAGATCTCTACTCTCGGTTTCGGGCGGAAGAATGTCGTGTAGCAGATGAACGGTAAAGGTGTGACCGATGACGCTGGCAACCTTCAGCGCATATTGTTGCGTGGGCGTGAGTTGGTCAACGCGACTGTAAATGAGCTGCTGGGCAGGCGTGAC
>CAZDYP010000179.1:6007-7857 GCA_964509505.1 uncultured Anaerolineae bacterium | reverse complement strand
CCGATTTGGATGTGTTGGATGAAGGGCAAATTGGACGGCGCCGTTTGCAACGCCAAAGCCGCCTGTACCGCGCGCGCGGCATCATCCTCATGCGCGACGGGCGCGCCGAACGCCGCGTGCAAATAGCTGCCTTTGTCACCCATCGTCAATTGCAACAGTGAGCCTTCGTAACGCACTAGCACCGTTTGCACCCATCGCACGAACGCATCAAGTTTGTCGCCCGCTTGCTCGTCGTGGTCGTAATCAATGCCGCGAAAGTTGAGGAAGAGCGAAACCGCGGGTCGCAACTCCGCGAGAAATTCTCCCTTGCCACTGCGCCATCGTTCATACACCGATGGCAACAACCACGCGCGCAACTGTGCTTCGTTCAAGGCATCGGTGGGCAACGCAGGCCACGGCGCAGGCGTCACCATTTGTCGCAACCCACTCACGACCGCGGCGCGCACACCTGCATGTTCATCCGCGCGCCATGCCGAAACCTCGCACCATTCGCTCAATGCCGTTGCCACCTTCTCCACTACCAACACTTCGCCGCGCTGCGCTTGATGCTCGACTTGCGCGAGCGCATCCAACGTGCTACCCGCCAAGACCTCCAACACTCGCGTGCGTGTGTCACCCACCAAGAAGCGGCGCACCTCGCCCGCAACCACGGCGACTTTGATAGCAAGCGATACGAGCGTGCCTGTAGGCGTTAGCGCCGTCGCAAACACGCGCATCGCCGTTTGCATCGCCAACGCACACGCTACCGCGCGCAAATCAGACCTGACAGGTTTTCCTAAACCTGTCAGGTCTCCGCTTTCAGGGAACCAGCACGTGATGGCATCGCCGCTGAAGCCAATCACGCTGCCACCGAAGCGGTCCACTTCGTCAATCAACGCGCTATAGACCTGATTCAGGTAGCGTGTCAGCTCTTCCACACCGCGCTGCAAACCCAGCTCGCGCGCCAACGCTTCGGTCAATGGCGTGAAGCCAGAGATGTCGGCGTCAAGCACCGCGCCGTACGTGCGGTCAGGCAACGTCGCGCCGTGCGCGAGCGCGTGGCGGCGATCCATTGGCAAGTAGATGCTCAACGTCTCGCTCGTCGCTTTTTGTCGCTCTTCCACATCAAGGCGCAAGCGTTCGATTTGCAATTTCAACCGCTGTTCGCGCGCATGGACTTCGTGCGCCATCCGCAAGAAGACACGCGCCAATTGACCAACGCCATCCGTGCGCGCAGCCACCTCATTGAGGCTCGTCGGATCAAACGCGTTCGCTTCGACCGCTGCGGCCGCATCACTCACGCGCGCCATCTGTCGCAGATACTCCACCTCTTTGTCACGCCAACGCTTCTGCGC
This sequence comes from uncultured Anaerolineae bacterium, assembly GCA_964509505.1. GTDB lineage: Bacteria > Chloroflexota > Anaerolineae > JACRMK01 > JACRMK01 > CAZDYP01. The sequence continues at coordinate 6,523 of CAZDYP010000179.1, read as the reverse complement.
CAAGCACGCATTGATGCGCGCTTTCAGCAACACAGGGTTGAACGGTTTGGGCAGATAGTCCGCCGCGCCCAGCTCGATGCACCGCACCACACTGTCGAGTTCGTCGAGCGCCGAAACCATGATGACGGGAATATCGCGCAAACGCGCATCGTCCTTCAGCTGTTGCAAGGTCGCGTAACCGTCGAGCTCGGGCATCAGCACGTCGAGCAACACGAGATCGAATGCCTCGGCGTGCAACCTGGTCAGCGCTTCTTGTCCGTTCTCCGCAAACGCGACTTGATGCCCCTGCTGTTGCAGTCCGCGCCCCAGCATCATGCGATTTATTTTGTTGTCATCTACGACCAAGATGTAACCTGCTTCAACCTGCATCGTGCCACTTCCTTGCTTTACTCAATGGAAATCCCATTCAACACGAAGACACGAAGATTTCACGAAGCCACTAAGAACAATTTCTTTGTGACTTTTGTGTTGCTTAGTGTCTAAGTCCTCTTTAGAGGATTGTGTTGAATTCGTTTT
>CAZDYP010000179.1:0-5997 GCA_964509505.1 uncultured Anaerolineae bacterium | reverse complement strand
TTGAACTGATTAGCCCATCGCTTGTCGTCGTTGCATCAGCGTCTCTTTGACTTGATCATACTCAGTCTCTGCGAGTGCGAGTGTCGCGGGCGCGTCGGTGAGCGCGTTGTTTTTGCCCATCAGCTCTAAGTCTTTCGCCAATGTGGAAAGCGCTAGTGCGCCGAAGTTCGCGCTGTTGGATTTGAGCGAATGCGCTGCGCGACGAAACGCTTCGGCGTTGCCATCGTCCAACGCCTGTTGCATAGTTGCCAACAGCTGCGGCGAATCGTCGAGGAATGTATCAATGAGCTCCGCGAGAAACGATTCGTCGCCGCCCACGGATTCCAAGAGCGCGTCAAAGGTTGTTTGATCAATCACGTTTGTATTGGACACAGTTTATCCCCAACCAGACCTCACAGGCACGCTGCGCGAAAACCTGTGAGGTCTTTAAATTTGTGGCAACGCATTGCACTCACTCAACGCGTGCGCCAACTCTTCGGGGCGAATCGGCTTGCTGATGTAATCGTCCATGCCCGCCGCAATACACATCTCGCGGTCGCCCTGCATCGCATTCGCCGTCATCGCCACGATGCGCGGTTGCGCGAGCTGCGCCAGCGCGCGTATCTGCCGCGTCGCATCGAGTCCATCCAGCTCGGGCATCTGCACGTCCATCAGCACCACATCGTACGGCTGCCGTTGCACCGATTGCACTGCTTCGAGACCATTGCCCGCCACATCCGCGCGATAGCCCAACTGCGACAACAACCGCAATGCCAACTTCTGATTCACGGCGTTGTCTTCCGCCAACAAAATCCGCAACGGATGGGTCTTGCCCATCTCCGTGTTGGGTGTAAACTTTGTCGGTGTTGCCTTCGCGGTGACGACTTGCTTCTGTTCCGCAAAGATAGTCATCAACGCATCGAACAACGACGACGGCTTGAGCGGCTTCGTCAGATACGCGGCGAAGTGCAACGCATCGGTATCATCACCGCGTTTGCCGAGTGAGGAGAACATGATGAGCGGCAGCCCCGTGAGGTTTCGACGCTGTTCGTCACCTCGCGGGTCTTTTTCGAATTGCCGAATCTCCCTTGCCAACATCAACCCATCCATCTCTGGCATCTGCATGTCGAGAATCGCCACATCAAAAGCTTCACCTTGTTGCAACCACGCCAATGCTTCACGCGGCGACGCCGTCGCACGCGAGACCATCCCCCACGCTTCCGTCTGCAACGTCAAGATGCGCCGATTCGTTTCATTGTCATCAACAATCAACAAATGCTTGCCGCTCAGTTGCGCGTGTGCGCCGCTCAAATATGGGCGCGCTTTCAACGCAGCTGCGCGTTCCGCGGCGATGGTGAAATGGAACGTCGAGCCTTGTCCTTCCACACTCTCGACCCACATCGTGCCGCCCATCATTTCGCTGAGACGTTTGCTGATGGCAAGCCCCAAGCCTGTGCCGCCATATTTGCGCGTGGTCGAAGCGTCCACTTGTGAAAACGATTGGAACAGGCGATTGACGCGGTCAGCGGGAATGCCGATGCCCGTATCGCGCACCGCGAACTGAAGTGTTGAAGCGCCATGTGTCAAAGTGTCAGGTGGAGACGCACCTAACTTGACACCTGACACTGTAACTATCACTTCGCCCTTCTCCGTGAACTTCACCGCGTTGCTCAACAGGTTGAGCATGATCTGGCGCAGGCGCGTCACGTCGCCGATGATGGCGGCAGGCACGTCGTTGTCCATTTGATACGCGAGCTCGATGCCTTTCTTCGCCGCAGACATGGCCACCAAGTCTAACGCGGACTCGACACACTCGCGCACGTCGAGCGACGCGTGTTCCAGGTCCATCTTGCCCGCTTCGATCTTCGAGAAGTCCAAGATGTCGTTGATGATGGTAAGCAACGCTTCGCCGCTGTTGCGAATCGTTTCGGTGAATTCGCGCTGGTCGTCGTTCAATTCAGTGTTGAGCAAGAGATTGGTCATGCCAATCACGCCGTTCATTGGCGTGCGAATCTCGTGGCTCATCATCGCCAGGAACGCGCTCTTCGCTTCGTTAGCGGCGATGGCTTCTTGGCGCGCGTGTTGCAGCTCGGTGATGTCATGGTAGATCGTGATGAAGTTATGCTGGCTTCCCGCGCGCATCGGCACGCCTGAGACTTCGACATCCACGAGCGTGCCGTCTTTGCGTGTGCGTCGCGTAATGTCACGGATCAATGTGCCATGCAACGCCTGATCAGAATACTCGACGGCTTGCGCGTGCAGTTCGGGACCGTGCGCGACGAGCTCATCCAGCTCGCGCCCTAACGCTTCGGCTGCGGTATAGCCAAACAATTTTTCCGCCGCAGGATTCCACGACTGCACGCGAGTTTGCTCGTCGGAGGTGACGATGGCGACAGGGCTATTGTCCAGCACGGTCTTGACGTGAGCGCTCTGCCGTTGCACTTCGTCGAAGAGTCGCGCGTTCTGAATCGCAATCGCGGCTTGGCGCGCGAGACCATTGAGGAAGTCGAGATTAGCCGCGGTGAAAGGCGCGCCGCCCATGCGCCAGACCGCCATCATGCCGATTACATGGTCCCCCGCCGACAACGGCGCAACCATCAGCCGATCATCGTTGGTCTCTACGTCGTCAGTGCCAGCGATAGTGCGGGCGCGCGGGTCATGCACCGCATCGTTGATGAACTCGGCTTTGCCCTGCAAGGCGATGCTGCCGATAATGCCTTCCCCCAAGGTGATGGGGTCTGCTTTGATTTCGGCAGCCACGTCGCCGAGCGCGACAATGGCGTGGAAGGTTTTGCCTGTGGCATCAGGCAAATACACCGCGCTGTCGTCTGCGTCCAACAAATCGCGCGCGTGGGTGGCGATGCGTTCCAATACGGTGTTGAGGTCGAGCGTCGCGGAAATTTCGCGCCCGATTGCGGTCAGCGCCGACATTTCGTTGGCGCGGCGTTGCGTTTCGGCGAACAGGCGCGCGTTCTCCAAGCCAACGCTCACACTCGAAGCCAATGTGTTCAACAAGCGCAAGTCGGATTCGGTAAAGGCGTTTTCGTGTTGGAAGTTATGCAACCCAATCACACCCTTGACCGCTTGCCCTGACAGCGCATTGTGCGGCGCCGCAGGGTCGGCGACAATCAATGGCACGCCGAGATAAGACTTCGGTTCAGCGGCGGAGAGAGGGCGGGACCCTGCGGCGGCGGCCAGTTGTGCCACGTTCTGATTGAGCAACAACGGTTGGCGCGTGCGGATGATCTGTCTCGAAAAGCCGGAGGGCGGCGCGGGCGGACTGGATTGGCGCTCGCCGTTCACGACGGCATAGCGGATGTGCCGCAAATCGGTTACGGCGTCATAGGTCATGATCATCGTCGCTTGCGCGTCGAACAGCTCGCGGATTTTATCGCCGACCAACTCAATCATGCTTTGTACGTCGAGCTGCGAGGCAAGCCCTTGTTGCACGCTGTTGATGATGGCGAGCTCGTTGGCGCGGCGCGTGGTTTCGTCAAAGAGGCGCGCATTTTCGAGCGCGATGCTCATGCTGTTGGCAAGCGTTTGCAGCAAACGCAGCTCCGCGTCGCCGAAAGCGTTTTCGTGATCCACGTTTTGCAGTGAGATGACGCCGCGCGCGACGCCGTTGACGACGAGCGGCACACCCAGGTACGATTGCGCGGGCTTGCCCGACAAGATGCTACGCACGATACCGAGCTCGGCGGCGCGCTGATCCAAATTTTGATTGAGCAGCAACGGCTCGCGCGTCTTGAGAATGTGCGCCGAGAAACCACTCGGCGGGCGTGGCGCGCGTTGCTGCCGTGCGCCCTTTTCGATTTCGTAACGCCACTGACATAGATTGGCTTGCGGGTCGTAGGTGATGAGCTGCACCGATGGCGCGTCGAAGACTTGATGGATTTTGTCGCCGACCAATTCGAAGATCGCTTGCGCGTCGAGCTTGGCGGCGAGTCCCTCCTGCACGCTATTGATGATGGCCAGTTCCGCGGCGCGTTGCTCGGTCTCTTTGAGCAGGCGTTGCGTTTCGTCAAAGAGGCGCGCGTTTTCAAGCGCGACGCCCATGTTGTTAGCCAGTGTGAAGAGCAGGCGCACACTATTTTGATCGTAGGCATGCTGGGTGTAGGTATGCGCCGAGACGACGCCCAGCACTTTTTCGCCAACGACAATCGGCACACCCAAATACGATTGCGTGACGGTTGGGTTCACCTCGACGCCTTCGGGTGGATAGTAAGCGCCTAACGTGGCTGCTTCCGCCGCTGTGCCAAGCACCAACGGCTGGCGCGATTGAATGACGCGCGAGGTCAGCCCTGTGCCTAAGGAGAAGGGCGCTACATTTTCGATGTACTGACCTTCATCCCATTCGAAGGCAGGCACGATCAGGTTGTGTTTGGCATCTAACATGAGAATAGACGTGGCATCGGTCTTGAAAATTTCGGTGACCTTGTCGCCCACGATGCGCGTAATGGTTTGTGTGTCCAATTGTTTGGACATCGCTTCACCCACGCTATTGATGATGGCGAGTTCGGCGGCGCGTTGTTGCTCGGCTTTGAAAAGGCGTTGCGTCTCGTCAAAGAGGCGCGCATTGCGAATGGCGGTGCCCATGTTGGCGGCAATCGTTTCGAGCAGGCGCACCAACGAATCAGGATACGCGTTTTCTCGCGTGAAGTCTTGAATCGTGATGCCGCCGATCAATTCTTTGCCCGCCAAGATGGGCGCCATCACCACCGATTGGGGGATGTCTGTGCCGACAGTCAGGCCGGAGCCAAATTTTTTCCAGACCCGCTCGGCGTTGCGATTGATGACCAACGGCTTGCCTTGTCTAGCCGCGCGCAAACTGAGCTCATTGAGCGGGATTGGCTCGGGATAAACCCGTTGGTTATTTTTATAGACGTATGGCGCGTGGATGAGCTTGCTCTCAAGGTCGTAGAAACCGATGCCTAAGCTGTCGGCTTGAATCGCGGCGCGCAACGTGTCGCCCACGCGCTCCAGCATCGCGTTTAGTTCGAGTTCTTGTGTGAGCGTTTGCCCAATGCGGTTGATGATGGCGAGTTCGGCGTTGCGGTCTTCGGTTTCCTTGAGCAAGCGTTTGGTTTCGGCAAAGAGCCGCGCATTCTCCAACGCGACGCCCATGCTGGAAGCGATGGTCACGAGCAAACGCACATCTGCTTCCGTGTAAGCGTTCTCGCGCTCGTAGTTGTCAATGACGATGCTGCCCAGCACTTGCCCGCCAATGATGATGGGCACCGTCAAGTCTGACTTGGGCATGTCCGTGCCGGGAATCAGCGTGATGCCGAGTTCCGCAAAGCGTTGCGCCGTGTTGTGTTGAATCAGGCGCGGCTCACGCTTCTGCGCGAAGTCAAACCAAACTTGACTGGGGGTAGCAGGCGGAATCGTGAGTCGCTCGCCATGCTCATATTCGTAGAGGTAGGAAATCAGATTCGTGCGCGGGTCGTACAGTCGAATGCCGATGTCTTGCAACATGGGGAAGACGGCGCGCAGTTTGTCGCCGACGAGGTCAATGATGCCCTGCATGTCCAACTGCGAAGCCAACCCTTGTTGCACGCTGTTGATGACGGCCAATTCGGCATTCCGCGCTTCGGTCTCTTTGAGCAGGCGCTGGGTCTCAGCGAAGAGGCGAGCATTCTCGAGGGCCACGCCCATACTGGATGCAAGTGTGCTTAGCAGGCGGACATCCGAATCATTAAAGGCATGTTGTTTGTAACTTTGCACGCTGACCACGCCCGCGACAAAGTCACCGAGGACAATGGGCACGCCCAGGTAGGATTGTGATTCCTCACCTTCATCATAGATACCGCCCAGGGCAAGTTGTTCCTGCATGGAATTGGCAATTACGGGCTGTTTGGATAGGATGACTTTGGATGTAATCCCTTCGCCAAGGGTTACACCATTCTGCCCGATTCGCTTCCCCCGATCCAGGTAATAGGGAAAATCAATGAAATTCGCATCGTCTGGATTACGAACGGCAATGTAAACCACTTCGGTATTGAAGATGTCGCGGAC
>CAZDYP010000178.1:0-10548 GCA_964509505.1 uncultured Anaerolineae bacterium | reverse complement strand
GCCTATCACCTGCAAAAAGCACTGGCGGCATACACAGAAGCAAATCATCCCGCCGAAGTTCCCGATCAGGAACAAGCAGTCAACGAACTGCTCAAACGCTATGAGGTTTGCAAAGGTTTATTCCACGGCCTCGACTGGTCAAAGTATTTCACTGGCACGGCACAGGAAAAACTCAATGTGCTTCCGCAGGCAATGGAACACATTCTCAAGCTGGATGAAGGCAAGAAACGCTATCTGGATGCTGTTCGTAACATGTCCCTTGCCTTTGCTTTAGCAGTTCCCGATGACCGTGCGATTGCCATCCGTGATGATGTCGGCTTTTTCCAGGCGATAAGGTCTGCACTCATCAAGTCCACAGTGGAAGGCGGCGACACCGCAGGCGATATAGAGCAAGCCATTCGGCAAATCCTATCCCGTGCCGTCTCTGCCAGCGATCAGGTCATTGACATCTTCGCCGCCGCTGGTTTGAAGAAACCTGAAATCTCCATCCTCTCCGAAGAGTTTCTGGCAGATGTACGCAACATGCCGCAAAAGAATCTTGCGATAGAACTGCTCCGCAAACTGCTCAACGATGAACTCAAAACAAGAATGAGAAAGAATGTAGTGCAGTCACGCTCTTTCACCGAACTTCTTGAAAGAACAATCCGCTCGTATCAAAACCGCACGCTTGAGTCTGCCGAAGTCATCGCCGAACTCATCAAACTCGCCGAAGAAATGCGTGAAGCCCAGAAGCGCGGCGAGAAACTCAACCTCACCGAAGATGAAATTGCCTTCTATGACGCGCTCGAAGTCAACGACAGCGCGGTCAAAGTGCTGGGCGACGACACGCTCAAGAACATTGCCCGTGAACTTGTGGAGATAGTCCGTAACAATACCACCATTGATTGGACGGTGCGGGAAACGGTCCGCGCCAAATTGCGCGTGATGGTAAAGAGAATTTTGAGGAAGTACGGCTATCCGCCCGACAAACAAGAGAAAGCGACTCAGACGGTGCTGGAGCAGGCGGAGGCTATCGCCAAGGATTGGGCGGGCTGAACATTGAGCGTAGTTTGATAGGAGTTATGCCCGACAAAGTCGGGTCATGGCGAGAGTCCCATATCGCCACGCACAATACGAAGCGACAGAACTTTTCAACACGAAGACATGAAGAGTTCACAAAGACACAAAGTCTTTGTGTTCTTGGCGCTGCTTAGGGCGCGTTGAAGAATAACTTTGCGGAAGATTCCAAAGCCGAAGTGGATTTCAACGTGGTGATGACAGCAAAGGGGCAATTGGTGGAAGCGCAAGGCACCGCCGAGGGCGAGCCGTTCTCACGCGAGGCGATGGACAGATTGATGAACCTTGCGCGGGACGGCATCAACGAACTGTTGCAGATTCAAAGACAGATTCTTTCTACATAAATCAACGGAGCGTGGCGTGCGCAAGCCACGCTCCGTTTGTTCGGCTAACACACAACCCATGCTTCGATCAGACATGGGCGCGACACTCCCATTGGGTTCAGGTTGTTTCCATTTTCCAACAATGGGCTATAATCACCACCATATTACTCTTGAAGAGGAGTTAGTTATGGGCTATGGTGCCTCCGGCAAAATTTTGAAAGTGGATTTATCGCGTGGCACAATCGAAACCGAAACCTTCGACGAAAAATTTTATCGTCTTTATCCGGGCGGCAAAGCGTTGGGCGCGTATCTGCTGTTGCGTGAAGTGCCGCCGCACGCCGAACCCTTCGGGCCTGACAACGCGCTCATCTTGGCGAATGGCTTGTTGACGGCTGCGCCCATCTCGACGGCGACGCGCTTCACGGCGATTGCGCGCTCGCCGCTGACGGGTGGTTATGGCGAATCGGAAGCGGGCGGCTTTTGGGGCCCCGAATTGAAGATGGCTGGCTACGAAGCCATCGTGGTCAAAGGGCGCGCGGCGCAGCCCGTCTATATCTGGGTCAAAGATGAGCGCATCGAGATTCGTGACGCGCGACATCTGTGGGGACGCGAGCCGTTGGAAGCGCAAGAGCAAATTCGCGCGGAGTTGGGCGACAAGTTGATTCGCGTGTTGCAAATCGGCGCAGGCGGCGAGAATCGTGTGCGCTATGCAGCGCTCGTCAACGACTTGCGTCACTTCAACGGACGCACGGGTATGGGCGCGATCATGGGGTCGAAGAACCTCAAAGCGATTGCGGTGCGTGGCAGCGGCAAGTATCTGGCGTTGTCGCACGATGCGAAGACCGTCTCGGACATCGGTAAAGCGTTATCCAAGCGCGTCAAAGATCATCCGCAAGCGTGGGACTTGCAAGTGAAAGGCACGCCTGCCATCGTCGAGAGTTTGAATGCCTCGGGCATCTTGCCCACGCGCAATTTTCGACAGGGTGCATTCGAAGGTGTGGATAATTTGAAGTGGGCGGCGTACGAAAAAGAGCTGTTGACGGCGCGCCGCAGTTGCTATGCGTGCGCGATTCGGTGCAAGCGCGAAGTGTCGGTGAACGACCGGTATCAAGTCAGCGATCAATATGGCGGACCCGAATACGAGGCGATTGGCGGCTTCGGCTCGAATTGTGGGGTTGACGATTTGCAAGCCGTCGCCAAAGCGAACGAACTGTGCGGACGCCATACGCTCGACGCGATTTCGACAGGGAACGTCATTGGCTTTGCGATGGAATGTTTCGAGCATGGCCTCATCACCTTGCAGGACACGGGCGGCCTGGAGCTGCGTTTCGGCAATGCGGAGGCGATGGTCAATCTAGTGGAGCTGATTGCGAAGCGTGAAGGCATTGGCGATTTGCTCGCGGAAGGCGTGAAGCGCGCCGCAGAAAAAATCGGCGGCGACGCGCAGTACTTTGCCTTGCACGTGAAGGGGCAGGAGATTCCGATGCATGACCCGCGTGGCAAAGTAGGCGTCGGCTTGGGGTATGCGATTTCGGACTCAGGCGCAGACCATCTCACAGCCTTTCACGATCCGATGATTGCCAATCCCGAATCGGTGAGTTTCAAGGGTGTGAAGGCGTTGGGCATCACCGAGGCGCTCGCGCCGCGCGATTTCAGCGACCAGAAAGTGCAATACTACGCGACGCTAGAGAATTGGAGCAGCGCAGAGAAGGTGATTGGCTTGTGCTACTTCGGGCCCGCGCCACGTTCATACATCCAAGTAGATGAAGTCGTACAAGCCGTGCGCGCGGCGACGGGTTGGGACGATTTCACGTCCGAAGAGTTGTTGCGTATCGGTGAACGCGCAACCAACCTGGCACACCTCTTCAACCAACGCATAGGCTTTTCGCGCAAAGACGACACCTTGCCACAGCGTTTGTTCGAGCCGCTCGAAGCGGGCGCATTGAAAGGCGTGGCGATTGCGCGCGACGCTTTCGAGCGCGCGTTGACGGAGCTCTACCGCGTCAAAGGGTGGGATGTCGAAACGGGCGCGCCGACCCGCCAACGCTTGCAAGAGCTGGGGATTGAGTGGGCGGCGAAACCGTAACGTCATTGCGAGCGGTGCAGTTTACCGCGAAGCCATCTCCTTTGCTTCAGAAGGGGATTGCTTCGGCAAACTGCGCCTCGCAATGACAATTGCATGACACGATGAAACTCTATCTCGGCGGTCATCTCGATTGGTACGATCCACACAAGCGCGCCTGGCACGACATTCCTTTGTCTGCGCCGACCGCGTTGCTTGAATTGTTGCAACGTCTCGGTGTGCCAGCCGCTGAAGTCGCCACCGTAGCCGTGAATGGCATACTGGTTGACCTTGAAAATGTCTGTGTGTACGATGGTGATCGTGTGGAGTTGTTTCCCGCGATTGGCGGTGGTTGAAAGAAACTCAATTTACAAGGAGGAAAATATGGCAACCATTTTGTTTTATGGCACGCATGGCACCGATGAGCCGACGCGCGCCGTGCTGCCGTTTCACATGGCGAAGGGCGCGCTCGAAGCGGGGCACACGCCTGAAATCACCCTGATTGGCGATGCAGTTTACTTGATGAAGGACAGCATCGCGAAAGACGTGAAGGGTGTGGCGGTGCCGAACGCCTATGACATCATCATGGAGTTGGCGGCGAAGGGCATGAAGCTCACAATCTGAGGAGGCTGTGGCCGCGCCCGTGGGGTGACGGATGATGATCTGAAGGGCAAGAATGCTTCTTGGGGCACACCGAAAATGTTTGCCGAAGCGGTGATTGCCGCCGATAAGGTAGTGGGATTCTAACGAGTGAAACCCGCGAGACGTCTCGCGGGTTTTGCTTTTGGCTTTGCCATGCGCGTATCTTCCCTGATATAATCCGCGCACATCTTTACGGGGAGGAGCTGATGGTCAAGGTACAAATTGAATACTGTGCGGAATGACACTACGAACCACAAACCGTCAGGGTGACGGAAGAAATCATCAAAGGCATGGTCTATGGTTCGTTGCTCTCACTCACGCTGATTCCTTCGGAAGGCGGCGTCTTTGAGGTAACGGTCAATGGCGAGCTCATTCATTCCAAATCAGAAACGGGTAAATTCCCGCAGCCCGGCGCCGTGTTGGCGAAGCTCAAAGAACGCGCGGCGGTGGAAGAGTAAAGTGGGATAAGTAACGTCAATGCGGGATAAGGTTGCGGGCGATTGAAAATCGCGCCTACTCACTGCGAAACCCGCCGGCGCGGGTTCAGTGCCAGTCGACGGAGATCGGCTTGGCGCTGCGTTGCGCGCGCATTGCCTTCGCTGTGGCTTATCCCGCATTCACGTTAAGTAAAAAGTAGTGAGTAATGAGTAAAAATTTTGCGCGCCAGGCAGCGCTGACTCATTACTCATTACTTTTTACTCACGACTTTTTCTTGGACACACCATGTTTTCCCATCGCTACACACATTCAATTGAAATCCACGCCACGCCCACGCAAGTCTGGCAGGTCTTGAGCGACTTATCACGACTTGCCGAGTGGTATTATCCCTGTCAGCGTGTCGAGTCGGTGGATGTGGGTGCAGTGCGTGTGGGCACGCAGTTTGTGTTGCAGATTCGCACGGCCGCAGGCGTCGTGTTACGCGCGCCCGGCGAAATCATCGGCGTCGAGCCTGAACACTTGTTGCGCTGGCGTGGACACACCAAGGGCATCGCCGCCACTGCGACCTGGACGCTCACGCCACAGAACGGGCGCACCTTACTGACGCATGAGTTCGCGGGCGGCGGTTGGATGATGTGGTTGTCCGTGCTATCGGGGCGCGCGCCACAGACAGCGCGCAAACGCTTAGAAGGATTGAAAGCCGTCGTAGAAACCAATGGTCAGAGGGTCGCTCACACGTGACGTGAGTGTTCTATTGGAGAGGGCAACATGACTCAATTAGGATTCATCGGCTTAGGCGTGATGGGGAGCCGTATGGTCAAACGCTTGCTCGATGCAGGCTATACCGTCACGGGTTACAATCGTACTCAATCCAAAGCACAGTGGTTGATGGATGCGGGGATGCAATGGGGCGCATCGCCGCGCCACGTGGTCGAATCAGCCGACGTAATCTTCAGCATGGTCACAGACACGAAAGCTCTGTGCGCCATCACACAAGGCGACGACGGAATCGTTGCAGGCCTGCGCGCGGGCAAAATTTATGTGGACATGAGCACCGTCAGCCCTGCGATGAGTCGAGAGATTGCCGCACAGGTCGCCGCGCAAGGCGCGCAGATGTTGGATGCGCCTGTGTCGGGCAGCGTGATCACGTTGGAGCAAGGCAACCTTTCGATCATGGTTGGCGGCGACTCGCGCGCCTTCGAGACGGTCAAACCGATCTTGCAGCAAATTGGACCCAAAGTGAACTATGTGGGCGCGAATGGATTGGCGGTGACGATGAAGATTGCGATCAACCTGAGTCTTGCGGTACAGATGCTCGCGTTTAGCGAAGGCGTGCTGCTCGCAGAGAAAAGCGGCGTCGCGCGCGCAACGGCGGTCGAGGTTTTGCTCAACAGCGTGATCGCGTCGCCGATGGTGAAGTATCGCGGCCCCTTCGTGTTGCAGCTGCCCGACGAGGCCTGGTTCGATGTGACCATGATGCAGAAGGATATGTCGCTCGCGCTCGAACTCGGACGACAACTGTCCGTGCCTTTGCCGACGACGATGGTGACGAATGAAATGTTGACGGTGGCACGTGGTATGGACTTGGCGCAAGAAGATTTTGCGATCGTGTTTGAAGCGCTGGCGCGGATGGCGGGCGCGCAACGTGAAGCGTGAGACGCGATACGAGGAGTTCCTATGGCAATCAAAACCTACGGCGCGATGGCCGTTGACTGGGAACAACGCATTGACTTTGAGCGCTTGCGCCGCGAGCGGTTGGCGCGTGTCAAAACGTTGTTGAAACAATCAGAGATGGGCGCGCTGTTGTGCTTCGACATGAACAATGTGCGCTACATTACCGCCACGCATATCGGCACGTGGGCGCAAGACAAAATCAGCCGCTTCACGCTGCTGCCGCAAGACGACGAACCGATTCTGTGGGACTTCGGCTCGGCAGCGCGTCATCATCAACTCTACTCGCCGTGGCTGGGCGAGCGTTCGCGCGCGGGCATCCCGCTGTTGCGCGGCGCAATGTCCCCCGAGATGGGACGCGCCGAAGACGTAGCGCGCAAAATCAAAACCGAACTTGAGAAGCGTGGTTTGCAGCGCGAACCTCTTGGCGTGGATGTAATTGAGATTCCGATTTTTTACGCGTTGCAAAAAGAGGGCATCAAGATTGTTGATGGGCAACAATTGATGTCTGATGCGCGCGTCATCAAGACGCAAGACGAAATCGCGTTGCTCACGCACGCCGCCGCGCAAGTGGACGCCGCGTATGACGAGCTCTATCGTGCGATGAAGCCGGGCATGAGGGAGAACGAAGCCGTCGGCTTGGTGAGCAAAGTGTTATATGACCTCGGCTCGGAATACGTCGAAGCGGTGAACGCGATCAGCGGCGAGCGTTGCAATCCGCATCCGCACGTCTTCTCAGATCGCATGTTGCGCCCCGGCGATCCCGTCTATTACGATGTCCTGCAATCGTACATGGGCTATCGCACCTGCTACTATCGCACGTTCACGATTGGCTATGCGTCCCATGCGATGGTGGATTCGTACAAGCGCTGCCGCGATTATCTCGACGCGGCGATTGAGCTGGTGCGACCGGGACGCACGACGGGCGAGATTGCGGCGGTGTGGCCCCAAGCGAGCGAGTTTGGCTTCAAGGACGAAGAGGCGGCGTTTGCCTTGCAATATGGTCACGGCGTCGGCTTGGCGATTTGGGAGAAACCTGTCATCAGTCGCTTGGTCTCATTGGATTGCCCGTACGAGATCAAGCCGGGCATGGTCTTCGCGCTCGAAACATTCTGGCCCTCGTCGGATGGTTGGAGCGCGTCGCGCATCGAGGAAGAAATCGTCGTGACCGAAACAGGACATGAGATCATCACGCGCTTCCCTGCGAACGAGTTGCTGGTGGCGGGACAGCATTATCACACGGCGACGGGCCCCTTGCCCACGACGCGCACGCACGAGCCATCACCCACTGGGCAGGGGCGCGACCTGCTCGCTGTCCTCACACAGAGCGCGAAAGTCGAGAGGGTAGCCGCGAATTAGCATTTCCAATTTTGAGGAGATACCATGACTGAATTGAAAATCGGTATGACTCACACGATAGAAGCGGTGGTGGACGATTCGAATTCTACTTCCCACATGGGCGGCATCAAGGTATTGTCCACGCCGAAGCTGGTGCAATACTTCGAGGAGACGTGCCACTCTTGCGTCGCGCCACAGCTCGCAGCGGGACAGCAGACCGTCGGCACGATGATCATGGTGAAGCATCTGGCTGCGACGCCGCAAGGCATGAAGTTCCGCACGGCGGTCGAGCTCGTCGAAGTGGAGCGACGACGCTTGAAGTTCAAGCTGGCTGCGTATGATGAAGCGGAGAAAATCGGCGAGGGTGAGCATGAGCGTTTCATCATTGACGCAGAGCGGTTTGTGGCAGGGTTGCAGAAGAAGCTCAAACCGTAGAGCAAATTGCCAATTTGCGCCACAAAAAAGAAACCCGTTTTCTCTCCGAAAACGGGTTTCTTTATGACAGAAGGAAACAGGGACAAGTGTTTGAATGAGTTTGCTGTCAGGGTGTGTCACCACACGCTGGCAGCGGGTTATTTATTCTGCGGATGGACTAGGCGCTTGGGTGAGCGCGCCAGTCTTCGGATGCTTCATCGCGCGACGCATCCACAAGATATAGACGATGACGACGACCAGCACCGTGGGCAGTGTGGCTGAAAACATTTGCCGCCACTGAGGGAAGGCGTACGCTACCGTCCAATACATTGTATTGCCCAACACCAGCGAGACAATCGCGGGCCAGTTCCAGCCGTTCGCATACCAATACGCGCCGCCCTCGATACGGAACAAATCGTCGCTGTAGGTTTGACGTTTGACGATGAAGTAGTCCACCAGCGTCAGCACCCACAATGGAATGACAATCGCGCCGAGAAAGTCCAACCAGAAAATGTAGAATGCGACGAAGGTCGGAGACAGCAGTGGCACAAGGCTCAAGGGAATGATGACCACTGCGCAAACGGCGAGCAGACGGCGAATCGGAATTTGCAACTTGGGCAGCATGTTCGACAACCCCAGCGCCGATGCGTAGATGTTGCCTGCGTTCGTCGTGACGGTGGCGAGCAACAACACGAGCCAGGCGACCCAACCGAAGCCAAGTTGTGTCGTCGTCGAACTAGGATCAGCTGTGACAGGTGTGTACTTGCCCGACGTCATTGCCAACGCGACCACGCCCAACGCGCCTACTGTGAACCACCAGTATTGCGCGAGGTTGGCACCCACGAACGGCCCCCACGCGCCTATCTTCTCTGACTTGGCGAAGCGCGAGAAGTCGCCGATGAATTCCCAAGTCCAGTTGTAGGCGATGAGCAAATCCACCAGCAGCGCAAAGGTGAGTGTGTACGTGATGCTGAAGGGTGGCGCGCCAAAGGTTTCTGTGAGTCCTTCGGCGGGCGGTTGCCAATTGAACAGACTGGCGAAGCCCCATTGACTGATGACGAGATACGTCTGCCACAGACCAAGCACGACTAGCGCGGTCGCGCCCACCCAACCTAGCCAACGAATCCAGCGATGGCCCGCGATGGCGAATAAGCCTTGAACGATGCAGACTACGATGAGACTTGCAATCATCGTCGGCTGGAAGTTGGGTTCGAGGTAAGCGGGCCAGCCCAACATCTGCTTGAAGACAAAGCTCATCGCGATGCCTCCCAAGAAGACGTTGACCGCGCCCCAGCCAAAGCCAAAGACGAGGTACAGCGCCGATGGCACGAGCGAACCGCGCAAGCCAAACGCGGGACGTACCAGCGCCATCGAACATGCGCCCGTCTTGGCAGCGATGTGGCCCAGGTAAGCCCATGGAATGAAGCTGAGCGTGTTGACGACGAGGATGAGCAGCAACGCGCCACCCAACCCACTCCAACCAGCCATCAACGCGCCGTAATACCACGCAGCGGGCAACGAGGTTGCGCCAAACCACAAGACGAACTGATCCCAAAAACTGAACGTGCGCGCTTGCGTTGGGATCTTATCTAGCGCGCCAAACTCCGAGCTCATGACTTCAAGCCCTGTGGACGCAGCGGGTGAAATTGTTTGAGACATGGTTACCTCCTACGGTTACCAGTGTCCCCTGTTTCCTCCTGTGCCTGTTATTCGTATCGGTTGTGATGGTGTGCCGATACGAGTCATATTAAACTCCTCTTTGACTAAATTGGCAAATGGAAGATAGTGTTCAAGGCTCAAGGTTCAAGGTTCGAAGTTCAACCTTGAACTTTGAACTTTGAGCTTTGAACATTTAGCGAATCGCCAAATGTGCGCCATAGAAGCGTAGATACTCGATTGGATATTTTTGGAAATACTCGACGCTATGCTCACCTTCGAAGGTGCGCCATTCGTAGTTGGCTTGTCGTGTGTCGAGGAGGTTGCGAAATTCTTGCGTGCGTCCCAGCCAGGGGTCGCGGTTGCCAATGTCAATGTAAATTGTGAGTTGTTTGATGGCGTCGCCTTGTTCGGCAAGGATGAAAGGGTCGTATCGGGCGTAATAGTCGCTGTCGCCGAAGAAGGGCGGCACGTCGGGGTCGCCCATGCGCCGCAAGGCGGGGCTGTGCAAGCCCACCACCGAAAATTTGTCGGCATGATTGAGCGAGAGCTGCATTGCGCCCAATGCGCCCATCGAAAGTCCGCCGATGGCGCGACTCTCGCGCTTGGGCAAGGTGCGATAATTGGCGTCAATGTGATTGACCACCTCGAGCGCCACGTAGTCGCCCCAACGCGGACCGCCGTTGGCATGATTCATCCAATATGCTTTGTCGCCTTCGGGAAAGACCATGATGAATGGGGGAATCTCGCCGCTCGTCATCAGCGCATCAGCGAGTTCGTTGATCTTGAACCAACCCCACTCACCAAAGTTCCCGCCCCAACCGTGCAGCAGATACACCACCGCATAGCGCCGATTCGAGTTGTAATAACCCGGCGGCAAATAGACGCGGAATGGCATCGTTTGATTCAGTAGCTGGCTGCGAAATTCGCCGATCTGAAAGTCGCTGG
>CAZDYP010000177.1:0-10586 GCA_964509505.1 uncultured Anaerolineae bacterium | reverse complement strand
GTTCTGGTGCGATATTCTCGGTGAACATGTTTCCTCCTATGGATGCGCGTTTGCCGCCCAACTTGTGCTTAAGTGGAAAAAATTCTGTATAGTATCCCCCACAGGCGCTTAGGCGGAATATGTTCCACTTAAGCGCTTATCTCTGGAAATCAATTGGGCGAGAGTATAGGCTGTTCTCGCTCTGTGTCAAGAAAAAATGAGGTGACGATGGAATCACAACCACCCACCTTGCTTGGAAAAGTCCGCGAGGTCTTGCGTCTTAAGCACTACTCACCGAAGACCGAGGAATCGTATCTCCACTGGAGTAAACGACTGCTCCGCTTCTACAAACCACGCCATCCGCGCGAATGAAACGCCGCCGACATCGAGACTTTTCTCATTCAGCTCGCCACAGCTTCGCCACACGCTGGTTGCAAAACGGTTACGGCATCCGCACCGTCCAAGAGCTGCTTGGGCACAAAGGCGTAAAGACCACGATGATCTATACGCATGTCCTCAATCGTGGCAGCCTCGCGGTTCGCAGTCCACTTGATTAACCAGCACATCCCCACCACACCCCTACATCACAGCTGCCTCGCGCGTGACGGGAATGCCTAAGTAAGAATAAGCGGATGAGGCGATGCGGCGGCGTGTCGTGCAACTTGCAAAGATAGAGGGGAACGTCCACGCGCTTGAGTATGGTTTATCTGTCAGCCCTGTCCCCCTCCGACCGATTGACGGATATGGTATGAACCTTGATCAGTAGCTCATCATCTGTGGGCACGGGGTTGGCTACCTCTTTGAGTTGAAGCATATCCGGTGAACCATATTTTTCATAGACAATCGCTTTCATGGGTCTCTTTTCAGAATTACTTTGATTCGGCTTTGCGGTATAATACCCTCCATTGAAGGGTGAAGGAGTTAGACTGCACAGCTCGCCGTATGACATTCTCATAGGTTGAGCAAAGCCCACAATATCTCCACTCCAAGTGGCGACATTCCAAGCGAATCACAAGAAAAATCAAATAGCAAGCAGCAGTCTCATCGCCTCCAATCTCTAATCTTCAATTTTCAATCTCCAATCTCCAATCTCCAATCTCCAATCATGTCCTCCCTCTACCTCGAACAGCTCACCTGGCCCGCCGCCGAAGCCGCCTTCCAACGCATCCCCACCATCCTGCTGCCCATCGGCGCGATTCTCAAGGAGCATGGGCCCCACCTGCCGCTCAACACCGACTACCTGCTTGCGCGTGAGCTCGCGCGTCGCGTCGCGGAGCAAGTCGAAGTCATCGTCTGCCCGCCGCTCACCTTTGGCTACTATCCCGCCTTCGTCAACTTCCCCGGCAGCACGTGCCTCAGCGCCGATACGTTTCGCGAGATGATCGAGCAGATTGTCGAGTCGCTCGCGCGCAACGGCGCGCAGCGTTTCGTCGTTTTGAATACAGGCGTCAGCACGACTGCGCCGTTGCTCATCGCCTCCAACAATCTCGCAGCGCGTGGCGTGCGCATCGTGTTGGCAAACATCCTCGACCTCGGTCATGCAGCCGATGGCGTCATCGAGAATCCCATCGGCACACACGCTAACGAACACGAAACCTCGATGATCTTGGCGATTGACCCAGTCGTCGTGCAGATGGACAAAGCCGCGCCCGACATTCAGCCGTGGATGCAGAAGGGCGCAGTCGTGCCACGCGGACCGTTGTTGCGCGAACCGCAGGGCGTCGGCGTCTATTGTCCCTCGGGCGTGATTGGCGACCCAACGCGCGCGACGGCAGAGAAAGGCGAAGCGATTCTCGCGGCGATGGCGACGGATGTGGTGCGGATGATTCGTGAATGGAAGTTGGAATAACAACACAAAGTTTTCAGCAGGAGTATCTTATGCGTAAGACCACAACTCATCGCCCAAAAGTGAAACAGACCAAACATTTCATCACGACTCTCAAGCAGGTTAAACCAGAACTCGCGTTACGCTATAAAGTGAAATCACTCGGTATCTTTGGTTCTTATATCCGCAATGAGCAGAAACGCAACAGCGATCTGGATGTGCTGGTTGAGTTCGATGACCCAAGTCTCAGTCTGCTCAAGTTCATTGAATGTGAACACTACCTGAGCGACTTGCTTGGTGTGCGAGTGGATTTAGTCGAGAAGAGTGCATTGAAGCCCACCATTGGCAAGCGCATCTTGTCAGAGGTTGTGTTGGTATGAAACCTAAACGCGCCCACGCCGACTACTTGCGTGACATCTTGGATGCGTTCGAAAAAGCCGAGCGGTTTGTGTCGGGATTGGACTTCGAGGCTTTCGCATCCAATGACGAAAAAATTTTCGCGGTGATGCGCACGTTGGAAATCATCGGCGAGGCCGTGAGAAATTTGCCGCAGTCCACGCGCAAACAATATCCGAAATACCTTGGCGCGAAGTGGCAGGCATGCGTGATAAATTGATTCATGGTTATTTCGGCGTCGAGCTGATGCGTGTGTGGCAAACTGTGCAGAATGATTTGCCGCCATTGCGTGAGGTAGTGACACAGATGCTTGCGGATTTGGAAACGAAAGAATGAGCAAAATTCGTGTGCTCCCCAAAGCCGTCGCCGAGCGCATCGCCGCAGGCGAAGTCGTCGAGCGCCCCGCCTCGGTCGTGAAGGAGCTCGTCGAGAACGCGCTCGATGCGTATGCGACCGCTATCAGCGTCGAGATACGCGAGGGCGGCGTCGCGCTCATCCGCGTCAGCGATAATGGCAGTGGCATGTCCGCCGACGATGCACCGCTCGCCCTCGAACGCTTTGCCACAAGCAAGCTCGCGACGGAGCAAGATTTGTTGCGCGTCAAAACGCTCGGCTTTCGCGGCGAAGCCTTGCCTTCCATCGCGGCCATCTCACAACTGGAACTCGTGACTCGTCCGAAAGAATCGCTCGAGGGAACGCGCGTGCGGGTGGTGAATGGGCGCAGCGAGGGCGAGGTGACGGGTGCGCCACTCGGCACGACGGTCACGGTGCGCCAACTGTTTTACAACGCGCCCGCGCGCCGCAAATTTTTGAAGTCGCCATTCCGCGAGAGTGAGTTGATTCAGAAGACCATCGCGCAATACGCGCTCGCCTATCCGCAGGTCGCGTTTCGTCTTATTGCCGATGGGCGCGAGCTGCTGAACTTGCCGACGGCGACATTGTTGGAACGCATCGGCGCGGTGTGGGGACGCGAGGCGGCAGGCGAACTGGTCGAGGTAAATCACACAACGCTTGATGTGAGGGTGCGCGGTTTTGTGTCGCGCCCGACGTTGGCGCGCGCGAGTCGTGAGTGGCAACTGTTTTTTGTGAATGGGCGCCCCCTTCGCTCGGGCTTGCTCGCGGTGATGTTGGAACGACCCTATGCGGGACGCTTGCCTATGCAGCGCCATCCGCTCGCCGTGATTCAGATTGACGTTGACCCGCAGTTCGTGGATGTGAACGCGCATCCGCGCAAAGTCGAAGTGCGCTTCTATCAAGAGCGCGCGATTTACAGCATCGTGCAACAAGCGGTCGAAGCCGCCGTGCGCGACTTCCCCATCACCTATCAAGCCAGCGCCACCGATTGGTCATTTGCCGATTCCAATTACCAACAGCGTAGCGGCGCTTTAGCATTACCAATTACTCTCATCCAAGAATCGCGCGCAGATTATCGCGCATCCAGCTGGCGCGCATTGGGACAAATCCACAACACCTACCTTCTCGCGCAGACCAGCGACGGCTTCGTGATTGTGGATCAACACGCCGCGCAAGAGCAGGTATTTTTTGAGCGGTTGACGGGAGACGGAGGACGTGAGACGGATGCTGAGGTCTCGTCTCCTGTCTCCCGTCCTCCGTCCTCCGTCCCCACGGTGATTCAAGTCATGCCTAACGAAGCGCAACTCATCGCCGACCATCTGGAAGAGTATCAGTCGTTGGGCATTGAGATTGAACCATTCGGCGCAAATACGTTTCGCGTGAGTGGGTTGCCAACATTCGTCAAGCTCAATCCAAATGAATTGCTGACAGCCTTGTGGCAAGAACACGAGCGCTATCGCACACTCGAAGGCGAAGCGTTGCGCGATAAACTCGCGTCAAAGGTGGCGTGCCTCAGCGCCGTCAAAGCGGGCGATGTGCTGGCGCTCGACGCGCAACAACAATTGCTCGACGAACTCGTGCGCGCCTATTCGCCCGCAACTTGCCCGCATGGACGGCCCGCGTTTGTGACGGTGAGCTTGCAAGAGTTGGAGCAACGCTTCTTGCGGCGTTAGTCGCTGGTCATTGGTCGCTTGTCACTCGTCTGGCGTCGGCATAGTATAAGATGGTCATGTTCATTTTTCGCCGTCTGTTCAATCGTCGCATTGTCTTCATCGTGCTGATTGTGTTGAGCGCAGGTTTATTCTGGCTTGCCAACACCGCGCAACCTGAAGTGGCGTTTGCGCGTCACGTGTTGTGGTACCGCGCCGAGTCATGGTGGGGGCGTCCAGCGGTGTCCGCCACGACGGGGCAATTGAGCGGAACGATCTATGCTGACCAGCGTGGTATCGCTCGCGCGATGGTCATCGTGTCCGATCACAATGGCCGTGTCTTTACGACGATGAGCGATGCGACTGGACACTATCAGCTCACGTTGCCCGTAGGCGCGTATGTGCCTGTGGCGATATGCGTTGGCTTTCAGGATGAAATGCCAACGCAGTTAGGCTTCAAGCAAAGCGTTGCGATTCAAGCCAATCACACTAGCGCGCTCGATTTCACGCTGCGACGCGTTGACGCGCGCACCCAATCTGCTGATAACTCCCTTGCATTTTTCGACGACGCCTTCACCCACGCCGAAGTGCCACAACCAATGGCGGTGCGTCGTCGTGGCTTCACCTTCGTGCGTGCGGGCAAGGTGCTGACCGCATCGTATGTCTATGAGCCGTTGCGCGACGGCGTGTATCCGATGTTGTTGATGGTGTATCCATGTTCGGCATATCCCTGCTCGACCTTGAGCTACGACATCTTAAGCGCGACGATGGCGGCGCAAGGCTTTGTCGTCGTGACGTTCTCGCCGCAACGCGGACTCTACCTCGAAGATGACACTGACGACCTGATTAAGTTGCTGGCGCACATCAAAACACGTCAGCTCTCACAAAAAGGCAACGTAAACAAACTTGGCATCCTCACGGGCAGCCTCACCTCGATTCATGTGTGGCGACTCGCGCAGCTCAACCACGACTTACAGGCGATTGTGACAGTGGGCGGCGTGAGCGACATCTTCCTGTTGCGCCAACGCTTCGAGGAGGGCGCGCTGCATCTCGAACCGAAAGAGATTCAAGAGCTTGTCGAGTACGCGCTAATTGGCTTGGGGCGCCCCAACACGAATCCCGCAATGTATGTGCGCTACTCTGTCGCGTATCACGTTGACGCCTTGCCACGCATTCCTATCGCCATCATGCACGGCGTACAAGATAAGATCGTGCCTTTCGAGCAAACACCCCATCTCTCAAAAGCGCTGACCGCGCGCAACATCCCGCACGACTTGTTCACCTTCCCTTACGAACATTACTTGCAACTCTCGCCGCCTACGCCTGCCGAGCTCGATATGCTCGACAAAGTGACAACCTTCCTGCGCCGCGCGTTGCAGTGAATGAGGCGAGGCGGCAACCAGTGTATGAGGGAACGGATCAATGGGTCAATGAGGACATGGAATGACGAGGAGACGAGGTGGCGTTCGCTAACGCCGCCCGCGCGATAAACAAGGTCGAGAATGTGCTCTCTGCGCCGACGCATGTTTCTTGACATGAGCGGACGAGTCACCGAAGAGACGTGGACACGAGAAACGGCTTGGAGTGTTGAATATGCTCCAAGCCGTGTGTGTGTGCGACGCTTGACACCTGCCGCCATGCGTTTATAATCCCGAACATCGTTCACTATTATCAATGCCCAGCCACAAGGCTGGATGTACGATGAGGACGTGATGCTATGCCTGCCGCCACCAAACAGCGTTATCGGATTCCCATGCTAGAGCGTTCGTTGCGTACACTCGAATTATTGTCCAACGAACCGCAAGGCTTGAGCATTGCCGAGCTCAGCCGCCGACTCACGGCTCCTAAATCGTCAGTCTTCAACATCGTGGCGACGCTCGAACAGACGGGCTACGTGCGCCTCTTGGACGGCACCAACAAATACAGCGTGACGATGAAGCTCTATCGTTTGGGCAGCGCGACGCTGGCGCATTTCAACCTCAAGCAGACGCTTCATCCCTTGCTGGTCGAGCTCACGCAAACCTCGGGCGAGACTGCAAATCTTGGCGTACTGGATGGCAATGAGGCGCTCTATCTCGAAAGCATGGCAGGCACGTCGCGCGTGCGTGTAGCGGTAAGCGCGGGTGAGCCGCTTGACTTGCATTGCACAGCCTTGGGTAAAGTACTACTCGCTTACTTGCCGCTGCCTGAACAGACGCGCTTGCTCAAGGGACAACGCCTGCGCGCTCATACGCCTAACACGATCACCACTCTCAAGACGCTCAAGGCGCAGTTGGCGCAAATTCATCAGTGCGGTTTTGCGTTTGACGATGAGGAAGATCATTTAGACATCCGCTGCATTGGCGCGCCGATCCGTGACCACACAGGCAACGTGATTGCCGCCGTCAGCATCACCGCGCCGAAACATCGCTTGCCTGACGATGCCGTCGAGCGCAGGGCGGCGCAGGTGATGGCGATAGCGGCGCGCATGTCACAGGCGTTGGGATATGAACAGTAACCTCTCTCGCCATGTTTGATAAATTTCATTTGCAATGCGTCTCATGCGCGCACCTGCTGGACGATGGTGATGTCACCCATTGCCCTTCCTGTGGCGGCACGCTGAGCGTAGTCTATGACCACCTCACAACGCACGAACTCAACGGGCGGGGCGTGTGGCGTTACTTCGATTGGTTGCCGATTCGTTCACGCCAACACATTGTGAGTCTTGGCGAAACCGAAACCCCATTGGTGGAGAGCGCACAACTTGGCAAACGTTGGGGTGTGACTGACTTGCGTTTCAAAGTCGAAGGGATGATGCCCACCGGCTCGTACAAAGACCGCATCGCCGCCGTGAGCATGGCGCGCGCGAAAGAACTTGGCAAGACGGCCTGGGCGGCGACCTCCTCGGGCAACGCAGGCGCGGCATTGTCGGCGTATGGTGTGCGTGCAGGTTTGCAAGGGCATCTATTCGTCATCGAAAAAGCAGCGCGCGCGAAGATCGCGCAAATTCTGATGTATGGGCCCCGTGTGCGTGCGGTGCGCGGGTTAGGCGTCAGTCCCGAAGCCGAGCAAGCTACCTTTGAAAACGTGCGTCAACTGTGTGAGCGCAACCATTGGATGATGATGGTGACGGCCAGCAAGTTCAACCCATTCGGCATGGAGGGTGTGAAGACGCTCGCGTATGAAATCTGCGAACAGCTCGGACGCGCGCCCGATGTCGTCTATGTGCCTGTCGGCGGTGGCGGCTTGTTGCAAGCGACGTGGAAAGGTTTTACCGAATGGCAGCGCCAATCTCTAATTGCTAATAACCACTTACCCAAGATGGTTGCCGCACAAGGCGAGGGTTGCGCCGCCGTCGTGGATGCGTGGCGCGAGCAACGTGAGTTACGCCCATTGGATGCGTGTCGAGGCACCGTGTCGGGTTTGCAGCTCGCCGCGCCGCCCGATGGCAACCTTGCGTTACGCGCGATCCGCCAATCGAATGGTTGGGCGATGGCAGTGCCTGACGCAAATACCTATCGTGTGCAACGCGAGCTCGCCTCAGCTGAAGGTCTGTTTGTCGAACCCGCCGCCGCCATCACCGCTGCGGCCGTGCAGCTGGATCGCATGGAAGGACGCTTGCGCGGCGATGAGCTCGTCGTGTGTATCCTTACGGGCAGCGGTTTCAAGGTGATGGATGCGGTGCAGAACGCAACGGCGGACGTGGAGATTCCGTTGATTGCTGTGGATGAGATATAAAAGGAGTCATATGCCCCCGCATCGTAATTCATATCGTCCCGTCATCATGGGACAACATGGCGTGGTGGCTTCGGCACATGCCCAAGCCTCGCTCGCTGGACTCAAGGTTTTGATGGAAGGCGGCAACGCGATGGATGCCGCCGTGGCCATTGGCAGCACGATCACTGTCGTCGAGCCATACATGTCTTCGATTGGCGGCATTGGCGTCATGCTCATCTATGATGCACAGAAGCGCGAGCGACACATCTTGGATTTTGTCGGACGTGTGCCGCAAGCCGCTGACCCTACGCAGATGACGCCTGCCGATTTATCGCATGGTGCGAAGGCGTGTATCGTGCCCGGTAACTGTGCAGGTTGGTTGACGCTGCACGGACGTTTTGGCACCATGCCGCGTGAAAAATTGTTTGCTCATGCGATTCGTTTGGCAGACGAAGGTTCGCCGTTCACGTGGAAAAATTGCGAGTTCATCGAAGCCGCGCGCACGATTCTGATGAACTCGCCAACGGCTCAAGCCGTGTTCCTGAACAATGCCAAACCTGGCCGCTTGCTGGTGCAGAAAGATTTGGCGCAAACATTTCGGGTGGTGGCTGAAGGTGGCATAGATGCTTTCTATCGTGGCCCCATTGCCAAAGCGATTGGCAAAGCCGTGCAAGAGTCCGGGGGCTGGTTGAGTGAAGCGGATCTGGCGAGTTGGTCGCCGACATGGTGCAAGCCCATTACCATGTCATTCAAAGGTTACGAACTGGCAACGGCGCCGTTGCCATTTCCCGCTTGGCAAATTCTGGCAACGCTTAACATTTTGGAAAACGATGACCTCGTGGGCTGGGGGCACAACTCGGCGGAATATTTGCATCACCTCATCGAAGCGATCAAGCTGGCGAATGCTGACCGTGTGGCATATGGCTATCAAACTGAGGTGCCGTTGCAAGGGTTGCTATCCAAGGCGTATGCAGCACAGCAACGTCAACGCATCAATTCAAAGGCGGCGGCGGTGACAGGTGGCGAACGCTTCAGCTCAGATGTGTTGCCTGCACAGTTGCGCCCCGGCACGCCTGCTGACTTCATGCGTGAACACACGACACACTTTGCGGTTGCGGATGCGCAGGGCAATGTCGTGACTTGCACGCAAACGCTCGGTCCATTTTTCGGCGCGGCGTTCATTCCCACTGGCACGGGCATCACGCTCAACAGCATGGACTTGTGGGCTGACCTCGATCCTACAAGCCCGCAGTATTTGCGCCCGGGCTATCGTCCGCCGACGAACATGTCGCCCTCGCAGATTTATCACAACGGCGAGTTTCACATTTCGATTGGCACGCCGGGCGGTTATGGCATTTTGCAGACGACGGCACAGATGATGTTGAATTTGCTGGTGTTCGATATGAACATTCAAGAGGCGATTGAAATGCCGCGTGTGCGCATCGCGCGTGGGCGTGGGGTGGATCTGGAGGCGCGCATTGCGCCGACAGTGCGCGCGGAATTGACGCAACGTGGGCATGAGGTCAATGCGTTAGCAGCTTGGTCGTATGCGGTGGGTGGTGGACAAGGGTTGATGCGTGATGCAGAGACGCAAGTGTGGTTAGGCGGTGCAGATCCGCGACGTGATGGGTATGCGTTGGCGTTTTGAAAATTAAGCAGAATCATTTTGGAGATGGCATGGTTAAAGTTGTCCTCGTCGGCGCGGGGTTCATCGCCGAGCAACACCTCAAAGGGTATTTGCAACTGAAGAACGCGCGGGTTGTCGCCGTCGCCGATGTGGATGCGTTGCGCGCGCAACGTCTGGCGGCATTAGCAGGCGGTGTGCCATGGGCGATGGATTATCGTGAGGTCATCGGTTTAGGCGACCTCGTGGACATCTGCACGACGAGCGCAACGCACGTCGAGATTGGCGTCGCTGCCGCGCGAGCAGCCAAACACATCCACGTCGAGAAGCCCTTTGCCATGACGCTGAACGAATGCGAGACGTTGCTCAACGCGTGCGCGCAAGCAGGTGTGAAGGTGATGGCAGGACAGACGGAACGTTTCAAGCCCATCCATCGCACGCTGAAAGCGGTGATTGAGCGCGGCGACCTCGGCAAGCTGGTGATGGCGCGCATCGCTGCCGACCATGGACACTTCTGGCCGGGCGGCTGGCAAGGCTGGCAGATTGACCCACAAAAATCGGGCGGGGTCTTTTTGCATCTTGGTATTCACACGATTGATTTGTTGTTGTGGTTGTTCGGCGCAGCGCCGCGCTCAATCTACGCGCAGACGCAACAGCGCGCCTCCTCCGAGATGGACATGCACGACTACTATCAGTTCATCCTCAAGTTTCAAGATGACACGACCGCGATTGGCGAACTGAGCTATGCGTTGCCGCGCCGAGGCGACGCGTATCGTTTTGCGATGCTCGTCGGCACGCAAGGCACCGCGTATCACAACCTCGCGCACGATGCGTTCATCATTGACGAGCATGGTCTCAAGCACATCGAAGATGACCTCAGCGCGCCGATTGCCAAACAAGTCGCGCATTTCGTGGATTGCGTCGAAACGAACACGAACCCCATCACCACACCCGATCAAATTCGCACGGCGTTACGCACGGCGCTCGCGGCGGCGGAATCGGCGCGGATAGGTGAGGTGGTCGAAATTAGTTGAAGCGCCAAATGTCAGGTGTCAAGTAGCAC
>CAZDYP010000176.1:0-10630 GCA_964509505.1 uncultured Anaerolineae bacterium | reverse complement strand
GACTTTTTAATGGGCTGTCCCAATGGCTTCACCACTTTTTGCTGGGGCGTTTCTTGCGCTTCACGGGCTTCTTCGGCAAAAGTGCGTCCCGTCGCCGTGAGGGGCGTCCCATTCACCAAACCTGCATCCAACAGACGCTTCGCTATCACCTTCATGCCGCCTGCGCGATGCACCTCGACGGCGGTGTAATGGCCGCCGGGCATCAGGTCAACATACAACGGCGTGCGCTCGCTAATTTTGTCGAAGTCGTCAATGGTCAATGGCACGCCCGCCTCGCGCGCAATCGCCAACAGATGCAGCACGGCATTGGTCGAGCCGCCCGTGCTCATCACCGCTGCAATCGCGTTCTCGAAGGCGGTGCGCGTCATGATGTCGCGTGGCTTGAGATCGCGCTTCAACGCTTCCATCACCAACTCGCCGCAACGATATGCTACATCCATTTTCTCGGGCGCAACCGCAGGCACAGACGCCATACCCATCGGGTTGATGCCGAGAAATTCTATCGCCGTCGCCATCGTATTCGCAGTGTATTGTCCACCGCACGCGCCGGGGCCGGGGCAGGCTGCGTTCTCAATCTCGCGCAGCTCTTCGTCAGAAATTTTTCCAGCCGCGTGCGCGCCTACCGCCTCGAAGACATGGCGAATCGTGATCTCCTCGCCCTTGTAAAGGCCCGGCATAATCGTGCCGCCATACAACACGACGCTCGGAATGTTGAGGCGCGCGGCTGCCATCGCGCCCGCAGGAATCGTCTTATCGCAACCGACGAGCACGACCAGCGCATCGAACATGTAACCGCGCACCATCAACTCAATCGAATCGGCGATGAGGTCACGGCTGACGAGCGACGCCTTCATGCCTTCGACGCCCATCGTGATGGCATCGCTGATGGCGACGGTGTTGAACTCCAACGGCGTGCCGCCTGCGGCGCGCACGCCTTCCTTTACCTTCACGGCGAGATCGCGCAAGTGAAAATTGCACGGCATCGTTTCGATCCACGTGTTGGCGATGCCAACGAGCGGTTTGGCAAGGTCTGCGTCTTTCAAGCCAGTCGCTTTGTAGTGCGCGCGCGCCGCCGCCCGATTGCGACCTTGCGTGACGATGCTACTGCGAGCATTGAGTGGGGTGGTCATAATTTACTCCGAAGAAAATTTTTTAGTTCTGCCTCTTTTGCGCTGTGGGTGAGCTGAGGCGCAACCTGCGCTGTGTATGATATAATCTCACCAGCTCTTGCGAAAGAAGGTTGTGCTTATGTTTGAATTCAAAGTTGTGTCTGATTTTAGACCAATGGGCGACCAACCGCAAGCCATCGAAAAGCTGGTAGATGGTATTAAAAAAGGTTATCGTCATCAAACCTTGTTGGGAGTCACAGGCTCAGGCAAGACCTACGTCATGTCTAAGATCATCGAAGCCACCCAACGTCCCACACTCGTCATCGCGCACAACAAGACGCTCGCCGCGCAACTTTACGCCGAGTTCCGCGAGTTCTTCCCACACAACGCCGTCGAATACTTTGTTAGCTATTACGATTATTATCAACCTGAAGCGTATGTGCCGCAGCACGATTTGTTCATCGAAAAAGACGCAAGCATCAACGACGAGCTAGACCGTCTGCGCCTTGCCGCCACCTCCGCGCTCTTCTCGCGGCGCGATGTCGTCATCGTCGCGTCGGTGTCGTGCATTTACGGTCTCGGCTCGCCCGAAGATTATGGCAAGGTTGTCGTCTCGTTGAAGAAGGGCGAGGTGCGTCGTCGTGACAACATCTTGCGTCATCTGGTTGAGATTCATTACGAGCGTAACGACATGAATCTGACACGCGGCAAGTTCCGCGTGCGCGGCGACACGCTGGAGATTCAGCCTGCCTACGAAGAGCTCGCCTATCGCGTGGAGTTCTGGGGCGACGCGGTGGAACGCATCGTCGAAATTGACCCCCTCACCGGCGAACTCATCGTCGAGCGCACACAGATTGACATCTATCCCGCGAAGCATTTCATCACGCCTGCCGAGAAGCTCGCCGTCGCCATCAAAGACATCGAAAACGAACTGGCAGGGCGGCTCACGGTGTTGCGCGCAGAGAACAAACTGCTCGAAGCGCAACGCCTCGAACAGCGCGTGAAATATGATTTGGAGATGATGCGCGAGGTTGGCTACTGTTCGGGCATCGAGAACTACTCGCGTCCATTGGCGCAACGCGCACCAGGCAGCGCCGGCTGGACGTTGCTCGACTACTTCCCCGACGATTACCTCATCATCATTGATGAGAGCCACATGACCATCCCACAACTGCATGCAATGTACAATGGCGACCGCTCGCGCAAAGAAACCTTGGTAAATTATGGCTTCCGTCTGCCATCGGCGCTCGACAATCGTCCGTTGAAGTTCGAGGAGTTTGAACAGAAAATTTATCAGGCGATATATGTTTCGGCGACGCCTGGACCCTATGAACTGAAAAAGTCGGAGCAAGTCGCGGAGCAAATCATTCGCCCCACCGGACTCGTTGACCCTGAAGTGTTCGTGCGTCCCATCAAAGGGCAGGTGGATGATTTGGTCGGTGAGATTCGCCAACGTGTCGCGCGCAAGGAGCGGGCGCTGGTCACGACGCTCACGAAGAAGATGGCGGAAGACCTCAGCGACTACATCGCGGAGCTCGGCATCAAGGTACATTATCTACATTCTGAGGTGCAAACCTTCGAGCGCGTCGAGATTCTGCGCGATTTGCGACTCGGCACGTACGACGTCATCGTTGGCATCAACCTGTTACGCGAAGGCTTGGACTTGCCCGAAGTGTCGCTCGTCGCGATTCTCGATGCGGACAAAGAAGGCTTCTTGCGGAGCGAAGGTTCGCTGATTCAGACGATGGGACGCGCGGCGCGCAACGTCAATGGCACGGTCATCTTGTATGCCGACAAAATCACCGATTCGATGAAGCGCGCGATGGATGAAGTGCAACGACGACGCGCGAAGCAAATCGCCTATAACAAACAGCGCGGCATCGAACCGAAGACCATCGTCAAAGCCGTGCATGATTTGACCGAGCGCGTGATGACGGAAAGAATGAAAGTGGTCGCAGAATCGAAAATGGACTATGGCGCGTTTACTAACCAGGAAATGTCGCGTGACGAAGCCGCGCGCTTGATTAAAGAATTGGAGAAGCAAATGAAGACGGCGGCGCAAGCGTTGGAGTTCGAGCAGGCGGCGCTGTTGCGCGATCAGATCAGCGAGCTGCGGAAGTTGATGGATGAGGGCAAACCAGAATGGGAGAAAATTCGGGAGGAGGAAAGGCAAAGGAAATTAAGGGAGATAAAGGGAGATAAGTGGGATGAAGGTGAAGCGGTGAGTCGTAAGAAAAAAGTAGAAAGCGGTGAGGGCCAGAAGGGACGGGCGAAGAAGGCGAAGGCGACGTATGTCGCATAAGGAGGGAGCATGGCCACCCTTGCGAAAAAATTTTTCACGCCAGCCGAATATTTCAAACTTGAAGAAACGTCTGAAGACAAGCACGAATACCGCGATGGCGTTATCGTGCCAATGGCAGGCGCGTCCGCGAATCATAGCCAAATCCTTTTCAATCTGACGCTGCAAGTGGGACCTGACATCAAGAAACGCGAGTGCCGACTGTTTGATAGCAACATGCGCGTGCAAGTCAGAGAGAGTGGTCTCTACACCTATCCCGACATGACCATCGTCTGCGGCAAAGTAGAATATGCCAAAGGTCGCAAAGACACCATCACAAATCCAACACTCATCGTTGAAGTGTTGTCGCCCTCGACACGCACGTATGAGCGTGGCTACAAATTCGATTTGTATCGCCCCTTGAAGTCATTGCAAGCCTACGTGTTGATTGATTCTGAACAAGCGCACGTTGACTATTTTCAAAAACGTCCCGACGGTAAGTGGGAATTGATTGAGTACGCGCAGCTCACTGATAAGGTCGCTATACCGCTCATTGGCGTCCACGTGCCGCTCGCAGCGATTTACGACATGGTAGATTGGCTACAAAAAGCGACAAAGAAAAGTAAGCCGAAACGTCAGTGAGCGGATTAAATTTAAGCAGAGGTTCACAGATGATTTGCCGATTGCCTCATCAGCATCATGTCTGGGCAGTGTTAGCGCAGGCGCTGAAACTATAATCCTCACACCTGCGCTCGCATGTCTGGTCGTCATCGGTTCGAGTGATAGGCAGTCTGCTAGTCGCATCCGTGCGACACGCGGCAGGCTGCGCTTCAGGAGGTAAACTATGCGTCGTCGTCTGATGCTCAGTCTCGCCATTGCATTAGCCTTGCTGTCGTCGCTATGGATATTAAACACATTGGCGATTTTCGCCATGCTGGTTGCTCCACAACAAACACTGCCATTTTATCGTGCTATCTCTACACTGTGGTCGCCTTTCACGAGCTTCGCAGCGCAACCACGCACGCCTGCGACGGGTCCTTTCCCGGGCCGCGCTGATGATTTAGATTCATCGCTAGGCTCATTCAAAATTTTCGTCAATCCTGCCTTTCAATCGCTCATGACGGGCAACCCGTACTATGACTCAGCCACCGGTCGCCTCAGCAGCCCAACCTTGTTCGACCTCGCCACCCAGATCGGTCGCAGCGATGTCATCACCAAAGGCACTGCGGCTTATGCGGGCGGCGTGCCTGTCGGTACCGCAGGCACGCTCATTTCTGCGAGCCACTTTGTCTTGACGCCCACCAATTTCGGTGGTCCCGTTGGTACGCGCGCCGTCCGCACGGTCATCAAAAACTTTGACCTCTCGCTCCCTGGTGGACCTCGTGTGCGCGCAGGCGCCGCCGCGCCCAACCGTCCATTCAGTCCGGGTGAAGTGGAATCCCAATCAGGCGCCAGCAACGATGCCAATCTGGACTTTCCCGCCAACAGCTTCTTCGACATATTTGTCGAAGTGGACTTGCCCTCCTTTGGCAGCGTGCCTAGCATGACCTTATACAATCCCTATCCGTTGCTCGTGACCAACTACACTGTCACACACTTTCCCCCCAAAGTCGTTTACATTCACGGCAACTCCAACGCGGTGCCAATTTTGTTCCGCGACAACGGCCCCAGTTGGCAAGCAGGGCAATTGTTTGGCTGGCTGGTCTTGGCTGGGCACGGCATGAGCTATCGTTACGAGGTGGGAGACATCGGCGAATTCAACAGCTACATGCAGACGTTGCGTGAAATGCCCTTGCCTTGCAGCGCCTTCGACTTCAATCCCGATTTGCGACTCGACTCACAAGATTTGAGCTTGATGCTCCCACGCTGGCACACCCCATCACAATACGACGTGCGCTATGATGTGGGCTTGACGGGGCCCGACAACGGCATCTTCGTGGACGACTTGCAACGCGTCAGCAGCTGTCAAGGCAAAACGCCTGCGGGACGTTTTGATCCGTTGACCGTGCGCGCGGGTGATGACCTCTTGCATAGTCCACCTAATCAATCGGCGTTGAACATCAACTACTCCTTTCCCCCCGGCTTCTTCGGAACGAAAAATGGCATCCCCTCCGACCCATTCCCAATCATTGGCACCATGCAATTACAAGCAGTGCCTATCCCGACCACGACGCCGAGCGGCTCGCAAGAATTTCAGCCGCGCGGTTCCATCGCCATGCAAGGTTCTACGTCACAACGGATAGTGGTTGATGTGCGTGAGAGCGGCACGTCGCCCGACACGATTGTGCGGCGGTTGAACGACGCCACCTTTGGCGAAATTACAGGCACACTACCCAATACCGCCGCCATCCCCATCGAAATCGTCGCCCTCTCGTTAGTCAGCGTCAATCCGATTAACGTGACGTATGGCTTCACGGGAAACCCTCCCTCAGTCTTTGACGTGAAAGTGGATTTGCAACCCGGCACACAACCATCGGGCATGATGACTATCACACGCACAGGTGCGTTCTCTGGCACCTTCAGTTCAGTTCTGCCTGTCAATAGCCGTCTAACCTTCATCAATCGCGATGGCTTCAGCGGGACCGATCAACCTCAGGACGTTCTCACACACACCGATCAGCTCTCCACGCTGGCAGCTGTGCCATGGATCTTAACGCCGACGTTGCCGCCCCCCAGTCCGCAGCGGGTGAGTGATGGGGCGTTACGTACGGCAGCCACAGCCGTGACGCCGACGCTGAGCGCGCAACCCTTGAGCCAAACGGTTGACATCAGTCAGACGTTCACCGTCAGCGTCGTCGTAGGCAGCGCAACGAATTTGGGCGCATTCGAGTTCACCATGTCGTATAGCCCGACGCTCGTGGAAGTGTTGACGGTGACGCAGCCTGTGTCGAACTTCTTGGGCAGCACAGGGCGCACCGTTACAGTGCCACCAGCCGCACCCATCATCAGCGCCACCGCAGGCACGGTCAGCTATGCCGCCTTCACCACAGGCTCACAGTCGGGCGTCAATGGCAGCGGCACCCTAGCCATCGTGACGATGCGCTCAAAAGCCGCAGGCACAAGCCCGCTTACGTTCATGGACACGATAAGCAACCCGCTCATCCTCGCGGATCCGACAGGCAATGCGTTGGGCGCGTCGCCAACCAACGCGCAAGTGACGATACAATTCCCGTACAGCGTATTCTTGCCGTTGGTAATCAGATAACTGCTATGTGTAGTGAATCATCCCTGCTAGTTCGCTCATGTACAGGAATCATGCAAGCCTGATTTGCTCGCGGCAGCGTAGCGGCGCCATCCCACGCCCAACGGCGGACAACGAAGTCTAGTTTTCTCACGCAAAGGCGAGGTGGACAAGTTAAAAACTTGTCCTACCTCTGCAAGAAATTATTTCCGTTACGGTGGGTGTAGAGCAAGTTTTTAACTTGCCCCTATGGACAAGTTAAAAACTTGTCGTACATTTGCTAGATCATTGCGCTCTTGGCGAATACGGTGCGTCTTTGCGTGAAAAAACGGCAAGGCAAACTCTTACATTATGGGAGAAATCATCATGCCCATCTCAGAACGCGCAGCCCAGCTGCACAACCACAGCATCGTCATTGACATGTCGGTGCAATATCTTACCAAGCGCACAGAACGCACCGACAAGTCTGGACTAACTGCCGTCGGTCTCACCATCCCCATGCCAAGCGACGACCATGCGGCGGCGTTGTCACGCGTGCCTGATTTCTACAAGGTCATCTTGTCCGACCCGCAATTCTGTCTCGGCGATAGCCCACAAGCGATTCGTGACGCGAAAGCCAAAGGGCAGCTCGCACACATCATGCTCGCGCAAAACTCGCTGTTCATCGGCAACCATATCATAGACAACTTGTTGCTATGGAAACAGCTGGGTTTGCGTATCTTGCAGCTGACGTACAACGAGCAGAACCTGGTAGGCGCAGGTTGTCTCGAACTGAACGACGGCGGCCTCACGCAATATGGTCGCATCCTCATCCGCGAGACCGAAAAAGTGGGCATGACCATTGACCTGACGCACGTTGGATACCAGACGTTTATGGATGCCGTGACGCGTGCGACCCAGCCGATGATTACATCGCACTCGAACCCCAAAAGCGTCGTGAACAATCCTCGCAATATTACAGATGACCAAATCAAAGCGATTCGTGACACGGACGGGGTTGTGTGCGTGACGACATGGGCGCCGTTGATTTGGAATGGCAAGCCCGGCATGCCGACGTTGGACGATTACATGCGTTGTCTTGAATACACGTTGAATCTCGTCGGCGTTGACCACGTCGCCACCTCGACAGACTCGATGGGCACGATGGGCGCGTATCCACGTCACGCTCCCGATCCCGATGCGTTGCCTTATGGCAGCGTCACCGACGCGTTCGATCGCATCGCGCAACCACCGGACAACAACAACCGCCAGCCTGCTGACTTCAATGGCATCGAAGACTATCCACGCCTCACACAGCAATTAGTCGAGCGCGGCTATTCCGATACGGACATCAAAAAGATTCTTGGCGAAAACCTGATGCGCGTGTTCGCTGCGACGTGGAAGCCGGAGTGGCTGGGGTAAGGGGCGATACAAATGCCAGATGCCAGATGCAGGATACAAGAGGCAAGATAGCGCGCATCCTGCATCCTGTATCTTGCATCCTGCATCCTGCATCTTGTATCATGCACCCTCCTATCGCTCGACGCTCACTCAAAAGTCGCATTTTTTGGCGTCTCGTGGATTACACAGGGCGGGCGCTTGGCTGGTTCTGGCGCGAGCCTGTGCATTATGCGCCAATTATTGAGCGTGTCACCATTCCCATCGCCAATCTACCAGATGGTTTGCATGGGTTGACTATCGCACACCTCAGCGACTTTCACGCGAGCCGCTACACCCATCCCGACTCCATTCATCGCGCCGCGCAGATGGCGCTGAGTTTGCGTCCCGACCTCATCGCGCTAACAGGCGATTTTGTGCATCGCCGTTTAGAGTATGCCGCACCCTGCGCCGACGCGTTAGCCGAGTTGTGCGCGCCGCTAGGCGTATATACCGTCTTAGGCAATCATGATTACACACGCAACCATCACATCGTTATCAAAGAACTGACGCGCGTCAGGTTGAAGCCCATGCGTAACGAATCACGACGCATTGAGCACAATGGCGCGACTTTCTACCTCATCGGCGTAGATGATGTGCGTTTCCATCACGCCGATTTACTGCGCGCCCTACGCGATGTGCCGACCGATGCGTTCAAAATTTTGTTGGTGCATGAACCCGATTACGCCGATTACGCGCAACAATTCAACATTGCGTTACAACTATCAGGCCATTCGCACGGCGGACAGATACGCTTGCCCATCATCGGCGCGCCACTCTTGCCCAGTTGGGGCCGCAAGTACGACATGGGCTTGAAGCGCACATCACAGGGCTTATGGGTTTACACCACGCGCGGCATCGGGCTTGGCTCACCGCCCGTGCGCTATAACTGTCCCGCAGAAATCTCGTTGCTGAGGTTAGAAAGTGAAAATTAAAGATTGAAAATTGGAAACAACTATCTCGGCTCTTCAATCTTTAGTCCTTAGTCTTTAATTTTTCTAAAGGAGTGTTATGAACATCAGCATCATCACCCTGCCGTGGCAGCTTGGTTCGCGCGATTCAGGTTCAGGACGCGGCACGACGGCCATTCTTGAAGCAGGCTTGATTGATCAACTGCAACAAAAAGGACATCACATCAGCGCGCCCGTCAGCGCCGAGCTCACATCCGATGAGCAGAAACAGTATGGCGCGTGGAACAAGGTAGGGCATGGCAACGCGCACCTCGCCTCGCTCATCGCCGCCGCGCGACGCGAGGGCCACTTCGTGCTGGCGCTCGAATCGGATTGCAGCGCGACAATGGGTGCGCTCGGCGGCATTCAACAAAGCGGCGCGCCACGCATTGGCATGGTGTGGATTGACGCGCACGCCGATTTCAACACACCTGAAACGACGCTGAGTGGGATGCTGGGCGGGATGCCTGTCGCTATCTCGGCGGGCTTATGCCTCGCGCGCTTGCGCGAACAATCGGGCTTGAAGCACTCCATCGCCGTGATGGATGTCGTGATGGTGGGCTTGCGCGATGTGGATCCACTCGAACAAGCCTTGCTCGACACGCATCACGTCGAACAAATTCCACCCGACCCTGAAGTCGTGAAAGAAGCTGTCGAGCGACTAGCGCAACGCGTGGATGAGATTTATGTTCACATTGATTGGGATGTGCTCGACCCGCAAGACATCCCAACCGCAGGCTTGCCTGTCGCCAACGGGCCTCGTTTGCGTGACCTTGCGCAAGTGGTGCGCGCCGCATTGCATCCGAAAGCCGTCGCACTTGGCTATGCCTCATACAACGCCGACAAAGATCCGCAACGCAGCGTGGCAGCAAACCTCGCACGTAACATTGCCGAGAGCTTGTAGCCAATGGCAAATGGCGGATAGCCGATGGCTCTCTATTAGCTGCCATGCGCCATTGGCTATGCGCTATCCGCTATTCGCCATCCGCCATTTGCCTTCCCTCATCCCCTCATTTATAATCCCCCTTCGGCTTTCATTGCCAAATTCGTTTCGTTGAAAGGTTCTAGTTCATGAGACAACGCGGTCCTGCCATGCTCGTGTTTATCATTCTGCTGGCGGCCATTGTTCTGTGGATAGATTTAGAAAATATATCACGCCCCGACTGGACGAAGAATTTCTTGTTCTGGCGTTCAAACGAAAATCGTGATATCAAAATTGTGCAAGGGCTTGACCTGCAAGGCGGGCTAGAGGTGTTGTTGCAAGCCGCGCCTGCGCCTAATCAACAAATTAGCGCGGATTTGATGCAAGCGGCGCGCCGTATCATCGAGCAACGCATCAACGGACTTGGCGTGAGCGAACCGTTGGTGCAAGCGGTAGGCAACGATCGTATTGCCGTGCAATTGCCTGGCGTGCAAGATCCCGATCTCGCTATTCGCACCTTTGGCGAAACAGGTTTGTTGGAATTTGTGGACGTCGGCTCGTTCCAACTGTTGGGTGGAGAGATCTTAAGCACAACGGGTTTTCTCACCGCCTCCATTGTGGGGCCAGTCATACCCACCACCACTCCAACAGTATCCCCCACGCCTACCGTTGTCCTCTCGCCAACGACGAGCATCACGCCCACTAGCCAAATCACGCCAACGACGAGCATCACGCCCACTAGCCAAATCACGCCAACGACGAGCATCACGCCCA
>CAZDYP010000175.1:4216-10639 GCA_964509505.1 uncultured Anaerolineae bacterium | reverse complement strand
GCAGCCCATTCTCATCCCATCCGCGCAACGCATACAGCTCGCGCACCTGCCGCGCCACATCGGGTATGACGCCTGCTGCGCCGCCTGTGGGTCGCGCTTGGTGCAGACGTGGCGGCAGCACATCGTCTTTCGCCGTCATGCCGTAGCGCGCATTGATCAGACGCTTGAGATTAATGATGCGCTCACCCACACGTTGCCACGTCTCCACATCCCAATCCCAACCGAGCGCGAGGTTCACGTAGCGCGCGAGGATGTCGGGGCCGACGCTACCCTTGTTCGTGAACTTGCACAAGCCAAGTGGGTTCATCAGCGATTGGAAGTTCTGCATCGTGTACGTCATCGCCGCCTTGCCCTCGTCGCTGTGCGGATTGATGCCCCCTTGATAGCCGAGCTCCTTGAATGGGATGCCCAGCTCGGGCCAGTAGCCCAGCGACTCCAAATGGCACGCGCCGCGCACACCCGTCGCATAGTTCGACGCCATTGAGACAAACGCGCGCGGATCGTGCGCTGGCACTTCGAGTCCCTTCACATGCACGGCGAATTCTTCTGCGCCATGTCCCAACGTCGTTGCGGCTTGGCGCGTGCCAACGGCGAGCAGGTTGCCGAGGAAGCCACGCCGATACGCGATGGCGTCCACGCATTGAATGAGCGCTTTGCCATTGCCCCACGTCAAATCAATGCCGTCGCATTGCTCCTTCGTGAGGATGCCACGTTCATAAGCCTCCATCGCAAACGCGATAGACGCGCCCGTTGAGATGGTGTCGAGACCGTGACGATTGCACAAATCATTGGCGACGGCAATCGCTTCGAGGTCTTCGACGAGGCAGTTCGCGCCCAGCAACGCCAGCGTCTCGTATTCGGGCCCATGCGCCTTCAAGCCTTTATATTCACCCTCTTTGAGCTCAACATGCTGCGTGCAAGCGATGGGACACGAGAAGCAGCGTGTCGTCTCCGAGTAAATCGTTTCACGAATCGTCTGCCCTTGAATCTTCTGCGCGCCCTCAGCCCAGTTGCCGCCGCTCCAATTTTTGATGGGCAAGTCACCCGTGCGTTCGGTGAACGCGACGCCGCCTGCCGTGCCAAACTTATAGAGCGAGATGATGTAGTTGTTGTCCTTCAACGGCCCGTTGATGGATTGCACGTATTTCAAGAACGCGCCTTTGTCGTGATACGCGATCTTCTGCTTGCCGCGCACCGCAATCGCCTTGAGGTTCTTCGACCCCATCACCGCGCCCATGCCGCAGCGCCCCGCCATCCGTGTCTCGCGCCCATCGAACGCAACGCCCGCGATGAGGACTTGATGTTCGCCGCCCGCGCCGATGCACGCGACGCGACACCTCGGGTCGCATTCCTTCTGCAACGCTTCGAGCGTTGTGTATGAATCAGCTTTGCCCCAGAGGTGCGACGCATCACGAAATTCGACGCCGCTTTCAGTAATCCAGAGATAGGTTGGCGTCTCCGCGCGCCCTGAGATGATGAGCCCATCGTAGCCCGCGAAGTTCAATTCAGGGCCCCAATAGCCGCCCGCATTTGCCTCGCCCCAGATGCCCGTGAGTGGCGAGCGCCCACAGACCGAAACGCGATTCGCCGTTGTCGCGCCCGTGCCTGTGAGCAAGCCATTGAAGAAGAACAACGGCGCGTGTGGGTCGAGCGCATCCAATTGCGCGTCCATTTCGTCATAAAAAATTTTCGCGGCAAGCCCCGAACCCAGCGTCCATTGGCGATACGCTTGGTCGGAAATTTTTTGAATGTGTGAGGTGCGCTCCGTCAAATTGATGCGAATGATTTGCCCTGTATAGACACGGGTCATTTTTTGCTCCCTTTAATTGATTTCTTCGCAAAGGTTTTGCCCAACCAATCCACACAATCATAAATGTCTTTAAGTGGCATTGAAACATTTCATTTAGGCTTGTATCAAATTATCCAAAAATGCCATGAATCGCTCAAAGTCAGTTGTGTAGATTTTTTGGCTCTCCCGATTTTGGTGTAGAACGCTCGTGGCGGATTGCCAAATCCGCCATTGTGTCGCTGGATGTGTCCATCCAGCGTGAGCGATTCTACACTCAAGTCGGTAGAGCCGATTTTTTCTAATTGCGTCGCGGCGTGCCGCATTCAAATCAATGCGATAGGCGGCGCGAAACATGTGGCGAAAGCGGCGCAGCTCATCGAGGGCTTGATAGGCAGCAGGACTAAGAGAGTGTTTTGAAATTCAGACCCTAAAGGTTTTTCTGGCGCAGCGGGTTCACCCGTTGCGCCAGAAAAACCGTTAGGGTCTCCGTCTTATATTTTCAAAACACTTTCTAAGAAGCGCGGGATGAATGGTTTCAACCTCCAATGTCAATAGTTCACACTCCTGATGACCATACGCCTTGCTGGCGCATCGCCTCAATCGTCGCTTGATTATAGCCAAGCGACTCCAAGATTTCAACGCTATGCTCGCCCAAGCGCGGTGGATAGCGGCGATAGGTCGGCGGCGTGAGGCTGGCGTGAATCGGGTTGCCAATGGACTTCACCAGCCCCGCGAGCGGATGCTCCAACTCGACAATCATTTCACGCGCCTTGATGTGTTCATCGGTTAAGATCTCATCGGGGAAATTGATGGGGCCTGCAGGAATCTCGTAGGCGACGAATTGCTCCAGCCATTCGTCGGCGTTGCGTTGCATCAAGATTGTTTCGAGCAGGGGAATCAGCTCGGCGCGATGGGCGTTGCGCTGCGGGTTCGTGGCAAAGCGTGGGTCGCGCATGAGCGTCTCTTCGATGCCGAGCGCTTTGCAAAAGCGCTGCCACAACGCTTCGGTGCCGACGGCGACAATCATCATTTTGTCTTGGGCGCGCAGCGGTTGATACGGCGTAATCGTTGGATGCAAATTGCCTAACTTCTGCGGGCGCTGCCCTGTCGCAAAAAAGTTGCCGCCGACGTTTGCCAGCCACGTCACTTGCGAATCCACGAGCGCAACATCCACGAATTGTCCCTTGCCCGTCGCGTCACGCACCCGCAACGCCGCCAACGCGCCGATGACGGCATACAAGCCCGAAGTGATGTCAGCCATCGGCGTTGGGAACCGCAGCGGGCCCGAGTCGGGTTCGCCTGTCAGCGCCATGAGCCCCGCTTCGCCCTGCGCGACGAGGTCGTAGCCGCTGCGCCCTGCCTTCGGGCCTGTGTGTCCGTAACCACTGATGGCGACCATGACGAGGCGCGGGTTCAGGGCGAGCAACGTATCGGGGTCGAGCTGTGCGCGCTTCAGCGAATCCATGCGCGGCAAGTTGGTGAGGAACACATCGCTGTGCGCGAGGAGCCTATGCAGTGCGTCCAAGCCCGCAGGCGCTTTGATGTCGAGCGTGAGGCTGCGCTTGTTGCGATTGACCGACAAAAAGTACGCACTCTCGCCCTGCAAGAAAGGCGGACCCCACAGGCGTGCTTGGTCGCCAACCTTGGGGCGCTCCAACTTAATCACATCGGCGCCCAAGTCGCCGAGCATCATCGCCGCATAGGGCCCTGCCAATGCTTCGGTCATATCAACGACGCGCAAATTTTCGAGTGCTAGCATGAGAGAATCCTTCAAGAGGTGTGTGTGGCGAATTATAGCGTGAAGACGAGAAACGGGAAACGCGAGCTGCCGATGATTGAATCAAACCATATTTTCACCTATAATTGCACTGGAAATTAGAGCATTAATCAGAGCATTATGGCAATGCCTAAATCTTCCCCATCACCAAACGATCAATCCTCTTCCCAAGCGCAAACGGCAACATCGCAACCGTCGGTGCCAACGCTTGCGTCCTCCGCTGCCTCTACTGTGCTATCACCTGAAGATATCACCGGCAGTGAGTTGAAGCGCCTACGTGACATTCTCTATGGCCCACAATCTCGCGTGACCGAAAAAAGGTTGGGCGAACTTGACACGCGGCTCGACCAACTGCGTCGTGAGCTGGGACAGTTCGACCATGAGCAGTTAAAGCAGTCCGTCGAAGTCACGGCGCAGCAAATCATGTTGACGCGGCGCGATATGGGCGAACGACTCGAACGCTTGGCAGTAGAACAGACGCAGCAAGTGCAGCTCACTCAACAACAACTCGCCGCACAAGTCAGTCAACAGAATTTGGCGCAAGAGGCGCAGTTGCGTGCCTTTCAACGGCAACTATCGGAGCGTGTCGAACAGCAATTGGCAGAGTATCCGGCTCAGGTGCGCGCCGTGCATCGGGAGCTCAATGAGCGTATAGACAAACTCGCGGCGGATTTTCTGACACAGCTGCGTAATTTTCAAAAAGAAGTGAGTGACCGTTTGGAAAAACAAAATACGGAGCAGCTGGAACGCATTCGTCTGTTATACACGGAAACTCGCCAGCGTGATGAACAGTTGCGCCAAGAGTTATTGAATTTGACGAGCGCGCTTGACGATAAAAAGGCATCGCGTTTTGAATTAGGGCAGATGCTGATCGAATTGGGACAACGCTTACGTAATGAGACCTCGACCTATCGGCGTTGATAAGTTAATAAAGATACATAGGCGAAGCGTTGGTAATGTGACCGACGCTTCGCCACATATTTTTTGATGCTCACTCACGTTACGCAGTCATGGCGTGTCATTGCGAGCGAAGCCAGCGTAGTTTGCGGTGCAATCTCCCTACCTGTGACGTGGAGATTGCTTCGCAAAAGACGCTCGCAATCACACCTTGCATAAGGTGAGCGACTAATTTTGAGCGATGACGAATTTGCCGACCGACAGTGCGCAACGCGCCTTGGATGAACTGCGTGATGATCCCTTGCTTGCGGCGATCCAAACGATTTTGCTGTCGCGTGACCGTGAGCGCGTGCAAATGTTGGAACGGCGCGCGGAACAATGGCAGGGGCAAATTGAAGCGCAGACCGACGCGTTGCGCACGCAAAATAACGAACTGGTCAACGACCTCATGGCGTTGCGCCTCGCCATTCAAGCCAACGAGACGCGCATCCGCGATGTGCTGCTCGCGTTGGAATTGGCGCATCGGCAAACTCAGGGCGCGCAACGGGAGCTGAGCACTGAACTGCAAACGTGGCAAAACGAAATCACGCGACTACTTGCCGAGAAACAACAACAAGATGAGCAACTGCACGACATGCTGCTCAAGGTCGCTTCGTTGAGCCTCGATTTGCACAACAATTCCGCATGGCTGCGTGACCACCTGCGCCCCATCGTGGCTGAGTTGTTGAATTTGCAATTGCGTAGCACAAATGTTGAAG
This sequence comes from uncultured Anaerolineae bacterium, assembly GCA_964509505.1. Classification (GTDB taxonomy): domain Bacteria; phylum Chloroflexota; class Anaerolineae; order JACRMK01; family JACRMK01; genus CAZDYP01. Next base: position 5,418 of record CAZDYP010000175.1, on the reverse strand, counting down.
TCGTCGAAACATTGCGCCCGATTATTGCCGAAGCGATTCGTTTGCAAGCGCGTGATAATCAGGTTGGGTTGGCTGAAACGCTCACTCCTGTAATGAAGGAGGCAGCACAAGCGCAAACGCGCGTGCTGTGGCAAACGCTTGCCGAGGCGTTGTTGCTCACACATACACCCACTTCGGCATCGGTTCGTCGCGCACGCGTATGGGTGATGAGTGGCGCGGTAACATTGTTGGCAATGTTGGCTTGTGTGTGTTTTTATGCACGCTTCACGTGGGCATTGTATCCCATCGCGTTTGCTACGGAGACGCCGACACCGACGCTGACACATACGCCCACGCCGACCGCGCTGCCGACCCTCACGCCTGCACCTGCGCCAGCGACTCTGACTTCAACACCACAGCCCATTGCCGGTGTGGCGAAAGGCAACGTCTGGATGCGGGCGGCGCCGAATTGGTCTATGCCTCTCACCGTTGTCTTACCTTTAGCCAAAACGGTGACCGTGTTGAGCGCGTATGGTGAATGGGTCGAGGTAGAATGGTTTAGCACAGTAGGTGTGCAGCATGGGTGGGTGCCGATCATTTGGATTACGTTGAGCCAACCTGTGCCTGCGGGACGCATCACACCAACACCTGTGCCGCCGCGCCGTTAAGTATCATGTCTAACCTGACTTCCGAATTGCTTCCCGATAATGACGATGCATTGATTGCATCTGTGCGTTCGATTTTGCTATCGAAGGACCGTACGCGCCTTCAAACTTTGGAACGCGTGTTGGAACAGCTCCATCACCAAATCACCAAGGACAATGCAGCGCTGCGCGAACACGTCATGCAATTCTCGGCGCATATTGCGGGTTTGCGTGAAGCGCTGCTGACGCAAGGGGAGCGTTTGCAAGAGCAGCACGAAGCCATCGTCTTATTGCGTCAACGCGCCAAGCAGGATGCCGATGCGTTGTTGCAGCACCTTGACCCGTTGTTCAAAGACCTCGTGCGCAGGCAAATCCGCGAAGGGCGTGACGACATGGCTGACGCGCTTGCGCCTGTGATGGGCGAGGCGATGCGCGTGCAGATTCGCAACAGCCGTGAGGAAATCGCCGAAGCCATCGGGCCTGTGATGGGCGAAGCGGTCAGCGTGCAGATCCGCGATAGCCGCGACGACATGGCAGAGGCGCTCGCGCCCGTCATCGGCGAGACGATTCGTGTGCAAG
>CAZDYP010000175.1:0-4206 GCA_964509505.1 uncultured Anaerolineae bacterium | reverse complement strand
AGCACGCCAAGACATCATTGATGCGTTCTATCCTGTCATCGGCGAGATCGTGCAGAAAGCCATCGCAGAGCTGGCGCGCGAATTGCAACGCAACATTGATGCGCGCATGAAGGCGACAGTGGGTCCACGCGGTTGGCTGCGCGCGTTGCTAGCACGGTTGCGCGGCGTGTCGTCTGGGGAGTTGATTCACCGCGAGGCGCTGCCGTTTCGTATTCAAGAAGTGTTCCTGATTCAGCGCGAGTCAGGCTTGCTCATGGCGCGTAGCCATTCAGAAAATTTCAATGTGAATGTCGCAGCAGATTCTGATTTGTTGAGCGGCATGTTGACAGCCATCCGCGATTTTGCGCGTGATGTGTTCGGCAAAGAGGGCGGACGTGAACTCGAGGAAATTCAGTATGGCGACTATCGCATCATCCTCATGAGCGGACATGTGGCGTATCTTGCTGTCGTCATCGAAGGCATCGAGTCTGAAGGTTTTCACGCGCAACTGCGTGAGCTCATCGCCGACCTGCATGTGCATCATGAATCGAAGCTACGCAATTACTCAGGTGACAAGCGCACCTTGCCGAATTTGCAACCACGGCTCTCGCGATTCATTCTGGAGAACAGTCACCATGTCGTTGCTGCGCCACAGCTAGGACGTCGCATGCGCCCCATGCTCATTGGATTGGGTATGCTTGCATTGTTGGTGTTGGCGTGCGCGATCTTTTTCGGTTGGTTCATCGTGTCGCTCTGGCCCTACGCGACGGGCGAAGTCACCACGAGCGGCGTGTGGTTCAATCCACCGACGCTAACCGTCGTCGCCGCCAACGCGCAAACAGTGGTGGCGGTGGCGGTGCAACAACAAACAGCCACCATGGTAGCGGGTTACACACCAACGCCGTCGGTTACGCCCACGCCATCCATGACACCCATACCAACGGCGACCTCAACCGACACTCCAACAGCTACGCCTGTGCCTAGCGCGACGCCTACCTTAACGCCAACACCATTGCCCACAACAACCCCAACGGCTACATCCACACAAACACCAACCCCGACAGCGACACCCACGCGCACACCAACCGCGGTGCCAACACCGCCGCCGATTATTGGTTTAGCGAATGCGAGCGTGTGGATACAACCTGAGCCTGCGGATTTGGGCGTTCGCAATGTGGCTGTGTTACGTGGCACAACAGTCACCGTATTGAGCGCTTATGGGAGCTGGCTGGAGGTGTCGTGGGAAGCAGGGAGCACTACGCGGCGCGGTTGGGTGTTGATTCAATGGATCACGCTGAACGAACCCGTGCCGCCGGGACGCATCACACCCGCACCATCTCGCTAAATCCAATCATCCATCACAGAGGAATCGCTATGAGCGTCTTACAAAAGAAAGTGTGTCTGCTCGGCGAATTTGCCGTCGGCAAAACGAGCTTGATTCGTCGTTATGTTGAAGGACGGTTTGACGACAAATATCTCAGCACCATCGGTGTCAAAATCTCGCGCAAGCTCTTGACGCGCGCTCAACACACGCTCAACTTGATCATTTGGGATTTAGCGGGCAGCGACGACTTCAATGGCACTCATGCCAACTATTTGCGCGGCGCGGCAGGCGCGTTGATTGTATGTGACCTCACGCGCCGTGAAACATTATCGGGGTTTCAACGCTATGCGGAGCAAGTGTACGCTATCAATCCTAAAGCCGCGCTCGTGTTGGTCGGCAACAAACTGGACTTGGCAGCTGAACGCACCGTGAGTGATGAGGATATGCAAGCGGTCAGCACGGCGTTAGCGTGTTCCTACTGCTTGACCAGCGCCAAATCAGGTGAACAGGTGGAAGCGGCTTTTGAAAATCTGGCTGAACGATTGGAGCAACTCGCATGACCTTATCCGCTAGCCATACGCAAACTCCCCAAGCAGCAACGCGCATCACCCACATGTTGATGCGCGCCCATCGTATCGCTTACGCGCAGCTCAATGCTGAATTGCTAATGGTAGATGCGTCAGATAATCTAGGCGAGCTGCTGTTGGCAGAGCCATTGACATGGCAAGGTTGTGTGGTGGGGGAAGTGTTCCATGAATTTGTGGGCGCGGAGGAATCGCTTCGTGCGATTTTGCGCGGTGAGTTGCCTTCGTATGTGTTGACGCAAGTCAATCGCGAACCAGACGACGAGACAATCGTATATTTGGATTTTCAAGTGGTGCCCTTGGACAAGACACAACCTGACGCTGGTTTGTTGGTGATTGTCGAAGACACGACAACGACCAATCGTCTGGTGCAAAGTTTGATTCAGAGTCGCAATGCCTTACGTCTGACGCAAAATGACTTGGCAAGAGCCAACGAGACGTTGACACAGCTCAGCCGTTTCAAGTCCTTCATGTTGACGATGGCAGCGCATGATCTGCGGTCGCCTTTGACCGCCATCACCGGCTATGCTGAATTGTTAATGGAGGAAGGCGATGGTGTGAGTTTAGATAAAAAACGCACCTTTGCGGGTGCGATCAAGCTGCAAGCCCAGCATATTGATCAGATGATTAGTGACTTGATTGATTTTGACCAGATCGAGCAAGGACGCTTGACGCTTGAACTCATGCCATGCAATTTGAACGAACTGGCGTTGCTAGCTCTCAGACCGTTGAAAGCGCTCGCCGATCTGCGACGGCAAACTATTCGATTGATACTGTCGCCTGCGCCTATCTTCATTCAAGCGGAGCCGCGCCGCTTTTATCAAATCGTGCAGAATCTCATCGGTAATGCCATCAAGTATTCACCTGAAGGCGGAGCCATCGAAATTGCTACACAGATCGAAAGCGGCGACGGACTCGTGTCTATTACCGATACGGGACCTGGGTTGACAGCGGATGAGCAGGCACATGTGTTTCAGCCGTATTATCGCATCGAGTCGGCACACTATAGCCACACCACAGGCAAAGGTTTAGGGTTGTACATCGCCAAATTATTGATTGATGAACACAATGGACGCATCGAGGTTGCCAGCCAATTAGGGCAAGGCACAACCTTCACCGTGCGCTTGCCTTTGTGTGCTTCCTAACATTATGCCTAGCGAATATTTTTACCGCGAAATTTTGAAGTGGCAGCACGTCGAATATGCAGCCTGCGATGCCGCACGCCGTGTGTATGATTACAGTCCAGGTTTGTTGCAGTGGGTCAAGCGCCTGTCGGGTCCATTGCGTGGGCGCAAGCTAGAAGATTTGTTTGACGAATTGGCAGGCACAGAAAGCGACCTCGAACAAATTTTGCTAGGGCATGTGCCATCGCTGCACATTCACAAAATTCATCGGGTGTTATTGCATGGACGCGATGGCTTTTTGTCGTTGAGTATTGTGCCGTTTGCGCCGGGCTTGTTGTTGATGGTGACGGATGTGAGCGCCGAGGGGCGCATTGAGCAGCGCGTGACGCAACAACGCAACGAATTGGATTTGCTAGCGGCGCAGCTGGCGGTTGAGCGTACCACACTCGAAGATTTGTTTCGTCGCTTCGTGCCGAAAGCGGTTGCTAACCGCGCCATTGCCAACCCACAAGCCGTGCGTGTAGGTGGTGAGCGACGCGTGATTAGCGTGTTGTTTGCCGATATGCGGGGTTACACTACGCTGGTGAACGACTATGCGCCAGCTGAATTTATGGCGTTGCTCAACGAGCATTACGCGGCGCTGGGCAATGTGATTGGGGCGCGTGGCGGTACACTCAGTCAACATGTGGGCGATATGCTCATCGCGTTGTTCAATGCGCCTGAAGAGCAACCTGACCATGCCTTGCGCGCGACACAAGCCGCGCTTGAGGCGCGCGCGGCGTTGCGTGTGTTACAAGCTAACGCTCAAGTCAAAGTGCAGTTTGGCATGGCGGTCAATACGGGTGTGGCTATCGTTGGATATCTAGGTTATGAAGAGCAGTTAGATTATTCGGCGATTGGTGACGTGACCAATTTGGCAGCGCGCTTGTCGGGTCTGGCGCAGGGCGAGCAAGTGCTGCTCGGTCCCACGACGCATGAAATTGTGCGCTCCCACATTGCTACGCGCGAGTTTGGCTCAGTACAAGTCAAAGGACATGCTACACCTTTATTGGTTTACGAGGCAGTCGAAGCGTTTCAATAGAGCAAATCTCAACTGTGGATGCGCCACAAAGCGGGTTTCTTCGAGCAACCCGCTTTGTGAAGGATGCGCCAGCTTGCTAATGACTGAGTTGTAAAATATCAAACGCCCAGAGAA
>CAZDYP010000174.1:0-10787 GCA_964509505.1 uncultured Anaerolineae bacterium | reverse complement strand
CTGCTCGCGGGTGTGCCTGTGACGGGAACAGCGGATGGGGCGCTGGCGTTATCACAGGCAGCCAACAGCCATAATCCTATGAACCCAATGATGACGAGCTGAGAACGCATGAGTATTCCTCCAGAGCATGAAGTGTGTCGCCATTATACACAGTGCTGAGTGTCTGTAAAAACACAACCCCACTTTTCACCTGCGAAAAATGGGGTTGCGTACCCACAAGGCTTCACACTTCACGGTTCGCGTTTCACGCTTCACTTCAACACCGCATCCGCCGGCATCCCCGGCTTCAGTTCCAACTTCTCATTCGGAATCTGCACCTTCACGGCGAACACGGTGTTCACCCGCTCGGCTTTCGTCTGCACGTTGCGTGGCGTGAATTCCGCTTGCGAGGCAATGTATGTGACCTTGCCCATGAAGAAGCGATTAGGGAACGAGTCCACTTGCACCGCAATCTCATCACCCAGCTTGATTTGTCCCAGTTGCGTCTCTGGCACGTAGATCGTCAGCTTCACTGGATCGAGATTGGTCACCGTCAGCAACGACACACCGGGCCCCGCCACCTCGCCCTGCCGCACGACGCGCCGCGTCACGATGCCCGTTGTCGGACTCTTCACGCTCAGCTTGTCCATTTGCGCCTGCAACACGACCAGCGCTGCGTCGGCTTGTTTCACCGCGGCTTCTGCCACGGCGATTTGCTCTTTGGTCGCGCCCGCCTTCACCGCATCGAGCCGCGCCTGCGCGATGTCCACGGCAGCGCTTGCCGCGTCGTATTGCGCCTTGGCTGCATCTACTTGTACATTGAGGGTGTAGGGATTGTCGCGCATATCATTCAAGACAACGAGCGTGCGCTTCGCGCCATCCACACTGGCTTGTGCAGTGGCAATGTTCGCGCGTGCGGTCGCTTCGGCCGCTTTCGCCGTCTCGACCGCCGCCGCCGCCGCATTCACCGCCGCTTCCGCTGCCCACCATTGATTGTTCGCAATTTGCGCTTCGGGGATGGCTTTCGCGGGACCTTGAAATTGGTCTTTGCGGACTTCGGCCGCTTTCGCATTCGCGTACGCCGCTTCGACTTGTTGCTTTGCCGCTTCGACTTGCTTCGCCGCGACTTCGGCTTGTTGCTTCGCCGCTGCGACTTGATGCTCTGCCACTTCTACTTGCGCGCGGGCTTGCGCGATGCGCGCATCGAGCTCTTGCGGATGGTCGCGCACCAGCTGCGCATTCTCCCACGCTTTCTTGGCGCCATCCCGCGCGACCTTCGCTTGCGCGAGCGCCGCTTCAGCCTGCTTGATGTCTTCGGGACGCGCGCCTGCTTTCACTTGCGCGAGTTGCGCTTTGGCGGTGTCCACCGCCGCTTGCGCTTGCGCGAGCTGCGCGCTCAACAACGTGCGGTCAAGCTTCAAAATCTCTTGCCCGGCTGTCACTTTGTCGCCTTCATTCACCGCGAGCATCTCAATCCGCCCGCCGATTTCGGCGACGATGTTTACCTCTTCGCCTTCGATGAAACCCGATGCCAGATTGCCCGTCGCGGCCGCAAGCGCGCTCCGCAGAAATGGCAATTGGTTCATGCTATACAGATAGTATCCGCCGCCTAGCACGATTAAAATGATGACGACGGGGATGATGCGCTTAGGATTGGGGTGCATAAGAACCTCCAAGTGGATTGAGTGTCCATAACCCGCATGGCTCGACCAGCTCATCATGCTAATCTACATTCAAGTCGGGAGAGCCCCTAAACTGAAGACTCAAGATTGAAGATGGATGACGGCGTTAATCGTCAATCGTCAATCTTTATTTTTTAGTCTTGGATGTGCTCTGGCGTGATGCCAAAGCCGATGAAGCGCGCGATGACGTGACCGAACAATGGCATACGCACAATGCCGGGAATTTCAAACTCCGCGTTGGGATCGAGCGCGCGTTTGAGCACGGTATTTTGGATTTGATTCACGACGGCTTGAATGATGCGCGTCGGGCGCTCGCGCCGTTTCTGTACCTTCGCTAACTCCGCCTCAGTCACATGCCCCGCTTTGAGTGAGTCGCCGAGGATGTTTGCTGTCGCTACCGCATCCATGATGGCATAGTTGATGCCGTTGCCTCCCGCAGGCGACATGACATGCGCCGCGTCGCCAATCAGCAACAAGCCGGGCTTATACCATTGCGGCAAACGATCCGCTTCCACAGAGAGCACCGCCACTTGTTGCCAGCTGGTGAGCTCATGCACACGGTCAGCCAATTCAGGCGCAGTTTCGACAATCGCCTCACGCAATTTTTCGATGCCTGCCTTATGCAGCTCCGCATAAGTGCCTTTGGAAATCACAAACCCGATTTGCCATTGCGCGCCGCGTTCCAATTCGATGAGCAAATGCCCATGCCCGAAGCGTCCCATCAAGCCGTGCGACTCCTCTGGTTTGCGTGACAGACGCAACCACAACACATCCATTGGCGGCGACGCTTTGATGGCATGTTCCCCCAACCCAGACAACTTGCGTAACCGCGAGAAGCGTCCATCTGCGCCGACGGTCAGCGTTGCGCGCACTGCATGCCAGCCATCTTGCGCGCGATACTGCACGCCCTTCACGACGCCATCTTCCTCAATCAACTCCTCGACACGCGCGCCCATCACGAGCTTGAACGAAGGAAATTTTTGCGCTTCGCTGGTGATGAAGTTGAGGAAGCGCTCTTGTGGCATGAAGGTGATGAAAGGGAACTTGGTTTTGAGGTGATGCAAGTCCGTTATCTTGACGCTGCCATGCGGTGTTTGCACAACCGCCTCACTGATTTTGGTGTGCGGCAACTGCAACACTTTCTCTGCGATGCCCAACTCGTCCATCACTTCCATAATCGAAGGGTGCAGCGTGTCACCGCGAAAGTCACGATCAAAATCTTGATGCGATTCGAGCAGCCTCACGTCAATCCCTTTGCGCGCCAGCAGATACGACAGCACCGCGCCCGCGGGGCCTCCACCCACGACGACGCAGGTCGTGGGGGTGGTCGTAAGCAGCGTGTTTGAATCGGTCATGGAACCCCCTCTGGTGATGAGTAATTAACGTCAATGCGGGATAAGGTTGCGGGCGATTGAAAATCGCGCCTACTCACTGCGAAATCCGCTACTAATTACCAATTACTTTATTGTTATCCGCGCTCCGCAACCGCGCGATGAACACATCTTCCAACGATGGCAGAATGTGTTCCACACTTTTCACGGTCACGCCTTTCGCTCGCAACAAAGCATTCACACGCGGGATGTGCGCCGCCGCATTCGCGCCGATGGCGTGAATCAGCGAGCCATACAACGCGACTTCATCGAAGAGCTGTGATTGACGTAACACGGTCAGCGCGATGTTGAGCGGTTCGCACTCAATCTCCAACACTTCGCCGGGCATCTGCTTCTCCTTGAGCTCGTGCGCGCTGCCCTCGGCGACGATGCGCCCTTGATAGATAAACGCGATGCGTTGACAGTTCTCCGCTTCGTCCATGTAGTGTGTGGTGACGAGGATGCTCGTGCCTTGTTCAGCGAGCTCATACAGCAAATCCCACAACGCGCGCCGCGAGAGTGGATCAACGCCTGCCGTGGGTTCGTCGAGGAACAAGAACTGCGGTTGATGCGCGAGCGCGCACGCCAGCGCCAGCCGTTGCCGCGAGCCCCCCGCGAGCGCGGAGACGCGCGCCTGCGCCGTGCCTGTTAAACCCACCATGCGCCAGATGGCTGCGCGGCGCTCGTTCAGCAGCTTGCGCGGCACGCCATACACACCGCCATAGAAATTGAAGTTTTCTTCCGCTGTCAGGTCCGCGTACAGCGCGAACTTTTGCGAAACGTAGCCGACGCGCTGTCGCACGTCTTCCGCTTGCTTCACAACATCGTAACCTAATACTGTGCCGCTGCCTGTTGTGGGTGCGAGCAAACCCAGCAGCATACGAATCGTCGTCGTTTTGCCCGCGCCGTTCGGCCCAAGCAAGCCAAAAATTTCGCCGCGCTCCATCGCGAACGAGACGTTATCAACGGCGGTGAAATGGTCGAAGCGTTTGGTGAGATTAGTTGCAGTCAGTGAGTAGTTCATACGTCGCGTTCAGGCTCTCTTCTGTACCATTAGCACAAACGCATCTTCGAGTCGTGGGCGCACGACGCGCGCGTTATGCACGGCGAGGTTTTGCTTTGCCCAAGTGGCTTCGACGCGCGCTAGTCGCTCTGGTTTGTCGAGCAGCAAGCGAAGCGCGTCGCCGTGCGTGGACGCGCTTAAGACGCCTGCGTGTGTTTGAATGAGGTGACACGCTTGCTTCGCGTCGGGCGATTGCGCTTCAATGACGGTTGCGCCGAGATTCGCGCGCAAATTCGTCGGCGTGTCGCACGCAATGAGTTCGCCGCGATACATCAAGCCAACGCGTGTGCAGCGTTCCGCCTCATCCAGATAGGGCGTGCTGATGACGATGGTCACGCCTTCGAGATGGATTTGCGTCAACAAGTCCCAGAACTCACGACGACTCACGGGGTCAACGCCTGTGGTCGGCTCGTCGAGCAACAACACGCGCGGGCGATGCATCAGCGTCGAGGCGAGCGCAAGCTTCTTCTGCATGCCGCCCGACAAATTTTGCGCGCGTCGTTCCTTGAACTGTGTGAGGCGCGCGAAGCCCAACAGGCGTTCAATCAATATGGCGCGTTCCGAGCGCGGCGAACCAAACAAGTCCGCAAAGAAATTGAGATTTTCCAACACCGTCAGGTCAGGATAAAGCGCGAAGCGTTGCGGCATGTAGCCAATCAAATTTTTTACCGCTTCGGACTCGCGCACGATGTCATGCCCATTGACCGTGACGCGCCCATGGGTCGGGTTCATCGCCGACGCGATGACGCGCATCGTCGTCGTCTTGCCCGCGCCATCGGGCCCGATCAATCCGAAGATTTCGCCGGCGGCGATGTCGAGCGAGAGGTTGTGGACGGCAATGTTGTCGGCGAATTGTTTGGTGAGATTCTGCAAGGAAATCATTGTGTCAAGTGTCACGTGTCACGTGTCAAGTGTCACGTGCCACGTGTCAAGTGTCACGTGTCACGTGTCATGTGTCATGTGTCGGGTGTGCCTCACATAACACATGACACTTGGCACTTGATACATGGCACTTGCTTTATTCAAGGCTCTTCCTGAACCGCAGCGACGCCGCAATCAGAATCAACGGACCGAGGATGGCGAGCGCGATGACTTGTTCTGGGAACGATGGCAACCCGACGCCTTTCAAGATGATGCCGCGAATGATGATGAGCATGTAGCGCAACGGCACGGCGTAGCTGATGAGCTGTAACGGCAGTGGCATCGCTTCGAGGGGGAAGAAGAAGCCCGACAAGAAGATGCCGGGGAACAGCACCAAGAAGCTCATCAGCATTGCCTCTTGTTGGCTGCGCGCCGCGCTGGAAATGAGCAAGCCTGTGCCGAGCGTGGTCATCAAAAACAGCAGCGCGATGACCAAGAGTAACGGAAGGCTGCCGCGAATCGGCACGCCAAACCACAACACGCCAATCGTCAAAATTTCCGCAAGGTCAAAGAACGCGATGACGACGTACGGCACAATTTTTCCGACGACAAGTTCCCACGATTGAATGGGCGTCACGACCAGTTGCTCGATAGTGCCTTGCTCACGCTCACGCACGATGGCAAGCGCGGTGAACAAGCCTGTGAGGAATTGCAAGATGAGACCGATCAGCGCAGGCACCATGTAATTCGCGGAGCGCATCTCAGGGTTGTACCAGACGCGCGGGCGCACTTCGACGCCGCCGAGCCGCGTCACATCTATTCCTAAGCGTTGCTGGATGACCTTCGTGCCATGCGCTTGCCCCACGCCTTGCGACGCGGCAAAAGCTGTGTTCGCTACGGTGGGGTCAGAACCATCAATCAGAAACGCGACTTGCGCGACCCGTCCTTGCGTGAGTTGGTCGCCGTAGCCGTGCGGGATGACGAGGCCCGCGCGCACTTGCCCGCCGTCGAGCAAGGCGGCGATGTCGTCTTCATTGTTGGCTTGATAGGCAATCGCAAAATAGTCGGAGGCGCGATACGCTTCGACAAGCGCGCGGCTTTGCGGTGTGCGGTCGGCGTCATATACGGCGAGGTTGAGATGGCGGATGTCGCTCGTTGCCACGTAGCCGAGCAGAATGAGTTGCACGACAGGGATGATGAACATCACTGCGAGCGTGCGTGGGTCACGGCGGATGTGGATGAATTCTTTGCGAATGATGGGCAAGAGGCGAGTGGGCATGGGGGCTCCTGAAGGAGGAAGGATGAGGGATAACGGATGAACTTTTCATCCTTCAGTCTTTATCCTTCATGCTTGGCAAGCGCGCCACGCAAGAACAATTTGATGGCGTGCGAAATCATAGCATCGTAATCCTGCTCCAACGGCACCTGCAACACATCTTTGAGCAGCAGAAAGGGAAACAGTAAGCCAGGAAACATGCGCGCTGCGAGCTGTGGGTCTAGGTCTTTGCGGAAGACGCCAGCCTTGATTTGCTGACGAAAATACTCTTCCAACATCGTGAAGGCAAACAACGGCACTTGCTCAAAATATTTATCGCGCGCGGCCTGATTCATCGTTGGCAAGGAGGTGAGGAAGACGCGCAAGAGCGACGCATTCTGCTGGATAGTGGCGACCATGTTGCGCGCCAACATCGTCAGTACTTGTTCGGGCGGCGGATGCTCACCTGACACCGAAGCGAGTTCAGCCATCACGGGTTGCACCGCAGGCACGATGAATTGGCGCGGAATGCTGACAAGCAAATCGGCTTTGTTCTTGAAGTAGTTGTAAATTGAGCCTTCCGCTATTTTCGCTTCTTTGGCGACATCGGCGATCGTCGCGCGCTCGTAGCCTTTCTTGGCAAAGACTTTGGCGGCGGCAGCGAGGATGCGCGCTTTGCGTTCCTCGACGAAGGCTTTACGCTCATGGGCGCTGACACGGGGCATAGGCTTCCTTGAAATAAATGAATGAGCGTTCATTCATTTACATTGTACAACGCGCGCCGTGGTTTGTCAAGCGGTTAGCGAAATTTTTTTTGTGGCGGGGCGTTTTATAACAACAGAGCGATTGGTGTTTGCCAATCGCTCGATGGATTTGCCTTGTTTAACTGAACGGCTATTGCTCCTCAACCCAACGCTCCCAATGCCCTAGTCCATCGTACGCGGCATACTTGTACGAGTCGGCGAGCGTGGGGTAGTTGTAAACGGCGTTGATGAACTCGTCAATCGTGTGTTCACGGGCCAGCGCATGTGCGCCAATATGCACGAGCTCCGACGCCAATTCGCCGATGTGATGCACGCCGAGCAGCTTTTTGTCGTGCGGCGAGAAAACGAGCTTGAGCATTCCGCTGACATCGCCGATGATTTGCCCACGTGGACTTTTGTCGTAATACGAGCGTCCGATGAGGTACGGAATTTTTTTGGCGATGCAATCATCTTCGGTCAAACCGACCATCGCAATTTCGGGAACGGTGTAAATGGCATACGGCAGGACCGGCGAGACTTTCTCTTTGTAGTGCAAGTTGAAGGCATGTACCATTGCCACGCGCGCTTGTTCCATCGACGTCGAAGCGAGCGCTGGGAAGCCAATCACGTCGCCGGCCGCATAGACGTTGGGAATGTTCGTTTGGTAATGCTCGTTGACGCAAATCAACCCACGCGCGCCGAGCGCCACGCCCAATGCTTCTAAGCCCAAGCCTTCGATGTTGCTCTGTCGCCCGGCAGCGAACAGGGCAATATCGCATTCCAAGCGCTCGCCGCCTTTCAATTGCAAATACACGCGGGCCTCGCTGGTTTCGGTTTGGATGACGCGGTCATTGAACACGAAGCGCAAGCCTAACCGCGCCAGCTGCGTATGCAAGCGTTCGGCAATCTCGAAGTCTATGACGGGCAGCAACCGGTGGCGCGACTCGACAAGCGTGACCTTCACACCCAAGGCTGTGAAAATCGAGGCGTATTCGCAGCCGATAACCCCGCCGCCGACGACAGCCATCGTTTGTGGGATGGACTTCATCCGCAAGATCGAATCTGAATCATAGACGCGTTCGTGATCGAAAGGCACATCGGAGGGATGATAGGGTGAGGAGCCTGTGGCGATGAGGATGAACTCGGTCGTCAAATCGCGCGTCTCGCCTGTGAGCATCGTCACGCGGACGGTGTGAGGATCAGCCAACGCGCCACTGCCCCAGATGACCTCGATCTTATGGCGTTCCAAATTGCGCTTGATAGTTTGCCATTGTTGATCAACGACGAGCTGCTCGCGGTACATGAAGTCTTTGACCGTCAAGCCTTCTTTGAGCGAGTAGTCAATGCCGTACAAGCCGCGTTGTCGCAAACCCGAAAAATACAGCGCCGTCTCGCGCAAGGTCTTCGACGGCACAGTGCCTGTGTTGATGGCTGCGCCGCCGAGAAATGAGGCGCGCTCGACGATGGCCACGCGCTTGCCGAAGTAGGCCGCTTGCGCCGCGCCCTTTTCGCCCGCGGGTCCCGAGCCAATGACGACCAAATCGTAAGCGTAAGGGGAGGTCATAAATCACTCTCCATGAGGCGAGTAAGCGACAGGAGGCACGGAAACACGCATGGTCGCTCTCGCTGTGCTGGCAAGATGTTAGCCTATTCCGTGTGAAAGCGCAAGGAAAAAAGTCATGCGTAGTCTGATGAACTGTGTTATAATGCCGCCACACAGTAGGCGACCCCATCTTTGTGCGGAGACCAGCGCATGACACGACTTTCAGTCGAAGACCTGCATCTTAGTTTTGGCGGCACGAAGGCGCTCACGGGTGTGAGCTTTGAGGTGAACGAGGGAGAAATCGTCGCCGTGATTGGTCCGAATGGCGCAGGCAAAACCTCGGTGCTGAATTGCATCAGCGGCTTCTATCGTCCTCAACAGGGCCGCATCCACTATGGTGACCACATCCTCACCCAACTTCCTACGCATAAAATCGCGCGACTGGGCATCGCGCGCACGTTCCAAAACATCGCGCTCTATCGTGGCGCATCGGTGTTAGACAACTTGATGGCAGCGCGGCACATTCACATGCGACAAACGATGTGGCAGAGCGCCCTCTACTTTGGTCCCGCGCAAAGAGAAGAAATACGTCAACGTGAAGTGGTCGAGGGCATCATTGACTTCCTCGAAATCGAAGCGATTCGCAAACAGGTTGTCGCTACATTGCCGTATGGGCTGCGCAAACGGGTCGAGCTCGGGCGCGCCTTGGCGCTTGAACCGAAGCTGTTGCTGCTGGACGAACCCATGGCGGGCATGAACCTTGAAGAGAAAGAGGACATGGCGCGTTTCATTCTCGACATTCACGAGCGGCGCGGTGTGCTGATTCTGATGATCGAACACGACATGGGCTTGGTCATGGATATCGCGCAACGCATCGTCGTGTTGGATTTCGGCGTGAAGATCAGCGAAGGCACACCCGAGCAGGTGAAGCATGACCCGAAGGTGATTGAGGCGTATTTGGGGAAAGAAGAAAGCAAAAAGTAAAAAAATGGGAACAGCCAGCTCATCAAATTCTATTGACAGCGCCGTGTTGAAAAACTATTTTGCCGAGAGCCAGGATGTAGTTGGCGCGTATTTGTTGGGTTCATACGCGCGAGGGCAGGCAAGCCCATTATCCAATGTAGCTATTGCGGTGTTACTGGATAACACGTGTAGCGTCAAAGATTATTTTGATAGACGTTTGCAGTTCATCGGCGACCTAAGCGACGTGAATGCGGGATAAGCCACAGCGAAGGCAATGCGCGCGCAACGCAGCGCCCAGCCGACCTCTGTCGGCTGGCGCTGAACCTGCACAGGTGGGTTTCGCAGTGAGTAGGCGCGATTTTCAATCGCCCGCAACCTTATCCCGCATTGACGTTAAGTGGGTTGTTGCGTTTCGACGATGTGGATGTCGTGATTCTCAATCAGACACCGCTTGTTGCCTGCGCTGTCGGTCAAAACGCCAGAGAATTACAAGGACATTTGCCTCAAACCCGGAGCGGTCGGCATTGTGCCAACAGATTTTGCGGAGCAACTGGGGCGCATGGCGCAGTTCCGCAATGTCTTGGCGCAACGATACTTGGAAGTGGATTTGAGGCGAGTGTTTCAGCGCCTGCAGCATAAGGCGGGTGATTTAGAGCGGTTCACACAATACGTTGGCGAATATCTGAGTAAGCAATCTAAGTCTTCGGCAGATGAGGTGACGCATGACTGAACCCCAAACCCTCCCCCAATGTTTTCTTGAACTAGCGCAACGCTATGGCGATAAGAAAGTCGCCATGCGCCAAAAGAAGCTCGGTATCTGGAAAGAGTACACGTGGGCTGAGTCGCTGGCGCAGCTGCAATCATTTGCGCTCGGTTTGGCCGCGTTGGGCTTGCAGCGCGAGGACAAGGTATGTATCCTCGGCGACAACGACCCTGAGTTCTACTGGGCTGAGATTGGCGCGATGGCGATGGGCGGCATCGCATGTGGCATCTTCACCGATGCGACGCCGCCCGAGATTCAGTACATGGCGTCGTTTGCCGATGCAAAATTCGTGCTTGCCAAAGACCAAGAGCAAGTGGACAAGCTGCTCGCCATCCGCGCGCAACTGCCGCTGGTGCTGAAGGTCATCTATTGGGATGAGCGCGGCTTGTGGAACTACAACGACGATTGGCTCATGTCGTTTCAAGCGGTGCAGCAGTTGGGGCGCGAGTTGGCGCAGCAGGAGCCACAGCTGTTCGAGTCCACCGTCGCATTGGGGCGCGCCGACGAGGTCGCCATCTTCTCATATACCTCAGGCACGACGGGCGCGCCCAAAGGCGTTGTGTTG
>CAZDYP010000173.1:0-10962 GCA_964509505.1 uncultured Anaerolineae bacterium | reverse complement strand
GCGGCACATACACAAATGTCGCCGTCTCCGCATGGCAACAAAACCGCAGCAGCACGGGCTCGACTACGCTTGGCGTGCGCTGGAGCAATTACAGCGACGGCTTGCCCACCACAGGCTACAACGTGGATTTGCTGCCCGACGGCACACTCTATTTGTTTCGCATCAACGATTGGACAGTGCTGGGCAGCTACACGATCCCGAGTTACGTGTCCACGCAATGGGTGACGATTACCTTGCAGGCGAATGGGGCAGTGATTAGTGTAGCGATCAATGGGGTGACACAAATCAGCGCCAGCGATAGCACGTTCACCAGTGGGGAGGTGGGCGTGTGGGCGTATCAACCCAGTGGAGCGGGGTTGGAGCAGTTCGACAACTTCAGTGTGCAAGCGTTGGCTGGAGGCAGCACGCCGACACGCACGCCGACGAATACATCCATACCGACGAACACGCCGACACGCACGCCGACGGCAACATCAACCAGTACACCGACACCGACGAACACGAATACACCAATGCCAACCAATACTCCTGTCCCAACGCCGACCAATACGACTATCCCAACTCAGACCACCACGCCGACGAATACAGCAACGCCGACGAACACGGCGACACAAACTTCAACGCCAACTCATACGCCGACGAACACGGCGACAAATACGGCGACACCAACTCAAACGCCAACCCCGACGATTACGCCCACACCCACAATCACGCCAACACCAACTAATACAACCACGCCGACACTAACCCCAACGAGAACACCGATCACGCGTGTGCCCACCAATACGCCACCCACGACACCAACCCGAACACCCACACCCACTTGGACACCCGGCTCGCCCACCGCAACACGCACGCCAACCAATACGCCTACTCAAACACCGACTAAAACTCCCACATCACCTGCCACACCTACAGCAACTATCCCACCTTATCCATTGCCCAACTTCCGCACAGGTAGCACAGCTATACCCACGCCGAAGCCAATCAGTTCACCCATGTTTGTGCCTAAGCCTTGGACGCGCAACCAACCCACTTCGCTTGCGCCTCATGAAACCAGCATGGTGCGTTGGAAAGATACCATCTCGCCAACCCTTCGCGTGATGTCATCGTACCCAGAAAAACCTCCAACGCATACCGTAGCCGCCGTCACGGTACAGTTTCCTGAGCGCTTGCCGACACGCACTCCAATTCGTCCTGTAAGGAACACGGCTGTGACAGCACCCAATCGCTCGACAGCGAACGCTACATTCGTGGATCAATGGAATTCCTTTATGGACAATGACCTTGAGGGCACATTTCCACCTAATGATTCAATCAACAAGTGTGAAGTGCGTACCAATCCTCAAAATGCGCCCCGACCACGCTGGGGGAAAGATACCTACAGGAGAATCAGCGGGGTTAATGCCATCTGGCCCGCGGTTGAAGGCGATGGCGCTGTAACTCCTCCCACCAACTATCCTGCGGACTTTGAAACTTGGCTGCTCTGCGGTCCATACGACCTGAGTGATGAAGAGAACTTTATGGTTCGCTTCAAACATTGGTACGATATTTGGGGCTACAGCCTAACCAATGTCGGAGACACTATCTTTGTCGGCGTGTCAACCGATATAACCGTCACCGAAGTGAGCTACTTCAAGGGCAAGGAATGGAAAGGCCCAACGGATAGCTTGGGCATTTGGCTCAACGAGACTGTGTTTTTCCCTGATGCCGCCGGCTATGCGCGCGTGTGGGTGGCATGGAAATTTACCAGTCAATACCTAAGTCCGGGCGCGCCCGGGTGGTGGCTAGATGACCTTGAAATCTGGACTTACGACCAACCCGCTTTGGATTGTGCCAACCAAGATTGGAGCTATGAGAACAAGGGCTACAAGGGTCTTGGTTTTCAAGCCTACGACGGCCCACCCATTATTCGTTTGGGTGATACCAAGGCATTGACTCATGTGGTTGAATCTGACGCACGTTGGGTACGTCTGCCTTTTGTGCATCAATTGGGTGACATCAATCTACAAGAATACGATCGCGTTATTGACTCACTTTGCGCTTCGGGAATCAGCGTACTGGGGGTTGTTCACAATGAAACTCTGTGGCGCGATGACTTCAACACCCCCGATACTGCTGAAGATTACCGCGCCCAATTTAGCGCCAGAGCATCTGACCTCGCGCTCTACTACAAGCGACGCATTAAATATTGGGAGGTGTGGAACGAACCAGATGGGGGAGACACCCTAATTCGTGAAGAGCTTTTCGAACCACTAATCAGTAACACCTACGCCGCCATTCGACAGGCAAACCCCGATGCGATAATCATCATGGGCGGCGTTGGCAGCGCATGGTCTAATGGTGGACATTTCTATTTCACCGCAATCTATCAACGATTCAAACAACCACCTTGGCTGTCCAGACCATTTGATCGCGTTGGCGTTCATCCCTACTATCGGTATGAAAACGGCTATTCGCCCGCAGAATACTTTTACCAAGATCTCGCATATCGTGACCCGACGACGAGCTTCACCATTACGGTTGGCCCCACGATCCTCAATAAATTCATTGACGTCATTGGCGACGACCACAAACCTATCTGGATTACCGAACTAGGCTGGAATGCCAACATCACAGCACCCCCAGAGAACAATCCGCCGGGAGCGCAATGCACACATCCGCCCGTCAGTCGCGACGATCAAGCCGTTTTTCTCAAAATCAGCTTCGACATTCTCTTGAACGAACCCAAGTTCACTGACGGCACGAGAGCGGTTGAGAAGGTCTTCTGGTTCGGATACAAAGATTTCTCGGTGGAGAAGACCTGCAAGGTTGATGGAGTAGATAAACAGGTTGTGACAGCCGAGTGGTGGGGATTGTACGATGGCAATCGAGACAATCCCAACCAACCAGCGCAATGCTTCTATGCTGCCTATCCCAATCAGGTAGACTGCGGGGGATTCGTTTGGAAGAAAGTCTATCTCCCGCTGACAATTCGTGACTAATTTACTGAACCTGAGGAGGTAAGTCTATGAGCCAATTTGTTTGGCGCGCCTGCAAATCCATTGGCTTCATTGCAATGGTTTCGTTATGGGTGGGGTGTGAGGCATCATCAGCCCCACCTCCCACTCCAATCCCCCGCGCGCCTGTCATACTTGCAACGCTACCTGCCGAGGGTTTTGATATTCTGAGCCGCATGGCGGTTGATCGGCGCACCGGCTACGTCTATGTGACACTTTCCATGTACGTCAAGGTCATCAAGGACACAGAGGTTGTTGCCAACCTGACCACGGCGCAAGGGTGGGCCAACAGCATCGCCATTGACGAAGCCAATGATTGGGTCTACGTCACTTACACTTCCAGTGATAAAATCTCCATCATTCACGATACGCAACTGATTACCAATGCCATCATACCCGACATTGATCCAATGGCTGTGACGATTGAACCTAAGAGCCGTTGGGCTTACGCAGTCAGCGGCTACAATAAGCGTTTCGATCGCACAAAAACCACTGTGGACAGCAATATCTTGGTGCTAAACGGGTTGAAAGTAATCGCCAATTTGAAAATAGAAGGAGCGTTGTTCACGCATGTGGCAGCGGACGCAAACGGCTATGTCTATGCGGGAGACCACTATGGTGCGATTGTGGTTTTCAAGGATCTAAAAGAGGTTGCCCGCTATGAAGGTATTTTGATTGGAGGTATCAAAGCTTCAATTAAGGACATAACCGTTGACCCGCGGTCAGGTGAGGTATATGTATTGGATGGATTTGATAATGTTAGAAAGCTCAAAGACGGAAAGTTGATAGAAGAAAAAAGGATTCCTCAAGTGAAGAACAAAACCTATGAGCTCATCCGAATACACCCTATCACAGGCTATATCCATTTATTAAGCAAAGGCACAAACGAGGTCGTCATTCTCAAGGATTGGAACTCCATTGCGCGTGTTCCTGTTGGTGCGGAACCAATCCGCATGGAAATTGATCCATTGACGGGCAATGTTTACGTTGCTAGTTTCAGGGATGGGACGGTCACGGTGATCAATGGCACTCAAGTATTAGGCACAATCAAAACAGGTCGGCAACCCGTCGCGCTTGGGATCAATCCTAACAACGGTTGGGTCTATGTCTTCGACACGCTTAATCAAACGATCTCAGTGCTTGGCTACCCGCCGCCCAACTACACACCACCCGCGCCGACCAAGACCCCACCCGCGCCCACTGCGCCCACGCGAGCACCAACGCCTAAGCCGTATCCATGACGATGCGGCTGCGTTGGCTATGCACTGTGCAGCATTGAATACGACACACCCACCCATTGGAGCAGGGTCTCGTGGAGTACGCTTTGATTCTTGTGTTGGTTGCCGTCGTCGTGATTGCGATTCTCGCGCTGCTCGGGCCCGCCATCGGCAACGTCTTCAGCCAAATCAAAAACGCCTTTGGCTAATGAGTAATTCGTAATTGGCGAATGAGAAACCCGCTTGGCTCAACGAGTCTAAGCGGGTTTCGTTTCATCACTCATCTTGTCATCCCTTCATCCCTTCATCCCTTCACCCCGTCACCTCATCACGCCGTAAACGCCGCCACAAAATCTTCCTGCAACTTTGTCTCAATCGCGCGAGGCGAACGCGCGCGTCGCACTTCGGCAATCGCCGCGTCGGTATCCAAGCCTTGCGACTTCAAATAGCTCGCCGCAACCGTGCCCGAGCGTCCCAAGCCGCCAACGCAATGCACCATGATGCTCGCGCCCTGCGCGAGATTGCCGCTAATCCACTGCACCGTCTCGCGCATCTCTGCCTGTGAACAGACACGCTGATCCATGATGGGGCGATGATGCACGCTAAAGCCTGCCTCTTGATACGCTTGCAACAAATTGTCCACGCCATAGCGTCCGAACTCGTTGGGCGCAATCAAGCAGACGACGTGACTCACGTTTTGTTGTTTGAGCGACGCCAAATCCACATCGAGCTCGCGCTGATAATCGCGCCGCCCCGGCAGAATCGTCAAACCAAGCTTGCCCGCTTGCGTATATTGCGCCGCGAGCCAATCCACACGCAAGGGGCCGCTGCGTTGCAAGCGTTCGACGATCTGTTGTGCGCACAACGACGCCGTGTAGAGCGCCCACTGGCGTTGCCACAGATTCGGCTCGTCAAACGACACCGTATGCGCCGCGTAACGCAATTGCGCGATGTGCAATTGTAACGGGTCGCGGGCTTCATGAATGAGCGGCGGATAAAATGATCGCAACAAGCTCAACGTCTCGTACGCGCGCACGAGATTAGGATTCGTCAAGCCTGTCATTTCGACGTCGGGCAACGGCTTGCCCAAGTCCTCGACCTGCAACAAGAAATCGGTGAGGCGCAGCGCTTCGTCGAAGTCGTCGGCGTTCGCGACGGGCGTCATGATGTAGAGCAAATCGTTCTCGAACTTCACGAGGTCTTTGAGGACATGACCGCGATGCGTGTGGAAAAAGTCAATCAGCCAGACGTTCTCGTGCGAGTCCACGATGATGTTCGCGCCGTTCAAGTCGCCATGCACGTACGCCATGTAATGTAGGTTGCCTGCAATCGAAGGCAGCTGCGCGAGCTCTTGTTCGTAGAACACGCAGAGGTTTGGAAACTCGCGCCCGTTATCAAAACGCAACATCGCGCTGTGAGCAGGTTTGCCATAGACCTTTTCAACGCTGGGTCGCACATACTTCGCGATCTCTGGCTTGAAGACGTAGTAATCAAATAGATCAACCCGCTCTAATGTGCCCGCCGTGTAAAAACGTCCCAGTTGTTCCTCAAACACGGTGCGTAAGATGCGTTCGGTCTTCTCTTTGTTCAAACCCTGCATGTACATTTTTTGAAACGTAGTCGAGAAGCCGCCGCCCATCGCCGCATAGCGATACTTCAACGCGCCACGCTCGGCGAAGTCGGCGAACTCCGTGATGCGCGGCGCGCTATTGCCCAACACCGACTCGACACGCTCGAAGGCGGTGCGCTCGCGCCCCATGTCTTTCTGCGCGCCAACCTTCACCACGTGCGGCACTTGCTTCTGCCCCAGCGTATCTACACTCTCCGCGCCAAAGACAAGGTTGCCCGAAAAACCGCCCGAAAACGCGCGCAGCTTCACTTCACGACAATCGCGGAACAGATAGCGCACGAGCTTGCGGTCGGTATCGCTCAACGACGCGAGACCTTCTAGGGCGATGCTCGGCGTATCATCGCTCGCGGGCAGCGCCAAGGGCGTATCGAGTGTGATGTTGAGCAAATAGCGCGTGAACTCGCCAATCGAGGCGAAGACATGCACTCCTAACAACTTTTGCAATTGGTCGAGCGCGATGAAATGTTGCGCGCGCGACGAGCTCGCGCACAACGCCGAGCACACCCCGATTTGAAATTGTGGATAGCGTGTGCGGAGGTCGTACGCGAGAAAAGAAATTTTCGCCTCTGTCCACACCCCCATCAAACCCACGCGCATGGGCGATTTGGCATACGGTTCTAGCAGTTTGGCAAAATTGGTGTCAATAAAATCGTTCAAGCCTGGCGACTGGACGATATTTTCATGGCGTCCCGTGAACTCGTCATCGAAAGCGAAACGCGCGCCTTCGGTATTCATTAAGCAATGCGGACCGAATTGGCGCAAGTGTTCCGCTTGAAAGGGATCGTTGGGATCGTGCCAGTCGCGGATGTGAATGAGCATCAGCTCTTCTTCGCTCTGTTGATAAGCCCATTGCATCATGCGCGCGACGGGCCCTTCATGGGGATTCTCGCCCATCAAACGTCGCGCTTCGCTAAAGCCGACGTGCAACATGTTCGGCAACGGGTCATAGCGTCCAATGGGCTTGACGAAATCATTTTGTAAACATTGCGTGATGAGGATGGCTTGCGTGGACACAACACTACCTCCTTATAGATTCTCAGATGATTCGCTTATTCTGTTTGGGGTTCAATCTCCATCGCTTTCAGGATAAATCACATCGCTCGCGCGCGGCGCCTGTCGCCGCACGGTCACTTTGCCCGTGGGCGCATAAGCCGCATACTTGACAATCAAAGTGGTACCTGAATTTTCAGCCATACAAACCTCCTTTAGAGGATCCAGCTCGCTCAACCATAGAGATTATAGCAATGGCGGCAAGGGCTGACAAGGTATTGCGACGATCAAGTTGACGTCGTGTGCGCCGTTCCTGTTTGCGCGCGCCATAACCCCAACGCCATCACACTGACGAGCGCGCTCGTTAGACCTGCTGCCAACAAGGGCGTGGACGGATCGAGCCGTTCGTACAAGAAACCAGCGACGAGGGGCCCGCTGATACGCCCCAAACTTTGTACCCCTTCCAACAGACCAATGACTTGCCCACGCTGACCTGGGGGCGCGCTATATGTGAGCAACGCAATCAACGCAGGTTGTGTGATGCCACCGCCCATAGCAAACAAGGGGATGACCAACAGCGCGACACCCAGCACCGGCACAAACGACATGGTTGACCACGCGACGGCGCGCATGAATGAACCCCCTGCGACCATCGCCCGTTCGCCTACGCGCTTCACCAAGAAGCCAACCACAAACACTTGCGTGATGATGCCAACAATGCCGACGAAGGTGTAGGTAGCGCCAACGATCTGCTGTTTCTGTTGCAGCTCATAGCCGGCGAGCATCACACGCTCCGCCCACAGCACGTACATGCTTTGAAAATTGAAGAAAGCGAATTGCAACCCAAACGCCATCACCATGATCAGCAGGATAGCAGGCGAGCGCAACAGCGCCAGACGACTGACGTGCGGCTGTGTAGCTTTCAGCGCCGCATCGTGTTGGCGCTTTTCAGGCGTCAGCGATTCGGGCATGAGAAGGTAGGCGAGCGCAATCGTAATGCACGCCACCGCCGCGCCGATGAAGAACGGCACACGGGGGCCGAAGCTTGCCGCAATGAACGAGCCGAACGCGGGACCGAACACAAAGCCCGTGCTGAATCCCGCATTGATGACGCCCAAACTACGCGCGCGATTTGTTGGCTCGGTCACATCGCTCAAATACGCTTGCGCCACTGAGATGTTCCCGCCCGCTAAACCTGCGAAGGCGCGCGCGAAATACAGAAATGGCAGACTCGTGGCCAGACCGCTGAGCAAGAATGAAATGAAGGTGATCATTTGGCTGGCAATCAACAAGGGGCGTCTGCCATAATGATCTGACCAACGCCCCACTTGCGGCGCGGCCAGAAACTGTGCGACAAAATAAAAACTGGCGATGCCCGCGACTTGCGTCGCCGTTGCGCCAAACTCGCCCTGCATGTACAACGGCAGCACAGGCAAGGTGATACCAAAACCAAGCGCATCTACAAATACAACCATGAAAATGGGAAATAGCGGTGAGCGAAAAAAGGACATGCAGATTACCTTGCGTGGAATGGGACAACAGTATACAGGGAGACAAGTCAAGGGAGAAACGAGGGGATGGTAAAGGGTGCATTTCAGTTTGGCGGCAGGCTGGTTCGGGCGAATGCAATTCGCTGCAACGCATGGCGAAGTCGGCCTCCACCGACTGGAAGGTTAGCCCGCGTAGGTGGGGCTTGGCGATGGGTGGCACGCGGTTTACAACCGCCGTGTTCGCCCCCAAACTGAAATGCACCCGATGGTAAACGGGGAAATGTGATGACAAGGTGACGAGGGGATGAGGAGCCGGCAAACCGAGAACGGGGGAAACGGGATGACAAGGTGACAAGGTGACGAGAGGATGAGGAGCAGGTAAACAGGGAACGGGGAAACATGAGCTATATTCCCGTTCCCCCGTTCCCCATTTACTCCAATTGCAAAATGTTGGGCCGCTTGCAGTCACCACAATCCATCAGGGGCCAATCGTCCACTTGCGTGATGACCTCGACGCCATTGGGCGTGAGGAGAATCGTGTCTTCGGATTTCGTGCCTTTGATGCTTGGATTCCACGCGAAGGCTTGCGTGGCTTCGATACGATGCGTCGCCGTCGGTGCGCCTAACAACTCGCGTCCGTGATAGCCTGTGAGTCCGCCTTGATGATGGTATTGCCATTCGCCATCAAAGCCTTCTTTCGCGTATGCGTTCATGCCCGCGCGAAACACCTCTGCTAATGTCGCCCCTGCTTGCGTCGCGCAGATGAACGCCGCATCCACTCGCGCGCACGCCTCCGCCTTGCGTCGCACCTCAGCGGGGATGGGACCGAAATGGACGAGGCGCGTCGCCGAAGCGATCAAGCCCCACCTGCGCCCACCGACCACCAACATCGCATAGCGTTCCAATTTTTTCTCAGTGGGCAATGGGTGACGCCAGCGGAAGATGCGTTCATCGGCAGCGATGAGGTTGGTGACAGGCACGACGTTGTTCGCATAGCACTGTTGCGCGAGGATGCCCGCGATTTCGTTTTCGGTCATGCCAACGCGCACCATGCGCGTCGCATTTTGTAGCGCGCGTCCCGTCGCCGCGCCAAGGCTGCGATAGCGCACGGCTTCCACTTCATCCAGTGTATAACGCAACGGCGCGATTTTGCCTGCAACCTCTAGCGCCTCAGGAAATGGAAAATCAGAATACAATACACCGCGCGTCATTTTTTTGACGCGCGGCGCAAGACCATCCGTCCACGAGCCGACGACAAACTCCCAATCCGCCAAGCCTTGTTCATGTTGCAAGCGTTCAGCCTCTATGTTGTTAGTGATGATGTATTGCGTATCGAGGGTGACGAGTATCGCTGCTGCGCCCGTGTCGCTCGCAATGCCGATGTACGAGGCCGCGCCATCGGTGAGCCACGCGAAATTTTGCGAGCGTTGCAGCAAAAGCGTTTCGATGTGATTGGCTCGCATGAGCGCGCGAAGTCGAGAGAGTTTGTGGAGATTCATCGTTTGTTGGACAAGTTTGAAACTTGTCCTACCTCCTGCTGCATCAACCCCGCCATCCGCCCCATCATCTGCTCGTAGTCGAGTTCTGGTATCACCAGCCAGCGCATCATCAAACGCGTCAGGCGGCGCGGCAAGCGAGTTTTGATTTTGAGCTGCACACGCAGACGTGTGCCATTGGGCAACGCTTCGAGTTGCAGTGTCTGCAGCAACAGCATGGGCATGGGCGATTGTTGGAGTTGCGCCGTGAAATAGTCGAAAGGGCGCCAATCCAAAATCGTCTCAGTGGCGCGCGTCCCTTTGTGGTCGCAATGGTTGGTTGTGCCAATGGCGGTACGTCCGCGCAAACGAGCGCCCACGCTCCATACTTGCCCACTCATCATCCACTGATTGCGTTTGTGTGGATCGTTCAGCCAATCCCAGACCACAGGCGGCGGCGCGGCAAAATCGCGCGCGAATGTGGCATCGGCTTCCTCCGCCGTGATAAACACACGCCGCGCGTCCAGCAACGCTTGATAGTATGCGCGCAACGACAGACTATGGGCAGGCACCGCGCCGATATGCTCGTAGCTCGCCGAGTGCGCCGTCATTCCTTCCGCGCTTACGCCCATTTGCGCGAGGCACACGTCGGTGAACAACGCATGACCGCGCATGGCTTCGCCGCCGATTGGGTTCTTCAACCAACGCTCGCGCACCAGGCGCACGTCGAGGCTCATCAATTCATCCCGCTCGGCGATGTGTGGCGTGATATACGCGCCGTAATGCGCGATGAATTTCAAATCGAGCGAGCTCAGCGCGCGACAGGCTTGACACAAGCAGGTAGTGTTACGCTGCATGTTGAGCTGTCGTTCACGAAAGGTGACGTACGTCGCCTCGATCAGTTCGAACAACATTTCGTTGCGCGTGAGGCGTGACTCGGGCAGGTAGGCAAACACGGCGTCGCCCTCCAGCGCGGCAAGCGTGAGCGTCGGTGTGAGGCGCTGCACGATGAGCTCCAAGAGCTCGCGCATGATGGCTTGCGAATGCTCCAGCTCGGTGCTGGTCACAAACGCCGTGAAGCCAGAGATGTCCGCGAGGACGAGATAGCCCTGTTGGGGTTTGGGGTCGGGCATAGTCACTCCACCTAGACCTGCGAGGTCT
>CAZDYP010000172.1:0-11008 GCA_964509505.1 uncultured Anaerolineae bacterium | reverse complement strand
TACCAACATCGCGCAAACGAACCCGTTCATTAGTCATACTTACGCTCCCTTCATAGATGTATGGCACTCACATGTAGGTAAACTCAGTAGGTTCAACTTCGAGAGACCTAGCGGGTTTCGCTATCGCCAGCGCCTGTGAAGACGCGGGGCGCCGAAACCTGACAGGTCTTATCAGCTGCCAAATTCGGATCTACTGAAATTGAAAATTTGAGCCTGATTCACGGCTGCACGTGAATCGTCACGACGAAACGCGCAACCGTCGGTGGGCATGGTGGCGCTGGGCATGAGGCAATGCTGGTGAAGGTGAGGTCGCTTTGCCCCGCAGCAACGGCGCGAAACAACCAGCCCTGCGCGTCAGGCGTTCGCATTGTTTCGGGCGACATCAATGGTGACAGCGACGCCGCATCATAATCCACTTGCCACTCTGCTACATCGAGCGGGCGCGTGAAGGCGATGACCTGACCAACCGATACGACGATGATTTGCATGGGTTGGCGCGGATTGATGACGAGATGCGGCGTTGGGCGTGGCGCAAGGGTTAGCGCGCGCGTCGGCGGCGCAGTCGCGTCGGCGGTAGGGATACGCGTAGGCAATAACGGCGCAGGCGCATTCGCTGTTACAGGGAATGTCGCTGTTGGTGAGGAGCTGGACGGAGGACGTGTTGGGGATGGGCTACAGGCAAGACAAACGCTTAGGATGAAACACAACAACGAATTAGGGAAAAAACGAATGGCGAATCTTATACTAAGAAAAGGGAACCCTGTGCGGAGGGCGCATGCTCTGGCGCGCGGTTGAGCGGCGTTCTCTAACGCCGCCGCCTCACCACGCGCGATTTCTGAACACGAGCGCAGCGCATTAAGCATGGTTCAGCTCCACGCGCGCCAACTCGTGGACGAACTGTATTGTCTTGACGCCGACTGTGACCACGCGTCCGATGAGCCGCGCGGTGTACTCTGCCGACTTTGCTCCAGCTCGCGCCTCGCCTTCAGCGCTACATCATCTTCATTGATTTCAACATCCGCCCATCTGACGATTTGTCCCGCCGTAAGGTGGTTCTTCAATTTCACGTGATGCGCGAGACCGATAGGCAACGCGCCGAGCTGTAATGATGTCGCTGCGGGGATGCACTTGCCATACACGCAATAGCCGCCTTCGCCATCCAATACGTCGCCCGCTTCGAGGTTGCGCTTCGCCGTGGCGACCACATCCGCATTCCACGTGTGCGCCGCGCCTGTCGCTTCGCCGCGCAACGCCGCATTCAAGACACTGATGCTCACCTCCAGCCCAACGAGATGATGTGGGCGATAGAACGCCGCATAGTTGCCTGTCGCATCTACCTTCAAGCCATACTCATCGAAGCATCTACGTCCATACTCATTGTGCGCCGCGCAAACCACATATACACCCCAACGCAAATCTCGATACACGGGACGACCATCCTTTTCCAAACTCGATACGACCTCGACCATGCCTCGTTGTGCCAACCATCCGCCATCCTCACGCGGGCGTAGCACGTGCGCCAAGTCGTCAACGCCGCACGGCGGAAACATCAACCCATCTGATGGCGCGCTCAATCCCGTCGCGTTCGCTACCGCTGTCATCTCAATCGCGGACTTCGTGCCATCCATAAACGACGTGTACATCTGTGCGTTGAGTCCCGCGCGTTCCACATCGGCGAGATTCATGCCGAAATGTTTCCACACTTCTTTCGGCGTCAGCTGATGATAGAATGGGAGATGCTTCGTGCCTTTACCCGCTGCCATGACCTCGAAGCCGCACGCCCGCGCCCAATCTACCAGCTCGCAAATCAACGCAGGTTGATCGCCATAGGCGAGGCTATAGACGACGCCCGCCGCTGCTGCACGCTGGGCGAGCAGCGGGCCCGCGAGCGCGTCGGCTTCGACGTTCACCATGACGATGTGCTTGCCATGTTTGAACGCGGACAACGCATGACGCACACCCACCGTCGGGATGCCCGTCGCCTCGACGATGACCTCGATGCCATCGGCGGCGATGAGCGCTTCGCTGTCTTGCGTCAAAAATGTTTTGCCGCTTTCGCGCGCATCATCAAAACTGGTCGCCGTATATCGTTCTACAGACCATGCCGCGCGTTGCAATGCCGCCTTGATACGCTCGATGGACAAATCGGCAATGCCCATCAAGTGCAAGCCTTCAATTTGCGGCGTCTGGTTCAAGAACATCGTGCCGAAACGCCCCGCGCCAATCAAACCGACGCGCACGGGCTTGCCTTGCGCGGCGCGTTGCGTGAGACGTGACATAAGACCTGTCAACATGAAAAACCTCGTGAAAGCTGATGACTGACGACGGATAACTGATGACTATTTAGTGTCCATCGTCTGACCAATGTGGCGCATCGCCGACCAGCTTGACGACGCCGTAGGTCGCCCCCACGTTATGCAGCTCCGTGTTGCCTGCGCCGTTACGCGGTTCGCTCGTAATCGTGAGGACCTTACCATGGGCGTCGCGGATGGTGAGGGCGCCTTGCCATGTAATCGTCATGTCAATCGCGCGCCCTTCGATGTGACGCGAATCCAAAATGGGACGATACACAATCTGATAAGCATACACCATTTGCAACGCGGCTGTTTTTGAAGCGGATAGATTGGGGTTGCCCTTCGCATCGGTATGCAGCCAACAGATATTAACACCCGCCAATGGCGGCGCTGCGCGTGGGTCAAGGTTCTCGCGCGCGATGCGATACGCATAGTGCATGAGGTAGGCGCGTTCTCGCGAGCGCCACGTCTCGGAGACGGAAACGAATGCGCCCGCCGTCCTCAGCGCCGCAATGAAGCGCTCAACCTTAGCGCGAAAATCTGACGTTAAATCGGCGGTGGAGCGACTCATCGGATAGCGGGTCGCCCATGGCGCGCCGCTCGGTTCACACTTCGCCGTGGGCGTCGCGCGCAGGGTGGGTTTGTTCGTTGGTATATTGGTTGGTTTCGCTGTTGGAGTCAAGGTCGGTTGGGGCGTGGGCGTTAGTGTTGGGGTCGCTGTGGGGGTGGACGTATCGGTGGGTGTGGGCGTATGGGTCGGCGTGGGCGTCGGCGTGATGGTCGCTGTAGGTGTTGGCGTTGGTTCAAAGAACGCGCTCACAACGCCGCAGGACACATTGCACCAAGCGAACAGAACGACAACGCTCATGCGCCAGACATAAGGAGCAGCGATCCTCATCAAATATCCCAGCGCTCATTGAGCGTCATCTTTTATTCTTTCCTCTCTCTTCCTCAACTCCGCCAACATATTGCAGAACAACGCGCCCTGCCCAAGCGCATCATCGAGCGCGATGTGCGTATGCGGTTTCTCGTCGAACCAACGACGCGGCATATTCTTCTTTACCGCGTCGCGATAGTCACATTGCAATAACGCCATCGCCAGCGTCTGCATGTCGAGCGCGGAATGCGAGAATGGACTCTCGCCTGCGAAACGCATGAGAGACCCGCATGAACGCGCCGAAGCGCGCCGCCCACAACGACGCCTCGTCCAAGATGGACGTGAAACGCGGGTCGGCAAGCTCAAATCGGCGTGTGAGATAATCAAGAGACATTGCGAAAATATCAGTATAATCACGCTCAGCTTAGTGATTGTGATTGGTAATTGGCAATTGGTCATCGAGTCGCCGCTTACCAATGACCAATGACCATAATGGAGGTGACTTGTGTTATCTCATGAAGGCGCGAAGGTATGGCTGATTCCCGACGGTTACATGGCGACGCCGCCGAACGATGGACAGCCTTATCAATCGCATGAAGCCGTGTGTATCTTGAACACAAACCCACAAGACGCGCACATTCAACTCGACATCTATTTTGAAGACCGCGCGCCTATCAAAGACATTGCCATGACCGTCGGCGCAGAGCGCACCTTTCACGTGCGACTCGACAAGCCCGAACACATCGGCGGCGTCACGCTCCCGCGCGACACGCCATACGCGATGCGTGTGCGCTCGGATGCGCCGATCGTCGTGCAACACTCACGCCTCGACACCACACAGACGAACATGACGTTGATGACGACGATCGCGTATCCTGTGACATCGTAACGCCGAGGGAAGGTGTAGGGCAAGTGTGCAACTTGCCCACACGGACAAGTTGCACACTTGCCCTACACCGGCGAAGTCGTTATTCAGCAGCTTCCTCCAGCGGCGGTTGGCGACAGTTGGCGAATGATGGGCGTGATGTGTTCGCGCAACGTCTGTTGCACCGAGTTAATGCTGCGCCGCGCATTGATCACGACGAAGCCGAACTCTTGGGCGAGCCGATCAAACTCGCGCAAAAGTTTGGCTTGATAGCGCAGAAAACTTTCGTACGGGTCAAGCCCCGGGTTTTGATCGAGCCCCGACTCCCAATAGTCCAAGCCGCTCGATAGCAGCGCGCGCTTGAGCAAGGTGCGCGCATCCGCCTTCAAATACAGAACGATGTCGGGTTGCACGGCGAACCCATACAAATCACGTAGCCATTGTGGGTCTGCGCCGCGCGTGACGCCGCGCGCCAACGCCGTGTAAATGTAACGGTCAGACAACACGATGAACCCTGCGCGCAAGGCAGGCATGATCTCGTGTTCGAGACGGTCGGCGAAGTCCGTCGCGTATAAAAGATTATAGGTGAGCGCATTGAGCTGATGACCTGACTTCGCCAGGTTAATCGTCTGCGAGACGAGCGGTGAGCGCGCCCACCCTGTCTCGATTACGCCGAGCCCTTCGATCTCCAACCAATTGCGTAACAATTGCACGTGCGTTGTGCGCCCTACGGCATCGCTGCCTTCAATCACAATCAAGCGGCCACGCAGTTCGTGTCCATCACGCAGGTATGGCAAGCCATAGCCCATGAATGTGCGCGACTCGTTCATAGAGCTACCTCCGCCGTCGCTAGGACGCGCTCCGCAGCGCTTACGAGTTCCGACACACTCGCGGTTTGCGATTCAGATTGGGTTTCTTCTGGCAGCTCATCCGCTTGCGCCGACGATTCGGCTTTGTAACGCGCGAGGTAGTCGCTCATCTCACGCTCGACGATAGCCCGCACGTCTCGCTGCTGTGCGTCAATCGGGCGTTGCGCGTCAATGACGTGAAAGCCATACTCCACGCTCATCATATCGTATTCATGCACGACGCGCCCTTGAAACACACGAAATGACTCGGCTAAGTCGTTGCTCAAATTCAAATCCATGCCCGCTTCGTAGAATTTGATTTTGGCGCGCGCGCTGAGCAACCGACTGAGCGAGACTTGCACAGGCACTTGGAAGTAGAAGCTGATGTCGGGGCGCACGGCGAAGCTATACAACGCGCGCACCCATTGCGGATGCACGCCGCGCGCCGTGTCGCGCGCAAACGAGGTGAAAGCATAACGATCGGCGACGACGACCATGCCAGCCTTGAGCGGCGGAATGATTTGATACATGAAGCGGTCGGCGAAATCGGTCGCGTGCAGCAGGCTGAACGTCGTCGGCGTGAGCATGTTCTTCTTCTTGCCCTGTTTCGTCGCCTGTTTCACCAACGCCGACGAATTCCATTCCGTGAAGAAGACCGGCACGCCATGACTCGTCAACCACTTCAACATTAACTGCGCCTGTGTGCTTTTGCCCGAGCCATCAATGCCCTCGACGACGATGAGCTTGCCGGGGTAACGGTGTTTCTCAATCAGTGCCATAAATCACCTGAGGTAGGACGAATTTCCAATTTGCTCACTTGTCCTACAACTGATTCACCACATCCACCAGCGCCGTGATGTAACCCGTCGCGTATGCGCGTCCGCGATGGCCCCATGGCGAATCGTTGACCATGTGCGGCACGTGGTCGTCAATGATGAAACCCTTGAAACCCACTTGCTTCAACTGCTTCACCACAGCAAATGGATTGCTGTTGCCTTCGCCAATGAAGCATTCAGTGAAGTTGTCGGCGGCGCCGCGCACATCGCGCAAGTGCATGTAAAAAATTTTGCCACGCGCGCCAAAGTGTTCGATGGCTTCAAGGATGCCTGCGCCGCCGCGCATCTCCGACCAACAACCATGACAGAAATCAAGACCATGCATCGGACTGTCGTGTGTGTCCATCGCGCGCTTGAAGTTCTCGAAGTTGCGGAACAAGCGCGCGACGCCGCCGAGCGATGGCACGGGTGGGTCGTCGGGATGCAATGCCATCCGCACGCCGTATTCCTCGCACACGGGCAACATGCGTTCCAAATACCAATCGTACGTTTCCCACATTTCCTCGTCGGTATAGATGCGCCCATGCGACAGCGGCGCGTTCTTGGCCAGTTCCAGGTTGAATGAATTGGAAATGGCGCCGCCGCGCACAGGCGTGTCCCAACCTGTGCGCCACACGGAGTTCGGCATCCAATGATAGCCGAGAATGGGTATGCCTGCGCGTCCCATGTTGCGCACCGTCTCTTGCATGTTTTCCAACTGTCGTTCGCGCCCTGTCGCGCCGATCATGATCTGGTTATAGAATTTGATAGGGACGTTCTCCAAACAGATGACGCGCAAGCCGCGTTCCTCGGCGCGCATCCGCAAGCGTAACAAATCATTGAACTCCCAGCGTTCATCGCCGGGCAATTTCGGTGTGTTCAGCAATACATCCTGCACGCCACACTGCAACGCAAACGCGATCTGCTCATCGGTCAGCTCGTTGAACTGCCCGATGGCGACGCGCAGGGTCAGGGTATTGAGGTCAAGCATAGCGCCTCCACTCAATGTGAAATAAAAATCGTCTGCGCGGGCGCAGACGAACCGTATCACCCTGCTTTTTCATTCTTTAGCCTTTCACCGCCCCACCCGCCAACCCTTGCACGACGAAGCGTTGCGCGAGGTAATACAAGACCATCACGGGTAAAGCGGAGGCGACCGAGCCAGCCATAATCAAACCCCAACGCACCGTGTCGCCTGTGATAAGGTATTGGAGCGCGACGGGCACCGTGCGAATGTCGGGCGAGGTGGTGAAGATGAGCGCGAGCAATAGCTCGTTCCAGGCGCCTGTAAACGTGAAGACGCTGACGGCGATGAGGCCTGGCGCGGCGACGGGCAGCAACACGCGGAACAATGCGCCTAAACGGGTTGTGCCGTCCACCATCGCTTGTTCTTCGAGATCGGGAGGAATGCCGCGAAAGAAGCCCATCAACAACCACGTGCTGAACGGCGCGGAGAACGTCATATACACGAAGATCAAACCCTGCAAGGTGTTGCCGAGTTCGAGGCGCGCGATGATCGCGGATAATGGGATGAACAACAACGAGGCAGGCGTCAGATATGAGAATAACACGAGTCTCCCCATCCAATCGCGATAGCGATACTTCAAGCGCACGAGGCTGTATGCGGCGAGAACGCTGATGGTCACGCAGACGATGGTGGTCGCGCTAGCCACGATGAGGCTGTTGCGAATGTTGATGAAAAAATTTTGAGCGCCGAGCAGTTGCTCATAGTTAATGAGTGTTGGATTGGCAGGCAGCAGCGATGGCACGCGATAGATGTCGCGGGTCGTCTTCAGCGAGATGATGCCCATGAAGTAAATAGGGAAGATGATGAAGACTGCCAACAAGAGCAGCATCGCATAGATGAAAATTTTTTGGGAGAGGGAGATGCGTTGCAACATAGCAAGTAACTGAAACTGGCACTGCACCCTACTCGTTTTCTCGTTCTAACAGTTTGACGACGATGAATGCGAGCATGGCAAAGATGGGCAGCATCGCCACGGAGACGGCGGCCGCTTCGCCAATGCGCAGACTTTGCAAACCGAAGTAGGCAAGGACGGGGAAGGTCATCGTCGCATCCGAGGGTCCGCCTTGCGTCAGTAGCCAGATGTTCTCGAAGCCATTCGTCGTCCAGATGGTGGACAACAACACGACGACCAAGATGACGTGGCGAATGCTTGGCAAGGTGATGTGACGGAAACGCTGCCATGCTGTTGCGCCGTCAATCGCCGCCGCTTCGTATAACTCTGGTGAAACATTTTGCAGCGCCGCCAAAAACGAGATCACCCAAAACGGCAACCCACGCCAAAAGGTGGCGACGATGACGCTGGGCATCGCGAGCTCTTTGGTGCTAAGAAAGTCAACCTGCACACCAAACAACCCAATCAGAATCATGTTGAATGCGCCGCCTTGATTCGGGTCGTAGAGTAGTTTCCATGTGAGATACGCGACAAAAGCGGGCATCGCCCACGGCAACAAAATCAGACCGCGCCAAAGTCGGCGCCCGCGAATTTGCTGGTTGAGCATGAGCGCAATTGCCAAGCCGAAGACCAACTTCAAGCTCTGCACAAAGCCGACCAACACAATGGTGTTCCAAACCGACGCTTGGAAATTCAGTTGCTTGAACAAGTAGAGGTAATTGTCGAGACCGATGAAATTCACGATCTGCGCGCCCACTGTGCGGTCGGTGAAGCTGATCCCAATGGCGAAGAAAAACGGATAAACAATCAGCGTGAGAATAGCGATGACGATAGGCGCGACCAGCACATAACCCAATACGCTGTTGCGTTGGGCCAGGGAGAGCGTGTGGCGCTGCGCAATGGTCGGTTGTTGATGGAGAGCTTGTTCAGCCATAGGGATTGTGAAGGGCGGATTGTGGATTGCAGACAGGAACGGCGTCGTTAGGTTTTGCCGAGTGATGAGCGCGCGCGTTATTTTACCGCAAAATGCTGTGATATGCGATATAACGCGCGTGGAGATAGTGAATCATACCCAGCTATCTGCTATTCGCTTTCGGCTATACGTCATCTGCCATCTACTTCAAGGCGCGGCCGATGAGGTGCGCGGCAGCGCGCACGCCGACGGTGAAGCCAAAGAAGGGACCAAAGTCTTGCGTTGAAGGGAGACTCGTGATGAACAAACCTGCAAGGTTCGTTTGAAAATGTTCATCCAACACCGGATAGCCGTTGCGTGTTTGCAACTTGGACAACACATTGCCTTGCGCTAAGAACGGCACACGATTCAGATCCGTTTGATAGCCTGTGGCAAGCGCTACTTGATCAACGGTGACGGTTAAACTGTCTTCAAAGCGCAGCACAATTTCGTCGCCGTATGTTTCGCTTGTTATGAGATGGGTATGGGGCCACACTTGCACGCCATCGCGATGCACGCGCGTCGCCAGCCACGGCTCGATCTTGAGGCGACCTTCGATGAACAAGCGGCGTCGCCACAACTCTTGTGCTTCATTGGATAATTGGCGAAACCATGCGGGGTTATCCAGCATGCCATCCACCACCGGCAAAACCCATGACCAATCGGAGGGTGTGAAGCTGGGTGAAGCATGACGATGCGAGATGGTGACGGCGGCTGCGCCCGCTTCGCGCATCAGGGCGGCCCATTCAAATGCGCTTTGTCGTCCGCCGAAAATCAGCACACGCTTGCCTTGCAGCGGCTCAAAGTTCACAAAGTCGCAGGTGTGCGCGAAACGGTCTGCGGGCAAGCGCTGGGTCAAATCGGCAGGCAAGCGCTTGAAGTAACGAAAGCCTAACGCCAGCACGACGTTTGGTGCGGTAATGGTTTGCCCATCGTCTAATGTGACTTCAAACACGCGTCGCCCATCATTCACATATTCAAGCCGCTGCGCTAGCGTTGGCAGATGAGCGATGGCGCTTTGCGCTTGAAACCATTGCGCGTAGCCTAGATAAAAATCCAACGATAGTGGCTCGACTTCACGCGGCGTCAAGCGTTGCGTTTGCAAATACTGTGCGATAGTATAGACGCCCAACGGGTCGAGATGCCAATCACAACCTGAGCGCAGATACAACCCCTTAGGCATGTTGGACTTCCAGAAGTCCATCAGTTTGCCGACGACGAGATACTCGATGCCGTGCGCTTGGGCGTAACGGGCGACAGCCAGCCCATACGGTCCCGCGCCGATGATGAGCAGAGGTACGTGCCACGCCATGCTCAATGCGCTCCATGATATTGTTCGCCCGCTTCAATGGAAATGGACAAATGATTTTGTGGCGGGGGCAATGGGCAGGTTGCAAAGTCAGTGAAGGCGCATGGCGGATTGTATGCTGTGTTGAAATCGAGCATCACTTTGCCCTCGCGCGGCAAATCGGTGTAGAGAAAGCGTCCTGATGGATACGTGCTGATGCCATTGGTCGCATCCCGAAAGTTGAAGAACAAACCATGCGCGCGGGGCTCTGCGTCTAGCCGCAGCTCTTGCCCCTGCCACGTGAACACAGCATAACCAGGACTGAATTTTTGTGAGACTACGCCAATGATGTCGGTAATGGTGATAGGCTTCGGCGGATGATGTGGCGCAAAGGTTGCTGTGACGCCCCACGCCTCATGGATGGGAAACCACTCGCGCCCTTTGAAGTTGCGTCGCGCATCGCTGAGGGTGTCGCGCACGCGCACGAGATATTGCTCGCCGCGTTTGAGAATGAGTAAGTTGGCGGCGCCGATGTGAATGATGGTCGGTTTGCCTGTCGCATCTGATTGCAATGAGAGCGTGGTGACGCGCTCGCCATTGACGGTGACGGGTGCGCCATCGGTCACAATCAGTTCTGCCTGTCCTGCGCGAAAGTCAATGTGTCCGATGGTTGTCGCTGTTACATGCGCGGGCAAGATGACGTCATGGCTTGTATCAATGCCTATGGTGTTACGCCCCTCCCGCAACACGAACAACCCTGCCCAGGTCAACGCTCCTTCATCTGAAAGCAACTCTGCTTGTTTATGCGCTCGCCAGCGTTCAAGTGTTTCTCGATAGGTCATCACACTCGCACCTTCATCACGATTTTGCGAACGGCTTGGGACTTGCCGATGGCTATGCCCGGCATGGGCGCCTCTTGTGGCGCCAAGCTATTAGCCGTCTTGCTAGGTGGCTTCCTGCGTCGTCCACTGGGCGGATAACGAAGGTCGCCAATTACGATATTTCCATAGTGCGCGCACAGCTGGCAAGCCATCCACCGGCGAAAGTTTTTTGTCTTCGTAACGCGCCGTGTAGTTGATGGGCAGTTCGTAAATCGTGTAGCCTGCGCGCAACAACTTCGCGGTAATTTCGGCTTCCACATCGAAGCGGC
>CAZDYP010000171.1:2945-11358 GCA_964509505.1 uncultured Anaerolineae bacterium | reverse complement strand
ACATCACCACGCGCAAACGCGCCGAAGAAGCGCTGCGCGCCTCCGAAGAAAAATTCCACAAAGTCTTTCACGCCAGCCCTATCGGTATTACGCTCAGCCGTTTCTCCGATGGGCGTTATTTGGAAGTGAATGAGGCGTTTTGCGCCATGACGGGCTATAGCCGCGCAGAGGTCATCGGGCGCACCTCGCTCGAATTGGGTGTGTGGGCTAAACCTGAGGAGCGTGCGCAACTGTTAGCGCGGCTCACCACGCAAGGGTTCGTGCGCGATTATGAAGCATCATTCCGCAAGCAATCAGGTGAGTTGGGGCTGGTGACGTTAGCGGTTGAATCCATTACTGTGAATGGTGAACAGTGTATTCTCGTAGCCACTCAGGACATTACTGCGCGCAAGCAAGCGGAAGACACCTTGCGTCGTTATACCACACGGCTCGAAATCTTGCGCGAGATTGACAGCGCAATTTTAACCGCGCGCTCACCGGAGGAGATTGCGGCGGCCGCGTTGCAAGGCATCCGTCAATTAGTACCTTGCCTGCGCGCGACTGTCTCGCTCTTTGACTTTCAGGCTCAACAGTTGTTCATCCTGGTAAACAGCGTCAAGGGCGAGACGCGCTTCCCGACGGGCGCGCGTATCCCGTTGGCAGCCATCGGCGATGTAACCGACCTGCGCCAGGGCCGCCCGCGTCTCATTCCCGACCTCTTGACGTTCACGCCGCGCACAGTGGTTGATGAGCAGCTACTGCTTGAAGGTGTGCGCGCCCGCCTCTTGCTCCCCTTGCAGTTTCATGGCGGGCTGGTTGGCGCGTTGGTGTTGAGCGCAGGCGAGCCCAATGTCTATACGCCTGAGCATATCGAGATTGCCGCCGAAGTCGCCGACCAATTGGCGATTGCTATTCAGCAGGCGCGTTTGTATGCAGAAACGAGTGAGGCGTTGCGGCGCGAGCAACAATTGAACGAAGTCGCACACACCATCAGCAGCACCCTCGACTTGCCGACACTCTTGCGCCAAGTTGTGCGTTTGGCGGTGGAGTTGGTGGGCGCAGGCGAGAGCTCGATGGCTGTGCTATCGCCCAATGGCGAGATGTTCGCTTACACATTCAACTATCGTGCGGATGTGTCGCCGCAAGTGGTGCCGAAAGGCACGGGCTTGGCGTGGGACATCGTCGCCATAGGCAAACCGATTTTGCTGGCTGATTACAAAACGCACCCGAAGGCACTGCCTGCTTGGATCAACGCGGGCGTGCAAGCCTTCTTGGGCGTGCCACTGATAGCCGGTGAGACGGTGTTAGGTGTGTTAGGGCTGTTTCACATGACATCGGAGCGCCGCTTCACAGAACGCGATGTCGCGTTGGCTGAATCCATCGGGCAACAAGCGGGCGTCGCCATTCGGAACGCGCAGTTATTCGAAGCCACACAACGGCAACTGACTGAGCTCACCGTCTTGCAAGCGGTAGCGACCGTGGGCGCCGCCGTCGAGAGCGAGGACGATTTGCTGATGTACGCGACGCCGATCATCAGCCACGCGTTCCTTCAAGAGCAGTGTGGTGTGTTGCTGTTGAACGAGAACCGCAGCGGTTTGTATGTGCATCCCTCCTCGCGCGGCATCAGCGCGGAACGCATGCAAGACCTCGTGCCGCTGGGGCAAGGCATTACGGGTACGGTGGCTGCGAGCGGACAACTGATGCGCGTACCTGATGTGCGGCTTGAACCCGTCTATCGCGCGTCCACACCCGAGACCCTCTCGGAACTGTGCGTGCCGCTCAAAGGCAGTAGTCAAGTGCTCGGCGTCATCAACGTCGAAAGTCCCAGCCTGAATGCGTTCAGTGAAGCCGACGAACGACTGCTCGTGGCGGTGGCTGGGCAGCTGGCGACGGCGTTGGAACGCCTGCGCGCCGAACAAGCCCTGCGTCGGCTCAACGCCGAGCTCGAGCGGCGCGTCGCGCTTTTAACGGCTCTGCACGAAAATGGCCTTGACCTAAGCACGCAGCTGGATTTGTCTGAGTTACTGCATACCATTGTCGAGCGCCTCATGCGTTTAGAGGGCGTGACGATGAGCGTGCTGTATCTGGCCGAGCCCCAGCGCACTAGGCTCAAGCTGGTGGTGAGCCATGGCTTAGCTCCCACGTACCTAGTCTCCTACTTGAACGAAGGTCAGGGCATTGGAGGACAGGTCTTTCAACGTGGTGAATTGCTCGTGGTGCCCGACTACTCCCAATGGCCTGAGCGAGTGATTGATGGACCTGAGCTGCCTTATCGCTCCGTGCTGGGCATGCCCATCAAATGGCGAGGTCAGGTGCTAGGCGTCATCAATCTCTTGGACGAACGGGTGGGACGATTCGGCCAGCCCGAGATCGAAATGGCCCGCCTGTTTGCGGATCAAGCGGCCGCGGCGATCTTGAACGCACAGTTGTTTGAAGCGACCCGCCGACAACTCTCCGAGCTCACCGTCTTGCAAGCGGTGGCGCAGGCAGGCACGGAGTCAGAAACCGAGGCGAGCTTGTTGGAACGGGTGATGCTCACCATTGGCGACACACTTTTCCACGGTCGGGGCTCGATTATGTTGCTGGATACGTCGGCAGGCGTCTTGCGGATGGCGGCGGCCGCGCGTGCGGTCAGCGAAGAGAGCAAACGCTACGTGGTGCCGTTAGGGCGCGGCATCACAGGCACAGTGGCGCAACGTGGGCAGCCCTGGCGCGTGCCCGACGT
Organism: uncultured Anaerolineae bacterium; assembly: GCA_964509505.1. Classification (GTDB taxonomy): domain Bacteria; phylum Chloroflexota; class Anaerolineae; order JACRMK01; family JACRMK01; genus CAZDYP01. The sequence goes on along the minus strand of CAZDYP010000171.1, from coordinate 8,654 downwards.
GCGCCAAGAGCCAACCTATGTGGCGGGCGGAGCGATGACGCTGTCTGAACTGTGCGTGCCACTCAAGGTGGGCGAGCATGTGTTGGGCGTGATCAATATCGAAAGCGCGCAGCTGGATGCCTTCAGCGAAGCAGATGAACGCTTGCTGCTGACCTTGGCTGGGCAACTCGCACCCGCCATTGAACGTTTGCGGGCTGAGGCAGCGCTACGGCAGCTCAACGCCGAACTGGAACAGCGTGTGCAAGAACGCACGGCGCAGTTGGAAGCAGCCAACAAAGAGTTGGAAGCATTTTCATATTCGGTCTCACACGACTTGCGCTCGCCCTTGCGTAGCATTGACGGCTTCAGCCAAGCGCTGCTCGAAGATTACGAAGACCAGCTCGACGTGGATGGGCAAGATTATCTGCGGCGGGTGCGCGCGGCGACGCAACGCATGGGGCAGCTGATTGACGACTTGCTCAACCTCTCGCGCATCACACGCGCCGAATTGCGCCAGGAGCTGGTTGACCTCAGCGCATTGGCGCAGGGCGTCGTCGCCGAGCTGCAACACGCCGAACCGCAGCGCGTGGTCGAAGTCGTCATCGCCGCAGGCTTGCACGGGCAGGGCGATGCGCGGTTGTTGCAGATTGTGTTAGCGAATTTGTTAGGCAATGCGTGGAAATTTACGAGCAAGCAAACGCAGGCGCGCATCGAGCTGGGCGCTGTGGTGCGCGACGGTCACACAACGTATTTCGTGCGCGACAACGGCGCGGGTTTCGATATGGCATACGCGAGCAAGTTGTTCGGCGCGTTCCAACGCCTGCACGCCTTGACGGAATACAGCGGCACAGGCATCGGTCTTGCCATCGTGCAACGCATCATCCATCGGCACGGCGGGCATGTGTGGGCAGAGGGCGCAGTCGGGCAGGGTGCGACATTCTATTTCACCTTGACGGAATCAAACATTACAGGAGCGAATCATGGCGGACAAAATTATTTTGCTGGTTGAAGACAACCCCGACGACGAGGCGCTGGCCATTCGCGCATTGAAGAAAAATCACATCTTGAACGAGGTCATTGTCGCCCGCGATGGCGCGGAAGCCCTCGCTTACTTGCTGGAACGCGACGAGGCGCAGCGCATACGACCCGCGGTGATTTTGCTGGACCTGAAGTTGCCCAAGGTGGATGGGCTCGAAGTGTTGCACCGTTTGCGCGCCGACCCGCGCACTCGCCTAGTGCCTGTGGTCATCCTGACCTCGTCCAAAGAAGAACAAGACTTGGTCAGCAGCTACAGTTTGGGCGCGAACTCTTATGTGCGTAAGCCCGTTGACTTCAATCAGTTCGTGGAAGCAGTGCGACAACTAGGGCTATATTGGGTCGTCTTGAACGAGGTGCCGCCGACGCTGTAAGGGTTCATTTAAGCATAACGGCTCTGCTGGCGTTGTTGTAAAATGCTCAAGGCGGATGGTCGCATCGGCTGTTGGGCGCGGCATGTGCGACCAACGGGAGTCCCGCGCGAGCCATGCTACATTCAAGTCGGTAGAGCCCAAAGGTTTAAAAAAATTAATACGAGTATGGAGCGTAGGTGTAGGACAAGTTAAAAACTTGTCCTACACCCGCCATGAACGAGTTATGAAACCGAAGTTGCGAGCGCTCATTATCGAAGATTCTGAAGATGATGCGCTGTTGGCTGCGCGTGAATTGCGGCGCGGCGATTACGATGTGTTCACCCAGCGCGTCGAAACCTTAGCAGCTTTGCGTGAGGCGTTGGAGACACAGACGTGGGACATTATCCTCTCTGATTTTTCGCTGCCCCAGCTCAACGGCCTTGACGCCTTGAAATTGCTCAATCAGAGTGGACTGGACGTGCCCTTCATTTTGATTTCGGGCACCGTAGGCGAAGATATTGCAGTCGCGGCGATGAAAGGCGGCGCGAGCGATTACTTGATGAAAGGGCAGCTCGCGCGCTTGGCGCCTGCGGTGCAACGCGAGCTGCGCGAAGCTGAAATGCGCCGCGAACGCCGCCGCGCGCGCGTTTCTTTGCGCGAGAGCGAGGAACGTTTGCGCCTCGCCCTGGACGCGGCGGGCATGGGCACGTGGGACATGAATGCGCAGACGCTGGCGGTGACTTGGTCAGGCAAAGTAGATGAGTTGTTCGGGATGCGCTCCGGCGAGTTTGCGCGCACCTACGAGGCGTACCTCGCGCTCATGCCCGACGCAGACCGCGTCGTCGTGCGCCAATTGGTGGCGGAGTTCTGGCAAGACCAACGCGAAAGCGCCATGTTCGAGCATCGCATCAGCTGGCCCGACGGCAGCACCCATTGGCTCGAAGTGCATGCGCAGTTATACTGTGACGAAACAGGCAACGCCTTGCGGGTGGCAGGCACACTCGCCGACATCACCGCGCGCAAGCAGTCGGAAGCGTCGTTGCAACGCTATGCCGCGCGCATGGAGATTCTGCATGAGATTGACCGCGCCATCCTCGCGGCGCAATCGGCGGAGGAAATTACCGCAGCCGCATTGAGTCGTATTCGTCGCTTGGTATCGTGCTTGCGCGCCATCGTCGTGCAGATGGATTTGCAGGCGCAGGAGGGCGTCGTGTTGATGGTCAGCGCGGAAAACGACACCCCCCTTAAGGTGGGATCACGTGTGCCATTCGGCATCATGAGCGAACAAACGTGGACGCACATGCGCCAGCGACAACCTGAAATCATTGACGACCTTTCGCAGCTGCCTGCGTTGTCCCTCAATGATCAAGCTCTATTGGCGGAGGGCGTGCGTACGTGTGTGCGGATTCCGTTGTCCTTTCACGACGAATTGATCGGCGTGCTTTCTTTGCTCGACACCAAACCGCGCGCGTTTACGGCAGAGGACATAGAAATAGCCGCCGAAGTCGCCAATCAGTTAGCGATCGCGCTGCAACAAGCGCGCCTGCGCGCCGACACGGCCGAAGCCTTGCGGCGCGAACAGCAGCTCAACGAAATCACACGCACCATCAGCAGCGCGCTCGACCTGCCCACCGTGTTACAAACCATCACCCGGCTAACCGCAGAGTTGATCGGCGTCGAGGTCAGCGTCATCAGTTTGCTAGAAGGCAATGGGCAATATCTGGCGCCGCTCTACGCGCACAACCTTCCGCTGGGCGTGAACCCGCGACGGCAAGCGCGCGACGAAGGCGTGAGTTGGCGCGTGATTGATCAGCGCGCCGCCATCATCGTGAACCATTATCCTACCCATCCGCAAGCTATACCCGACTTGATCGCGGCGGGCGTGCAGAGCGTTTTGCATGCGCCCATTCTGGCGGGCGAGACGGTGTTGGGGGTATTGGGGCTATACTATACAACGGCGGGGCGGCGTTTCTCGGACCGTGACCGCGCTTTGGTCGAATCCATTGGGCGACAGGCGGGTATCGCCATTCAGAACGCGCGGCTATTCGAGACTGAGCAACATCGCGTCGCTTTACTGACGGCGCTGCATGAGATCAGCTTGGATATCGGCGCAGAACTGAATCTGGCTGAGTTGCTCCAAACGATTTTGGAGCGAGCAACGCGCTTGCTCAAGGTGAATACGGGCGGCTTCTATTTGCTACGGCCGGAGTCACAACAATTGGAGCTGGCGGCTGCTTCGGGCACAGACTATAAAGGTCTGCGTCTGCGTGTTGGCGAGGGTGTAGCGGGTCAAGTGGCGCAAACGGGCGACCCGCTCATCGTCGCCGATTATGCCCAATGGCCCCAGCGTGCGGAGGTGTTCGCCGATTCGACGTTCCATGCCGTCGTCGGCGTGCCGGTGAAATGGCAACAACAAGTGCGAGGGGTGATTGTGCTGGAAGATGCGCGCCCGAACCGCTTCACGTCAGACGATGTGAGCATCGTGCGCTTGTTGGCGGATCAAGCGGCGGTCGCCATTCAGAACGCGCAGCTCTTCGAGGCGACGCGCCGGCAATTATCCGAGCTCACTCTCCTGCAAGCCAGCGCAATGGCGGGCGCCATCTCGGAAGATGAGGATCGGTTGATTGAAACCACGACGCGCATTGTCAGTACCAGCCTCTTCCCCGACATGTGCGGCGTGTGGTTGTTGGATGAGTCAGCAGGCATTTTGCGTCTGCATTCCTCGCAGCGCGGCTTGAGGGGGGACATCCAACCCCTCACGATTCCACTGGGCAAAGGCATCACGGGCGCCGTAGCGGAGCGCAGGCAGGCGTGGCGTGTGCCCGACGTGCGGTGGGAGCCGTCTTACATCGTGTCGCATCCCGACATGCGCTCGGAGTTGTGTGTGCCAATGAAAGCCGGCGATCAACTCATCGGCGTGTTCAACGTCGAAAGCGCCAAGGTGGATATGTTTAGCGAAGCCGATGAGCGTTTGTTGAGCACACTCGCCGGCCAATTGGCGACGGCCATTGCGCGCATTCGCGCCGCCGCCGAAGTACGCAAATTGAACGCCGAGTTGATTGCAGCGTATGACGCCACACTCGAAGGCTGGTCACACGCGTTGGATTTGCGCGACAAAGACACCGAAGGCCACACCCGGCGCGTGACCGAAATGGCGCTGCGTTTAGCGGAGGCCATGGGGTTGCCGGAGGTGGCCTTGCAGATTGTGCGGCGCGGCGCGTTGTTGCACGACATCGGCAAGATGGGCGTGCCCGATAGCATTTTGCACAAGCCCGGCCCGCTCACCGACGAAGAGTGGATTGTCATGCGCCGCCATCCCCAACATGCCTATGATATGTTGGCTGCCATTCATTATTTAGAGGCCGCGCTAGATATTCCCTATTGCCACCACGAGAAATGGGATGGCACGGGCTACCCGCGCGGCTTGCGGGGCGAAGAAATTCCGCTCGCGGCGCGCTTGTTTGCGGTGGTGGATGTGTGGGATGCCTTGAGCTTTGACCGCCCTTATCGCGCGGCCTGGCCCGCGCCGCGTGTGCGCGACTACATTCGCTCGCGGGCAGGCACACATTTCGATCCGCGCGTGGTGGAGGTGTTTTTACAGCTCATCCCATAGACTCTCCTCTTTCCTACCATAACCCCCGCTTGCGCCGTGTGAGCTGGCGCGCGCGCTTCACCGCTTCAAAGGAGCCTTTTGCCTGCTTCACGGTCGCCCACTGATTGGGATAACGCACTTGGGGTGTGCCATGCTGCATAATCACGATGAGGTCGCGTTGCAGTTTGGCAAACTCCGCATCAGCTGCCATCACCCTCTGCGTTGGTCACTCATTCTTCTACATTCATCCGCCCGCCGTTGCGTTCGGCGTATAACACACGCCCATATTCGTAGATGTCGAGAAAGAAAATGAGCTCGCTCTTAAACGCAGCAGCTAGGCGTCTAACGATTTCATGCAGGAGCGCTTCCGTGCGGGGTGTGCGCCACACGCTCCGCCTTGGGGATTTTCATTTGGGGTACGCTTAGATGCGCTGGGGAGTACGCATACGTCCTCAATGCAGAAATTATAGCATACCGTCTTGCAATGCCCTTACGCTTGTGCTAAAGTTCTGCGGCGTGACAAAATCCAAATCAAAATCGGGAGAGCTCATATTTTTACGGAGGGTTCATCATGCAAACCACATCCATCAAAATCACGCGTGCCGAATTTCAAAGCCGCGCGGACAAATTGCTGGCGTACGTGCAACAAGAAAAATTGTCGGGCGTCGTGTTGTTCGACAACTATCACATCCTGTATTACTCGGGCTTCGCGTTCATCCCGACCGAGCGCCCCATCGCGTGGCTGATGAA
>CAZDYP010000171.1:0-2845 GCA_964509505.1 uncultured Anaerolineae bacterium | reverse complement strand
ATTACTCGGGCTTCGCGTTCATCCCGACCGAGCGCCCCATCGCGTGGCTGATGAACGCAAACGGCGAACAAGGCATGTTCGTGCCGCGTCTCGAACTCGAACATGCGAAGGCGAATACGCAAGATGGGCGCGTGGCTTACTACCTCGAATATCCCGACATCCCACACCCAATGCACGGTTTCAAAAAGATGTTGCAGGAAATGGGGTTCAACGACGTCATCGGCGCAGACCACGACGGCTATCCGTGGATTCTGGGCTATCGCGGTCCGACGCTGACCGAGTTGATGGAGTGCAAAGTTGCCAACGTCAATGTGTTCATCGAAGACCAGATGGCGCTTAAGAGCGAGGCGGAACTGGCGCTTATTCGTGAGAGCGTGAAGTGGGGACATCACGCGCACGTCCTGTTGCAACGCTACACGAAAGTGGGCGCGACGGAAACCGCAGTGAGTCTGCGCGCGAGCAACGAGGCGACGTTGGCGCTGATGGACACCATCGGTCCCATCTATCGCGCGATGGGGTACGGGCGGAGCGGACCGAGCGCGGGCTATCGCGGACAGATTGGGCGCAATGCGGCGATTCCGCACGCGCTCGCCAACAACATCGTCTTTCAAGCGGGTGATGTGTTGGTGACGGGCGCGGGCTGCCCGATGTGGGGTTACAACTCGGAGCTGGAGCGCACGATGTTCGTGGGCAAGCCGAGCGACGAGCAGCGGCGCATGTTCGATTGGATGATGCAGGCGCAACAAACGGCGTTCGATGCGATGAAGCCGGGCGTGACGTGCAGCGAGGTGGATCGCAAGGTGCGAAAATTTTTCGAGGATAACGACTTGCAGAAGTATTGGAAGCATCACAGCGGCCACGCGATTGGCTTGCGCTATCACGAGGGACCGTTCCTTGACATCGGCGACGACACGGTGTTGCAGCCGGGCATGGTGTTCACGGTGGAGCCAGGGCTGTATGCACCCGAGCTCGGCGGTTATCGCCATTCCGATACGGTTGCCATCACCGCCGATGGGACAGAGATGATGACGTACTATCCGCGTGATCCGGAGAGCTTGATAATTCCCGCATAAAATCAGCTAATACAGGACGTTGGTGCGGGAGTTATGAAGTTTCAAAAAATGACTCCTCCGCCGCCCAACTCACAGTCGGTTTCTTTCGTGGAGTGTGTGCTAACGCTGCGGACTGCGTTTAAGGTTCAAGGTGGAGTGAATTTGCCAAAACCATGGCATCTCAGAACGAAGCCAGGTTTATTGGCGCTAAGATTTGGTCGCGGAGTGTGGGAGACGTGTTACTCGTAGAAGTAGGCCATCATGATCGGGCAACATATTGCGACATACGGCGAGGAACTACTGTCATTGGGTCTGCTCTCCGAGGTCCTGCTTGTCGCCTCTCCACCTGAAGCGTGGATTAAAACCCAAAGGGCGATTGTGCACGCTCATCGTGTGGCTGGCGTGCGAGGGAGTGGATCAATCGAGTGGACTACGGACGGCGAGGCCGCCACGCTGAAGCACGTGGGTGTAAATCATCGTCGTACGCACGTCCTTGTGCCCCAGAAGTTCTTGCACGGTACGGATGTCGTAACCATTCTGAAGCAAGTGGGTTGCAAAACTATGGCGGAAGGTGTGACAACTGACGCGCTTGGGGATGCCCGCTTTTTGAGCGGCTTGCTTGACCGCGCGTTGCAAAGTCGAAGGATCGAGATGATGGCGGCGCATCTTCCCTCCTGCGCGTGGGTCAGGTGACCGATGGGTCGCTGGGAAGAGATATTGCCAGACAAACTCGCGGGCGGCGTGAGGGTATTTTTCGGCGAGGGCATCGGGGAGAGCGACCTCGCCAAAGCCCGCCGCGAGGTCTTCCTCGTGAAGCAAGCGAACACGCTCGATTTGACGACGCAGGTTGGGGATGACAGTTTCGGGGAGAGGGACAATGCGATCCTTTTCCCCTTTGCCATCGCGCACGGTGATGGTCTTGTATTCGAAATCAATGTCTTGGATACGCAGACGGATGCATTCCATCAGGCGCAAGCCAGAGCCATAGAGCAGTTGTGCCATGAGTTTGTGGGTGCCGTTGAGTTGGGCGATGACGCACAGGACTTGGTCACGGGTGAGGACGGTCGGGAGGCGTTCGGGGCGTTTGGCGCTGGAGAGGAGGATGGGCTCGATGTCCTTGTGCAAGACGTGGCGGTAGAGGAAGAGGATGGCGCTGAGAGCTTGATTCTGGGTGGAAGCGGCGACGCTTCTTTCCTGGGCGAGGTGGGCAAGGAAAGTTTGGATTTCTGGTGCGCCCATTTCGCTGGGGTGACGTTTGTGATGGAAGAGGATGAAGCGTTTGACCCAGTCGACGTAGGATTCTTCGGTGCGATAGGAATAGTGTTTGAGGCGCAGGGCTTCGCTGACTTGGTCAAGCAGTTTTTTTGCCATCGTGATTGATTTTGCCTGGGGAAGGCAGTATAATGTTCACACAAGGTTGACGCTATCTTGCTGTTTAGATTACACGCTACACAAATTATATGTGATTTGTGGCAATTGACAACTATAAGCAGTTATACGGAGATAGTCAACCGAATCTATAGTTGGGCCGCTCGTCACACACATCAGTGGTCACGCCACTATGCCGGACTCAATCTTTGAGAGACTCACCTGGTTGGATAAAACAAGCAACCCCTTCGGAGTACGTTGTTTGGATTGCCGCATCTTTTCGCGGTCTATGCTTTCGACCACGAAAGACCCCAGTATGGCAACACGCTTTGACGAACTCAGAAAGTCCACGGGCGAGCAACATATCGGTAAACTTCCGCCTGATGCAGTTACTATGCAATGCAATCTCTCTTATCCCCACAATG
>CAZDYP010000170.1:0-11665 GCA_964509505.1 uncultured Anaerolineae bacterium | reverse complement strand
ACTGACGCTGGGTTGAACGTATGCAATACGACTTGACCAGACTCACTGTTACATAGGACGCTAGCTTTCGCAGGCTTGTGCAACTGCGGCGCGAAGTCTATCGCTGCAGCACGCTCACTCCCTACGATGAACCAATGGTCATGTTCAGGAACGACGTCGTGCCACACCCAGCCGAACAGCGGCAAGAGCATGTAAGTTCCGAGGGCGCCCAACAAACTCAGATGAAGCGCCGTTTGTCCCCACAGCATCAATCGTTGCATGCGTCAAAACACCATGCCTTGCGAAGGTTGACCATTACATCGCCGTCGCAAGGATGAACTAATGATCTGATCAAGGTTTCCGCACTTCTGCTTCCACGTCGAGCTCGCCTGCTTTCTCGAAAGTCAGCTTCACGCGCACCTTGTCACCGGGGTTCAAGTCTTTCTTCAAGCCAATAAGCATGACGTGAAAACCGCCGGGCTGCAAAGCCACTTCGCCATTCGCAGGCACTTCGATCGCAGGCACGGGTTTCATCTTCATCACATCGCCTTCTTTTTCAACGGTATGCAATTCGACCACATTCGACACATCGCTTTGCGCCTTGATCAGCTTGTCGGGGTTGCTAGTCAAATTGCGGATCTTCATGTACACCGCGCTATTAGGTCCAGCGCCCATGCCCATACTACTAGGCGTGCCCATAGCCTGGGGCGTGCTCATGCCTGGCATGGACATCGCAGGCCCGCTTGCGGCGCGCGCCCAGGTTTCGCTGATTTGCACTTTGGCGCCGGGTTGCGCTGCCCCAGAAGATTGGCTAACGGTTGTCGGTGTTGCGGTAGTAGGTCCACATGCGCTCACCCACAGGAGAGTGAACGCCAAAAGCATGAGAAAACGGATTTGCATGTGAGTTATCTCCTAGATAAGTATTTGAGGTCAGCGGCTACTTCATCCGGTTGCACACCGAATGGAAACGTCTCCCGCCAGCGCCACTGCGGATCAATCAGATAGACGGAACCAGAATGATTCACCAGATAGCCTAGCGCCGAGGTCGTGCTGACCTTTTCGTATTTAACGCCGTAAGGTTTGGCGGCGTTGGCGATTTGCGCTGCCGAGCCGGTCAAACCTTTGTAGTCATCGCCGAAGTTTTTGAGATAGCGGCGCAGCACCTCGGTCGTATCGCGTTCAGGATCTACCGTGATGAATACGACACGGAACTTCGCTCCATCTGCGCCTAGCTCCCGCTTGGCTTGCGCCAAAATCGCCAATGTCGCAGGACACACATCGGGGCAAGTCGTGTAGCCGTAATACAACAATACCCATTGCCCGCGTAGTTGGCTCAATGTAAATGGATTGCCGGTTTCATCCGTCAAGGTGAAGTCAGCTGCGGGTTCAGGCGGCTCTTTCATCAGTCCAGAAAACTGATGGGTTTGAGTCATGCGCCAGACAATCACGCCAATGCCAAGCAAACCGACGAGGATGACTGCGCCCACCAGCCAGCGCCATTTCATAGACAAACTCCTATTGTGAATCGGCAGGCATGAATCTGTGTCGCAACGTAATTTGCGACGCGCCTGTCAGCCCCGCCGCCTGCACGCGGAACGTCACGTAATAATCGCGCGGCTGCTCATTTTGAAACGTATTCACGCCACCGCACTGGGTCATGAAAATTTTGACTTGCGTGTTGGCGACCTCTGGTTCCAATTCGATCTTCCCAAGCGCGACGATGGGTTGTTGGTCTTTGTTATGAATGCGATAAGTCACGTTGACCATCTCGCCAGGGCGCGCATAAACCACTGCTGGAATCGCCGTGACCTCGAAGGGCAACGCATTGACTTCGCTGACGAGGCGCACCTCGATAGGCGCAACCTGTCGCCAGAGCCACCAGGCGTTTGCTGCCAGAAAGACGACGCCCATAGCGATGATGAGCAAACGCCCTTTCCGCTTAACAGGCGAAGCCGAAGCTGTCATAGGCTCGCAACCCTTTCGATTTTGACGCGCAGATACATCCTTGCGCCAGCAGGGATAACCATGCGCGCAAAATCACCTGATACATGAGCTGCTGATACAGCTCATGCTTTGATGGAGGGTATCAACGTATTACCTGATACCTTTTTCATGCGATGGATAATGTAACGGTAGTTAAGCAACCAACACAGGCGGAGGATCCAACAGGGGCAGACTCGCCGATTTCAACCGTAGTGGGAGCGGCATCCAGCGAGTCCAACGGGTGGGTAACACCAAGCACATGAACGCAGTGCCAAGAGCAACCACGACCATGAAACTTTGCAGTAGAGATGAGGGGTTGAACGTGTGCATGAGCGTCTCGTTTGCGTGAGTAGCAAGACACTTTGCGCAGAGCGCATCGCTGAAAGAAACTCTCTCGATATTCGTATGTGCGCTATGGGTCACCTCAGCTAAAAGCCAGTGCTCATGTTCGGGCACGACCTCGTGCCAGATGTTGCCCAAGACAGGCAGCAACGTATAAAGCAACAAGGCTGCTACCAACCCGCAGTTGAGCATATTGCGCCACAACTCATTCCAGTGTTTCATGTTAGCAACGATTATAGTGTGGATAGATGGCGCGTCAAATCAGCATTGCCCAATTTACTCATGGGCTGCGCGTTTGGGGTCTTTGAGCAACATCACCATGACCACTGCCGTCGCTAACCCGCCCAACGCCGAAGCGACAAACGTGACAGGATAACCTGCGGTATCTGCTAGCCAACCCCCCATCAAAGGCGCAAGAATCGTGCTGGGCGCGATTAAAGTGTTTGACAACCCGATGTAGGCAGGACGTTCTGCCAGTGCGCCGAAGTCAAGCGAGAGCGCCAATGCCAGCGTCCAGATTGCAACGGTGGCGATACCCGCCAGCACGAACACAAGATAGAACCACACGATTTCATTTGCCAGCCACGCCAGCAACGCGCTCGCCGTCGCCGCCAATGCGCCCATCGCCATCACGGAACGATGGCCCAACTTGTCACCCAGCCAACCCATTACCACATTTGCCACGATTTGCGTGGCGGCGAACACGGCGGTCATTTGTCCAGCCACACCCGCGCTCATGGCGAAATGCTGGGTCGCATAGACGATGTAAAAGCCAAACGCCATCGTCGCCATTTGCGACAACATCCGCGCCACCAGAAACCATCCGAAATTTTTGTCGCGTTTCAAAATGGCGACGAGCTGCCATCCAAACTCATGCTGCGCCATCGGTTGCTGGGTCGGTGTGTGAGGCAGTTCGCGCACTTGCGCGACGGAAAGCCACGACACGAGCATAAAGATGAGAGTGATGAAAAAACAAATTGTGTAGTTGATGGGCGTCGTGAGCTGCTCCAACAAAAAACCAGACGCTAATGCGCCGATGCTCAAGCACAAGTTCGCTACTGCCGCTTGCGCGCCGAAGAACAAACCTAAACGACTACCTGGAATGATTTTGGCGATGAGGCTTTGCCATGGCGTCGCTGCGAGTCCGCCGCCCAACGCATTCCAGATGAGCATCGCGTATGTGAGCGTCAACGCGAGCTCGCGGCTCAGCTGGGGCAAGAACCATGCAATAAGCGCCAAGCCAACATAGGGCAACCGCTCGTGCGCAATCATTTGCAGCATCAGCGGTTTGTAACGGCTTAGGCGAGTCACGCGCTGGGCGGTCAGCAATTGCGGCAGCTGCCAGCCCATGCCGCGTAGCGCAGGAATCAGCCCAATCAAAATCGCAGAGTCAGTGAGTTGGCTAACGAACAACGGCAAGACCGTGACAAATGATGTGACGCCAATCCCAAAGCCAAAGAAACCCGCGTCGAGCAAATTGAAGAACGCATTGCGGGTGAGGGAAGGAATTTCTTTTGTTATATCTGAAGGTGATGGCATAGGAAAAGAGTGATGCGACTAACTGAGACAAATAAACGGATGGCATCACTCCATCCGTTTTCAATCCGCGTAGCCGGTTAATATCCATTGTCGAATCCATCGCTCCCTTTCGCTCACAAATTATCCAACAACGGATCATCTTCACGTTGCGGTGTCACGGGCGGGTCCTGTGGCTTGTTGCCATCCGTCGCCGCGGTGAGCTGCGTGAGCAATGCGTTCTGCACGTCATACAGTTTCGCCATCAATTCGAGCGTCGCTGGTTTGCCGATGTGCAGGCGCATGAGCGACTTCACAACCGTCGCAAACTGACCTTTCTTCTGTAAGTCTTGCACTAGCGGCAACAAATCTGCATCGGCTTGTGTATCGAAGCTGATTTCAGCGCGGAGTGGAGAAGATTGACTCATGGTTCACATAGATAGAGGACGGAAGACGGAAGACGCAAGTTGGAAGTTGGAGGGCGGAAGACAAAGGAAGAGGGCTATACCTTTGTCTGTCGTCTCCCGTCCAGCTTATGCCGGCATCAAATTTTTCTGACGCGCGAGCCGCAGACCTTTTTTGTAAAAGCCGCGCGCATTGGCGAAGCGCGGGTCATTGCTGATTTGCGCGTGCGGGAATTGGGCTTGAATATACTCGAACAAGTCCAACTCACCGCCGCCGGTGCAGAGGAACAATTGCAACTCGTTGAGGTTCGTATTCGCCGCGTCGAGCGAGAAGCGGCATAAGAGCGACGCCAATTCACGCAAGCGTTTCTCGACGATGACGTTGATGTCAACCTTCTTGCCGCGCACGGTGACTTTGCGCTCGTGAATTTGTTTCCAAATCGAATAAGGATCGAGACCGCGCACGCCATGAAACTGTTCGATGTCCCGCAGCACGTTGTCTTCCATCCAACGGGTACCGAGGTCAATCGAACCGCTCTTGTCTGCCACCCACGTCAGGCGGGGCATGAAGTATGCGAAATCGCTGGTTTCGCCGCCCACGTCCAACACGGCGACGATTTCATCGCGGAAGGTCGCTTCGTTGACGGGATAGCCGTCAGGGTCAGTGAAGAAGTCGAGCAAGCCGCCATTCGGTTGACTCATCACATGCTCGATGTTGAGTTGGATGTTTTGGATACGGCCATTATGATGGCGCAAGGTGTAATGCCCGCTGACGCTGCTCTTCAAGGTTTCCATGTTGGACGGTGTAGCCAAGCGCGCCGGCAACCCTGCGACGACGAAGGCGTTGATGTCTTGCTCGTTGGGGCACGCCATCGAAACGGCTGACAGATAGAGTGAGGTTGTTTCGCTGCCACTTAGGCGGGTCGTATTCGTCACCGTGCGCACGACGTTGCGCGTCAACAGCGCGAGCTCGCCGATGTTGTAATCGCCGCGATGCACGCCGTCGTCAAACGAAAACGCCAACGACGAAGTGACTTGTCCTAAATCGCTGTCGCCTGTGATAGCATACGGCATCACTGCGGCGGGAAACGCAAACGTGCCTTGTTTGCCGCATACTTTCACGCTATGCGCGCCTAAATCAATACCCAAAATCGTTGTGGCCACAACCGCCTCCCAATGAAATATCGAATTTGCGCGTCACATCATATCACTGCTGGTGAGACGGGTCAACTGCAATCCATTTCCTCACGGGCCACACTAATGGCACTAACGCCACGCCTGCCAGCGTCATAACTAACAAGATGATGGTCATCGTGATGCGCGGGCCCCATGGCTCGAACAGTTGCCCAATGAGCCAGGGGATGGACATGTTGCCTAAACTTCCGCCGACGAAAAACCAACCCGTGATGCGCCCTGTGATGGTCAATTGACGTTCTGCGACGGCAATCATCGTCGGGAACAAGGGGGCCATGCCCAAGCCCACACCGAGCGCACCCACGCCAGTCAGCATGAACGAATTTGACCAAAGCATCACGACGAGGCTCAGTAAACAACCCAGCAAGCCCAGCACCAAAATAGTTTGCGCGCGCAACCGCAACGCCAATGGAATTGCCAACAGTCGCCCTACGGTGAGCGCGCCCCAAAACATCGCCGTCAGATATGCGGCCTGGGTCGCATCACTCAAGCCCAGCGCCAGCGCGTATGTGAAAACCCAACCGCCAAAGCTTGACTCTGCGCTTGAATACAAGAAAAAGAACGCGATGATGAGCAACAACACGAAACCATTGACGGGCTTCGCTACGGTTTGATCGGCGATGTGCGGCGCGAGGGGGCTACGCACTCGCGCGAGCCACGCGATGCACGGCAGCAGAAGCAATGCGAGTGTGCTGTATGCCCACGTGACATTGTTGGTCAGCAACATTGCGTGCGCGACAATGAGGGGCGAGAGGAATGCGCCGACGCCAAAGAAAAAATGCAAGGCGTTCATGTATGGCCCGACGTGCTCACCATGCACCCACACGAGTAAGGTGTTGCTGCCCACATCCAATGTGCTTTCAGCTATGCCCAACGTCAGCATCGCGCCGACGAGCAGCCATAGCCACGAGACCCAAGGAATCACCAGCGCTAACGCCGCCATGATACATACCACCCTCACCATCACGGGATGACCCGCGCGATGATCGTAGAAGCGACCGCCGAGCCATGCGCCCATGAGACCGCCGAGCGCGCGCGCGGAAAATAAGATGCTGATGTCGCTCAAGGGCGAATGCGTCAGGTGCGCCAACTCGTTCAACGTCGGTCCTAATGATGCCATGATCAACCCCAATCCTACGAAGGCGATGTAATAACCCATCGTTTGCGCGAGCGCAGTGGCGCGCGAAGAGTCCGTAGAGGCCGAGGTCGTGACACTCGAAGACGACATGCTGATTTAGCTCCAGATGGAATGGAGCGTAACTATAAACGGCTCAAGGGCAAAAGCCAAATCTGATTTTTAATGCGCTATTCATCTGAACCTCACGTCATTTTTCAAGAGCGCCGCTATGCTTGCCGCACAGTCAACAACTCATGCAGGAGGTGCTGGATGGATACGAATGTTCTGTTGCTTGGCATCGTGGGGCTTGCCATCCTATTTCGCTTGCTTGACCCCTGGGTGCAAAAAGTGCTGGGCAACAAACCCAAACGATAATAGCCAACGGCGTTGGACAAATTTTTAACTTGTCCCAAGCAGCAAGTTGCAAACTTGCTCTGCGTACCCTAACTCAAATGGCTCTGGCGGGCTGAGTCAGTCACTACTCAGCTCATCAGAGTCATTTTGTTTCAGCGCTGGAATCTTCTTTCTGATACCGTAGGCTAACTTGAATCGTTTCTCTCATCCGCCTATAATATCATCACTAGGTGAAGCGTGAGATGGGCGCGCCATCACCACATGGGGCTAGTCGCCTTTTGTAAAATTTTGTGTTCATGGGGGGATATGATAAAAGATATGGCGCGTGCTAAGTCACAGTGCATGACCAGTTTTGGCTGGGACTGTCGAATGCGTCGTGGCTTGAGTGTTGGCATGTGGCAAGGATAAACGATTATGGTTCAACAAAGCGCAAAACCCCGTATCTTGATTGTCAATGATGACCCAACTGCCAGCGAATTGATGCGTCTGATCTTGACCAATGAAGGGTATCAGACGGTCATCGTGACCACAGCCGAAGAAGGCTATGAAGAGATTTTAACGCGCCCGCTCAATATGGCGATTCTCGACACGGCGATTGGCATGACAGGCGATTTGGTGATGTCGGGCATGGACAGCTTTACGTTGTGTCGCCGCATTCGCCAACATCCGCCGACGCGCAATCTGCCTATTTTGATGTTGACTGTTGGCAGCACGATGGCGGACAAAATGTCCGTATTCGAGGCAGGCGCAGACGACCTGTTGCCTAAACCATTTCAACCACAGGAGCTGATTTATCGCGTCAAAAGTTTGTTGGTGCGCGCGGCGGCCTCGGTGCCGCCTCCCACGCAGCAGCGCAAGCGTGGCGCCGTCATCGCATTTTTTGGCACCAAAGGCGGCGTCGGCAAAACCACGGTCGCCGTCAATTTGGCGGTGACGTTGCAACAACGCACGCGCAAGAAAGTCATTCTCTTCGACGGCGACTTCTTTTTCGGCGATGTGGGCGTGCATCTCAATTTGACGGGGGGAGCAAGTGTGACGGATATCGTCAAACACGGCAGCGTGCTTGAGCCGTCGTTTGTTGATCAAACCCTGATCACCCATAGCTCAGGCTTGCAAGTATTACTTGGCCCCCACGACCCCTCCGAGGCTGAACTCATTACGGCTGAACACGTGAAAAACATTCTCGATTTTCTTTCAGGGGTTTACGATTATGTCGTCGTGGACTGCCCATCGAATTATGATGACCGCACCCTCATGATCTTGGAACAAGCGACCGACATCATGCTTATCGTCACGCCCGAAGTCGGTCCCATCCGCAATGCCAAAGTGTTCTTCGAGCTTGTCGCCAACATGGGCATGTTGGCGTCGAAAATTCACATCGTATTGAATCGTTCGAACTCCAACGTGGGCATCGAGGCGGGCGGCATCGAGCGCACCCTGCAGCATCAAGTTGAGTTCCGCTTGGACAGTGGCGGCCGACAGGTTGCGCGCAGTGTGAATCATGGCGTGCCGTTGGTCGTTGAGCAACCCGATCATCCTGTGGCGCAGCAAATTTTTCGGTTGGCGCAGCAACTGGTGAAGAACATGACGAAAGCGTAGCGTGATAAAAGGAAGAAAGAAGAAAGAGGCGCATGACTGATGCGCCTCTTTTTGTATGGGTTTCGCTGATTTCATTTTGATGGAGCCACCATGGAACTCTCCACACTGCTCGCCGTCTCGCGTGGCGACGCGCCCGCAGACTTGTTGTTGAAGAACGTCCAACTGGTCAATGTGCGCTCGGCGGAAATCTACGAGGCGGATGTCGCGCTATACGATGATCGTATCGCAGGCATCGGCAAGGATTACGCAGCGCACGAGACGCTTGATTTGAAGGGCATGTACCTCGCGCCCGGTTTCATCGAGGGACACATCCACATCGAATCCTCGATGATGCGCGTGTCGGAGTTCGCGCGCGCGGTCGTACCGCGCGGCACCACGGCCGTTGTCGCCGACCCGCATGAGATTGCGAACGTGCTGGGTCTCGACGGCATTCGCTACATCCTCGAATCCGCCAAAGATGGGCCGCTCAACGTGTTCGTGATGCTCTCGTCGTGTGTGCCGGCGACGCACATGGAAACGAGCGGCGCGCGTCTCACCGCCGAAGATTTGCAGCCCTATCTCAGTCACAAGTGGGTGCGCGGTATCGCGGAGTTGATGAACTATCCGGGCGTGGTCAATGGCGATCCTGAGATGCTGGAAAAAATCGACATTGGCAAAGACAAACGCCTTGATGGTCACGCGCCGCGTCTCACTGGCAAGGGCTTGAATGCGTATGTGGCGGCGGGCGTTGGCTCCGACCACGAGAGCACCACGTTGGCAGAAGCGCGCGAGAAGTTGCGACTCGGCCAATATGTGATGATTCGTGAAGGTACGACGGCGAAGAATATGCGCGCGCTGCTGCCGCTCGTGACCAAAGAGAACGCGCGCCGCTGCATGTTCGTCAGCGATGACCGTCATCCGGATTACCTGATGGAACATGGTCACATGGATCATTCGATTCGCATGGCGATCAGTCTCGGCCTCGATCCTATCACCGCAATTCAAATGTGTACGTGCAACACGGCGGAATGGTTCAACTTGCGCGGCATCGGCTCGGTCACACCAGGACATTATGCGGACTTGGTGGCGTTCTCCAACTTGAGGCAGATTGACGTGCGGATGGTGTTTCGTGGCGGGCGCTTGGTTGCGCGCGACGGCGTGTTGTTGCCTAAGGTGAAGACGGGGCGCGAAGTCATGGTGCGTAGCGCAATGAACGTCGCGTGGGAGAAAGTGGACTTCAAGGTGCGCGCAACGGGCAATCGGATGCGCGTCATCGGCGTCGTGCCGAATCAAATCGTGACGACGCAGAGTATCGAGGATGTGAAGAAGGTGGGAGAGTCTGCGGTCGCGGACGTGACGCGCGACATCTTGAAGATGGCGGTCATCGAGCGACATCAAGCGTCAGGCGCGATGGGGCTTGGTTTCGTGAAAGGTTTTGGCTTGAAGGGCGGCGCGTTGGCGGCGTCGGTCGCGCACGACTCACATAACATTATCGTCGTCGGCACGAACGATAATGATATGATGCTCGCGGCGCGGCGCATTGGCGACTTGCGCGGCGGTTACGTTGCCGTGAACGACGGCGAGGTGTTGGCGCAAGTGCCGTTGCCCATCGCAGGATTGATGAGCGATCAACCGCTCGAAGTCGTGAGGCATCAGGTCGAGCTTATCTTACAAGTCAGTCATCAGCTCGGTGTCGAGTTAGAGAACCCCTTCATGGCACTGTCATTCCTCGCGCTGCCTGTCATCCCAAGTTTGAAGCTGACCGATCAGGGGTTAGTGGATGTGGAACAGTTCAAGTTGGTGCCGTTGTTTGTATCGTAATGCAGGTCTTAACCGCTTCGCGTTTCCATAAAATCAAACGAGGCGGTGCGTGAGGAACGCATCGCCTCGTCTGTTGATTCAAGGCGTCCGCTCTTTATCCTTGCGTCGTTGCAAGCGCGTGCGCATCGCCGCCACGCCAATCATCAACGCCATGACCACGATGCACAACAGCAATTCCCCCAAGCCTATTCTTGGCAAGTCTTACTCCTCTCCGTAAGCTGTGTTCAGTATTCAGTGTTCAATGTTCAGTGTTCAGGCATGGATGCTCTAGCTTCTACTCTCCAACCTCCAACTCCCAACCTCCAATTACCACTTACTCATTCCCCTCTCACGCCTGCCAATACAAATTGATGAGGTCACGCACGACCGCTGCCGCTGTGGGCATTGGGTTGCCTTCTTCGATGTACGCAACAATCGTGCCGTTCACATCGCTGTCATATAGCACACCCATCTGCCCTGCGCTCAAGCGTCCCATCGGATGGGTGGCGGGCAATGCGGTTGGTTTCACTGAGAGTTTATAGCCATCGCCGTCGCGCGCAGCCACACACAACAACTTGATGACTTTGCCTTCCGCCTTGGCGCGATGAAGATCATCCATCGTCACGCCTGTGATGCCCACACGGTCCACATCGTCGAGCGTCGCATGGGAGTCGAGCGCAGCGTGCGCGAGAATCAGCAGCTTGCTCGCCGCGTCAAAGCCTTCCACATCGAGCGTCGGGTCAGTTTCCGCAATGCCGCGCCGTTGCGCTTCCGCGAGCGCGTCGGCGTAGCTCATGCCTTGCTCTGCCATTGACGTGAGGATGTAGTTGGTCGTACCGTTCAAGATGCCTTCGATGCGTTCGATGCGCGCCGTCACAAGATCGCGTCGTCCAAGATTCACCGTCGGCAACCCACCGGCGACCGCTGCGCTGAACGCGAGTCGCACCTGTTTTTTCTGGGCCGCTTCTGCTAGTTGAGGATAGGCAACGACCAACGGACCTTTGCTCGCTAAGACGACGTGCATTCCTTTGGCGATGGCTGCCTCGGCGGCGCGCAAGCCCTCACCGCCATCTTGCAAGTTGGTAGGCGACATTTCGACCATCACGCCTGCGTCCACCTTCTCCAACATCTCGACCGCGCTCATGCCGTTGTGTCCAACTTTGGGCAAGGTGGCGACGCCTTGCTTCGCTTGCTTCAATCGTAACAGCTCATGGAGGTTGAGGCTCTCGCGTTTTGGCGCGATGCCAAACACAGGACGTCCCTCCCTCTGAGCGGATGTGGAGAACGCCGCACCCGACGAATCCGCAACGCCGACGATGTTGAAAGCCAAATCGTAGCGCTGGCGAATGTGTTCTTCTTTTTCGATTAGCAATTGCATGACGCGCTGACCGACGTTGCC
>CAZDYP010000169.1:8044-11781 GCA_964509505.1 uncultured Anaerolineae bacterium | reverse complement strand
TGACGGCTATGCTTGGCACAATTACTGGAACCTGGGCAAAGAGCCATGGGCAGGGTGCGCGGATTTTTCTGATCAAGGGATGCATGTATCCATGTACTTTCCATCGGCGATGCAATCAGCGCTTGCCGCCAAACGGTCTAGCAACAGACCCAGTTTCATCCTTGAAGCCGACTTGTCATCACCGCAACAAAACTTTGGCAATCCACTCATCGAAAAAGACACGAATAATGGCTTTGATGCCAAGGCTTCATTGAATGATTTTCTAAGCTATGAACAGCAAGCGGATTATGCTACAGTGTGGAATCTGAATTCTGATGATGGCGATAATGAACAAAAGTGGCATCAAGGTTACGCACGCACATCACCGACTTGCTATCTGATACGAACTTGGTTTGCGCGTTGGTAGTTGAACACCGGCAATCTGCCTTTGGCTTGCAACAGCAGTGCGGCTCTCATACCCTTAGTTGCCAATGGTGATGATAGTGCCTTGGGGAGAACCACAGACCCTACTCCCACCTTGGCACCATATCCATTACCTCCAACTCCGACGCCACCCACTAACCCAACGGCTACATCAACACCAGGGCGCACTCCGCCGCCTACCAAAACACCGACACCAACGCCTACAGCAACACCTACCAACACACCAAGCAATACCCCGACCTCAACGCCGACGAATACACCTACCAATACACCAACCCCAACCAACACGCCAACTAAAACTCCAACGCCGACGAACACACCAACTTCGACACCGACGAATACCCCCACTCATACGCCGACGCCGACTAACACAGCAACACCGCAACCTACGCTGACGCCAACGCTTACCTCAACCCCGACCAACACGCCAACGTCCACACGTACGCCTACCTCAACCAACACGCCGACCAACACACCAACTCCTACACCTACTCCCGGCGACGACTTTAATCGTCCCGACTCGACCAATCTCGGCCCCAAGTGGACGGAACGCAGTGGCGATTGGCACATCCTCTCGCAAACGCTGTGCAACGTCGGTGCGGGCAGCGACCAAGTGGCCTCATATAACAGTGGACCATACGGTAACGTCACGGTGTCGGCACTAATGCAAATCACAGGCGGCAATGGCACGGCCACACTCGGTGCGCGTTGGGGCGGCTACAGCGGCGGCGTGCCGACGACGGGCTACAACGTAGACCTCACCAGTAGCGGCAACGTCAAACTGTTTCGCATCAACGATTGGGCGCTGTTGGGGAGTTACGCCATTCCCGGCTTTCAGACCACGCAATGGGTCACGATCACCTTGCGCGCCAATGGCGCTGCGCTCAACGTAGATGTGAATGGCATCACCCGCATCACGGCGAGTGACAGCACCTTCACCAGCGGCGAGGTCGGCATGTGGTCATACAACGCCAGCAGCGCGGGTCAACATCGCTTCGACGATTTCAGCATTCAGCCATAGCTATCCTATCCATGAGCGAACGAAAATGCCGAGCGCGATGTATGCGCTCGGCATTTGTGTTGCATGGGTTCTCTTTACCCCTTCACCCCTTCATCCCCTCACTCCACCGTCACGCTCTTCGCCAGATTGCGCGGTTGATCCACGTCGCGCCCCAAGGCGACGGCGACGTGATATGCAAACAGCTGCAACGGCACGACGGCGAGCAACGGCATGAGTGCGTCATGGGTTTTTGGAATGTAGATGACGTCGTCACAATGTTTGCGAATAGCGGCGTCGCCCTCGGTGGCGAGTCCGATAACCTTCGCTTTGCGCGCCCGCACTTCTTGGATGTTGCTGATGACCTTCTCATAGACGTGGCTTTGCGTCGCTATCGCAATCACAGGGATGTCAGGGTCGAGCATCGCAATCGGACCATGCTTCAATTCGCCTGCAGGATAGCCTTCGGCGTGGATGTACGAAATCTCTTTGAGCTTGAGCGCGCCCTCCAGCGCAACAGGATAACCGAGATGGCGTCCCAAGAAAAACATCGAGCGATGGCGCGCGTACTTTTCGGCGATGACTTTGTATTCGTCGGAACGCTGAATGAGCTGCGTTAGCTGCTCTGGAACCATCCGCAACGCGTGTTCAACACGTTGCGCTTCGTCGCGCGTCAATGTGCCACGCTGCAAGCCTAGCTGCAACGCCATCAATGTGAACAAGAT
Source organism: uncultured Anaerolineae bacterium (assembly GCA_964509505.1). Taxonomy (GTDB): domain Bacteria; phylum Chloroflexota; class Anaerolineae; order JACRMK01; family JACRMK01; genus CAZDYP01. Next base: position 9,636 of record CAZDYP010000169.1, on the reverse strand, counting down.
GATTTGCGCGGTGAAGGTCTTTGTGGCGACGACGCCTATCTCTGGACCGACTTGCAAGAAGATGACTGCGTTGACGCCGCGCGTGATCGAGCTGCCTTGCGTGTTGGTCAGCGCGACGCGCATCGCGCCTGCCTCTTGCGCGATGCGCATCGAAGCAAGCGTGTCGGCGGTCTCGCCCGATTGTGTGATGAACACACACAACGTCCGCTCGTTCAACACAGGCGAAGCATAACGAAACTCTGAGGCGACGGTCGTCTCGACGGGCAACTGGGTCCATGGTTCGAACAAATACCGCGCGACGATGCCTGCATAAAACGCGGTGCCGCAACCTACCAATACGATGCGCTCGATACGCGACAAGTCCAGGTGCGCGAGTTCCGCAAGCGAGACGCGCCCACCTTGCAAGCGTCCGACCAGCGCATTGGTCAGCGCTTCGGGTTGCTCGTTGATTTCTTTGAGGACGTAATGCGGATAGCCGCCCTTGCTCGCGCTCTCCGCATCCCATTCGACGATGAATGGCTCGCGCCGCACGACGCTGCCATCTAGCTTTTGAATCGTCGCGCCGCTGCGTCGCACGGCGACCAACTCGCCGTCTTCGAGCGCGACCATCGTGCGCGTGTGCGCGAGCATGGCGGCAATGTCCGAAGCAACGTAGTTCTCGCCGTCACCCAAGCCGATCATCAACGGCGCGTGTTGCCGCGCGCCCACCACAAGGTCTGGATCGTCTTGACACAGCGCCGCAAGCGCGTACGCGCCATGCACTTGTTGCAACGCGCGTCGCACCGCTTCTGTGAAGTCGCGCGCGCCGTTTTGCGCGCCATATTCTGCTTCGACCAGATGCGCCAACACTTCGGTGTCGGTTTCCGAAACAAAGGTATGTCCTTGCGCTATGAGTCGCTCGCGCAGTTCCAAATAATTTTCGATGATGCCGTTGTGGACGACGACGATGCGCCCCGCGCAATCGGTGTGCGGGTGCGCGTTCACGTCGTTGGGCGCGCCGTGAGTCGCCCAGCGCGTGTGACCGACGCCAATGGCGCCGTCGTTCTTTGCGACCGATTCCAATAGCGAGAGCAGATTTGAGAGTTTGCCTTCGCGCTTGTGCACGACGAGTTGCGCGTCGGGCGCAATGATGGCGACGCCCGCCGAATCGTAGCCGCGATATTCGAGTCGCCGCAAGCCATCCAACAAAATGGGCGCTGCCGCGCGTTGTCCTACGTAGCCGATAATGCCACACATAGTGAAGCCTCCTGGGGCGAATGTTCATCCTGAGCTTGTCGAAAGATGAACATGATTGAGGTTAATGCAACGTGATGCGTGCAGACGCGCATCACAAACTAACGAAGATGTGTGGGGACAAGCCAAGTCTGAAACGACTTGAGAGGCATCCGCTGATGTTTCGATTTTTCCCATGTAGCGCAAAATGTCATTTTGCGTTACACATGGGTTAGCTCCGCCAGTGACGGAGAACCTCTACCTCGTTGCTTGACGCATACGCATCAAGCCCATACGCTCGCTCGCCCTTGTGATTGTGTCTTACATGGCGTATCACCTCCTTGATTGCCATCAAGCCATCAGATATCGTCCGCCGACGA
>CAZDYP010000169.1:0-7944 GCA_964509505.1 uncultured Anaerolineae bacterium | reverse complement strand
GGCGGCAGACCTCACAGGTTTCTAAAACCTGTGAGGTCTCTTACGTTTACCGTTTTGCAAAATCATCCAACGTCACCCAACGACCTTGCTGTTGCACTTCGACTTGCATGATGGGGTGAATCTCCCAAATCGTGCCGCGCGTCTTGCCAATCTCGATGGGATGTTCGGCATCCATCATCAACCACCCGCTCACACGCAAGCGCAACTTCTCGCGCGCCACACGATTGAAGTTTTCTGTCGTCCAACTGGGATGCTTCGCCTTCACGCGCGGCGTCGGTTCGATGACGATGGACTGGGGGCGGTCATCGTTGGGATTTTTAACCATCCAGATGTGATGGTCACGATACTCCGCATCTTCGCCATGACAATTCGGTGATTCAGGTCCCGACAGTCGCGCCATTACCCAATAGCCTTCGATTTGCACGGGGATGCCTTCATATTTGGCAATCTCGGCGGCGTCCGCTCTCGACCAGCGATTGCGGTCTTTGGTTTCAATCGCTTTGGGCCACGTCAAATTGAAAATGGCGTCGAACGACACAGGCACGTAGTTGCCCTCATCCACACGGTTCTTCAAACGATTCATTTCAGGGTCGCCGCCATCGCCTTCGGGTGGACAACCTTTGAATGTGATTTGTTGCGGCTTCGGCTTGACGGGCATATCGGGCAAGCTGCTCGCACCGGGCGCAAACGTGGGTGCAGGCATATTGCTCGTCGGCGCGCGTGATGGCGCATTGGTGGCGCGCGCGGGCGGTGTGTCTGGCGTCTCAGGCGCTGTGGGAAGCAACCCCAATTCATTCGCCAGATAAGACAAAATTGCAATCGCCAATGCGACAAGCAGCGAGCCAATGGTTGCAGTTTGTTGTTTCTTGCTTGGGCGTTTAGCCATCGTTCTGATGAACCTCACAATCGAGAATGACAGACGCTATTATACTGCTGTTCTGTATTATTCGTCACTCGTCACTTGTCGCTCGTCATTCCTCACTCGTCACTCAATCACTTATTACTCGTCTCCTCGTTTCCCTCTTTCCCCATTTCCCTGTATAATCTCGTTCACCGGTGACGATGGAGAGAGTAAGCCCGCCGATGCTGACAGGGAAGGCAGCCACCGATTGCGAGCTGCTACAGTGGAAGCGAGCTGAAATTCACTCCGGAGCTGACGACTGAAAACAATGACTAACCAGTAATGAGTAATTGGTAATTAGTCATTGGAGCTTAAGCAGTAGGTCGTGCCGCAACCCTGCGTTATGGGGTGTGAAGTGTCCAAGTGGTGGGATAAGTTTGAAACATGTCCTCCATGCGGAAACATGGGTGGTACCACGGGAGCAAACGCTCTCGTCCCTGCTGGGGGCGAGGGCGTTTTTGTTTTTTGTCATCACTCGTTTAGCCAGTTTTGGTTTCATCGTAAGGAGTTTCTATGTCATTTCAACTCGACTCGCTTCGCACCGAAGCCATCAACCAACTAACCAACATAACCACCTTAACCGACCTCGACGCATGGCACAGCGCCGTGCTGGGGCGCAAAGGCTCGCTCACGAACTTGCTCGGCATGGTCGGCACATTGCCGCGCGAGGAACGCCCTGCGTTTGGGCAAGCCGCGAATCGGCTCAAGCTCGAATTGCAAATGGCTTACGATGCGAAACTCGCGGCGTTGAAAGAGCAAGCGTTACAAGCTGCGCTCAAACATGAACGCGCCGATGTGACACTGCCCGGCCGCCCGACGGCGCAAGGGCGTTTGCACCTCAGCACGCAGACGCTACGCGACATCTATCGCATCTTCGCGCTCATGGGTTTCCAAGTCTATCGCTCGCGCGAAGTTGAAACAGACGAAGTCAACTTCCAACTGCTCAATATCCCACCGCACCATCCCGCGCGCGACATGCAGGACACGCTCTACACGACCACGCCCAACGTCATCCTGCGCACGCACACCTCGCCGGGGCAGATTCACGCGATGCGCGAATTTTATCCGTCGCCCATCCGCCTCATCTTGCCGGGTCTCTGCTTCCGCAACGAGCAAGTCACCGCGCGCAGTGAATTCATGTTCCATCAGGTCGAAGGTTTAGCCGTCGGCAAGCACATCACCATCGGCGATCTGAAGGGTGTGTTCGCAGAGTTCGCGCGCATGATGTATGGCGAAGACCGTACAGTGCGTTTTCGCGGCAGCTACTTCCCATTCACTGAGCCGAGCATCGAGGTGGACATGGACTGTATGCTATGCGACGGCAAAGGCTGTCGCGTGTGCAAGTACACAGGTTGGCTCGAAATTGCGGGCGCGGGCATGGTGCATCCGGTCGTGTTGCAGAACGGCGGCTACGACCCACAAGAATTTTCGGGCTTCGCTTTCGGCATGGGCGTCGAGCGCCCTGCGATGTTGAAGTATGGCATTGACGACATTCGCTACTTCTTCAGCAACGACATTCGCTTCCTTGAACAATTCTAGCGCAGCGTTAGCAAAGCGATTGGGCAGCCGACGCTCGCGCGCTCGACCGCGTGTGTCGCATGGAATGGGAACGGCGCGACCAACTACGTCGAGAACGCCTCCTGCAACCAAGGTTTGTTAATCCTGCACTCGCAACAGGGAAATTAGGGGAAATGAGAGGACATTAGGGGAAATGCCTGACGCGCATCACTTCCTCTAATGTCTCCTAATCTCCCTTTATCTCCCCTTATTTCCTTTTGATTCCATCGGAGATATAGATAATGAGAGTTCCTCTTTCTTGGCTCAAAGAATTTGTTGACATCACCCTCGCGCCTGCTGAGCTCGCCTTTCGCTTGACCGTCGCGGGCGCGGAGGTGAGCAAGGTCGCTTACATCGGCATCGCGCCTCCTGTGAAAAACGAGTGGGGCGTGAATGAAGAGGTCGGCTTGGTGTGGGCGCGCGACAAAATCGTGGTCGCGCAAATCGTTGAAGTGATGCCGCATCCCAACGCGGATCGGCTCGTGTTGGCGGATGTGAACTATGGCGCGGACAGCGAAGCGGTGCATCGCGTCGTCACGGGCGCGCCCAACCTCTTCCACTGGAAAGGACAGGGCAAACTATCCAATGGCCCCAAAGTGGTCTTTGCGATGGAAGGCGCGCAGCTCTACGACGGTCACGCCGAAGGGCAGAAGTTAATGACGCTCAAAGCGTCGAAAATTCGCGGCATCCTATCGAATGCGATGGTCTGCTCCGAAAAAGAACTTGGACTCTCCGACGAACATGAGGGCATCATCATCCTCGCGGATGATGCGCCCGTCGGCATGCCGCTCGCAGATTATTGGGGCGATGTCGTTTTGCACATTGAGATCCTGCCGAACATCGCGCGCTGCCAATCCATTATCGGCGTCGCCCGCGAAGTCGCCGCGCTTACAGGCGCAACCTTCAAAGGCGAAAAAGCCGGCAAAATCAACTCTAATCTTCAATCTTCAGTCGTTGATAACTCTTCCGATTGGATCAAAATCGAAATCCACGCGCCCGCGCTCTGTCCACGTTTCACTGCCACGCTCATTCGCAATGTGACGCTTACCCCATCGCCTGAATGGATGCAGCGCCGTTTGCAGCTAACGGGCGTGCGCGCCATTAACAACGTCGTGGACATCACGAACTACGTGATGATGGAATCGGGCAAACCGATTCACGCCTTTGATTATGACAAGTTGCTCGCACGCGCCCAACGCGATGGCGTGCATCCACCGTTGTTGCTTGCGCGCCGTGCGTACGATGGTGAACACATCATCACGCTCGATGGTGTTGACCGCGCCCTCTCGAATGATATGGTGATGGTGGCGGACTCGTCGGGCGCGGTGGGGGTGGGCGGCATCATGGGCGGCGCAGAAACCGAGATTGACGCTAACACCAGAAATGTGTTGATCGAATCGGCGAGTTGGAACTTCATCAACAACCGCAAGACCGCGCAGACGTTGAAACTGCCTAGCGAAGCCACCGCGCGCTTCGGGCGCGGTGTGCCAGACTCGTCAACTGTGCCATCTTGTTTGCGCGCGGCTGATTTGATGCGCCAACTCGCAGGCGGTGAGGTGGCGCCTGAACTGGTGGACTGCTATCCCAATCCCAAAGCGCCAACCGTCGTCAACTTCGATACGCGCGAAATCAAACGCTTGCTCGGTATTGATGTGACGATTGAACGCATCAAAGAAATTTTAGAATCGCTTGAGTTCACGGTGACGTTGCTCGAAACCATCACGATGCGTTCGATGCAATACGCGATTCTCGAAATCACCGTGCCCGAGCATCGGCTCGACGTGTCAATCCCCGCCGACATCGTGGAGGAAATCGCGCGCATCATCGGCTACGATCAAATTCCTGCGACACGGATGATGGACGAGCTGCCGCCGCAACGCCGCAATGTCTCGCTCGAAGCGGAAGACAGAATGCGCGATATTCTCGTCGGCGCGGGCTTGCAGGAAATCATCTCGTATCCGTTGACGACAGTCGAGCGTGAAGCCTTGTTGTATCCTGACCCGACACAAGCCGACCTTGACGCATCAGCGTACATCACGCTGGCGAATCCCATCAGCCCAGAGCGGCGCGTGATGCGTCACACGTTGATGCACAGCCTCCTCGACATGGCGCGCGAAGCCCTGCGTCATCGTGAGCGCGTGTTGTTGTTCGAAATTGGACGCGCGTATGTGCCGCAACACAGCGAACCGTTGCCCAACGAAAAAGCGCGTCTCACTATCGCGCTGGCGGGCTCACGCGACGCCACCACGTGGTTGGGTAAGACCAGCCCGCGCCTGGACTTTTTTGACATGAAAGGTGTGGTGGACGCACTCGTGCGCAGTTTGCAGCTGCCCGACGTGAAGTTCACGCCGAGCGAGCATCCGACGTTGCATCCTGCACGCGCGGCGACGTTGAGCTCCGGCGAGACGCTCATTGGCGTCTTGGGTGAAGTGCATCCACAAGTGCGCGAGCATTTCGATTTGCCCTTCGATCCTGTGTGCCTTGCGGAGTTCGAGGTGGAGGCGCTGATGCGCTGCATGGGGTCGCCTAAATTCAAAGCCTTGCCGCGCTTCCCTGCGGTGCGCGAGGACATCGCGCTCATCGTGAACGACGACCTGCCTGCCGCGCAAGTCGAGGCGCTAATTTGGGAGAGCGGCGGCGCGATGTTGCGCTCGGTGACGTTGTTCGATGTGTATCGCGGCGCACAGCTGGGCGCGGGCAAGAAGTCGCTGGCGTATGCGTTGACCTATCAACACGATGAGCGTACCTTGACTGACGACGAAGCGGCGAAGATTCGCGGGCGCATCGTCAAAAAAGTCACGGATACGCTGGGCGCGGAGTTGCGTGGTTAGTTGTAGTCGCTAGTGGTTAGTCGCTAGCGCCTAGCGACTAATTGACTAACTGACTATAAGACGACTATACTGCAATCAAACGCTTGGGCGTGATCACGCCTCGTCACCAGGAGATCTGTATGGCTCTGACTATGGATGTCTTGATTGCGATACTGTTGCTGGCTGGCTTGTTCATCGGTTATGTGCAAGGCGCGGTGCGGCAAGGTTTATGGCTAGCCGCCGTGTACCTTTCGCTCTTATTGTCAACGATTTCGCACCTGCGCGTCGCTGCCATCCTGACGGAAAATGCCAAGAGCATGTCTGCCACCACCGCGCAGATGGTGGCTTTCTTTTTGTTGTTTTTTCTCAGCGCCTTGATCACCAATTTCATCGTCTGGGACATCGTGCGTCGTCGTTACGAAAAGGGCCATACGATGAACTTGTTCACGCACATGCTCGGCGCGATCTTCGGCGCGCTTTCTGCTTTCATTTTCATTGCATTGCTTTTGCTCGCGCTGCGCTTGGTAACGGCAGTGCCATGGGGCGCGAGCGCCGAGCCCATACGCCAAACCTTGCTCGACATGAATAGCTCGCGTGTGGTTTCCATCTTTCAGCAGGTGTTGCCCTTCCTCATTGACGTAACGATCAAACCCTTCTCGCCCCAACTGCCTCCGCTTTTCACGCTCGGCAGCTAAATCATGCTGTCCACCTTTGCGCTCAGCCTCGTCTTAGGCGGCGCGTTGCTGCACGCCTCCTGGAACTTGCTGCTGAAGCAGAGCATCAACAAAGCCGCATTCATGGCGTTTTCGGTGGTCGTGTCGGTGTTGGTGTTTGCGCCCGTCGCGTTGTGGGCAACGCCGCCGCAAATGTTTCCTGCGCTATTACCCATCTTGGTCATCAGCGGCGCAGCGGAAATCGGCTACATGATCGCTTTGAGCAAAGCGTATGAGCATGGCGATTTATCGTTGGTGTATCCGTTGGCGCGCGGTTCTGCGCCGTTCTTCGTCTTTGCATGGTCGAGTGGGGTGAGGGGTGAGCAGTTGCCGTTATTGGGTTACGTCGGCGTCACGCTGATGATTGTCGGCATCTACCTCACGACGTTGCCGAGCTTGCGTGATTGGCTGCGTCCCATTCGCTCGCTAGAAAATGTCTCATCGCGTTGGGCATTGGTAAGCGGACTGTGCATCGCAACCTATACGCTGGCGGATCGCGAAGGGGCGCGGTTGATCTCGCCGTGGACGTACAACCTATATATCTTCACCATCATGGCTTTGGGCTCATCGCTATACGTCGTCGTGACGCGTCATCGTTTCACCGCGCAGCGCGAGTGGCGCACCAACTGGTTGAGCATCGTCAGCACCGGCGTCATCAACGTCGTCAACTACATGGTCGTGTTATGGGCGCTCACGCTCGCGCCAACCAGCTACGTCAGCGCCCTGCGCGGCGCGAGCATCGTGATGAGCTCACTCTATGGTTGGCGTGTGCGTCGAGAGCATTTAGGTTACAGTCGTGCGTTAGGCGCGTTATTTATTGTGCTAGGCATCGTGAGTCTGGCGCTCGGCGGATAAATTCTCAATTTCGCAATCTCTTGATTGGGGAGCAAGCATGTCACAAGCAAATGCTATCGGGTTTGGCTGGGTCGTGCAACCTGTGCCTATGTCAGGTCAGGCGCGCGAGACGTTGCGCGCGGACAACAAAAAATTTCTCGCGCTCATCGGTAGTTACTTTCAAACGGCGTGGCTCGAAGATCATTTTCAATGGATCAGCGACAAGGGTTCTAACGACACGCTCGAAGGGTGGACGCATCTCGCGTATTTGATGGGCTTGTATCCAATGTTGCGTTTTGGCACGCTCGTGCTGGGTCAGTCGTATCGCAATCCCGCCATGTTGGCGAAGATGGCGACGACGTTGCACTATCTCACCGATGGGCGTTTGATTCTTGGCATCGGCGCGGGTTGGAAAGAAGACGAGTATCGCGCCTATGGCTATCCGTTTCCAGCGCCCGGCGTCCGCACACGCCAGCTCGACGAATACGCGCAAATCGTCAAGCTCATGCTCACCCAATCGCCTGCCTCGTTCACAGGCAAGTATTACCACATTGAGAATGCTTATAATGACCCATTGCCCTCGTCGCCTATGCCGTTGCTGATTGGCGGCGGCGGCGAAAAAGGCACCCTGCGCACGACGGCAAAATATGCGGATTGGTGGAATCATCCTTGGCGCACGCCCACCGAGTTCACGCACAAGCTCGATGTATTAAAGCAACATTGCGCTGCGGTGGGACGTGACTTCAACGAGCTGACACTTACGACGTGCCAGTTCGTGAGCCTCTCTGAAGACCCAAGCCGAGTGCAACGTCAAATGGGCAACCTCAGCATCGTCGCAGGGAATGCGGATGAGGTCACGCGTCAACTCGAAACATTTATCAATTTGGGCGCGCGCCATTTCATGCTCCGCTTCCGCGATTTTCCCAGCACCGAAGGCATTGAGCTGTTTTTGAACAAAGTGCTGCCACGCTTCCAGTGAAGTAACTCACCTTACGCAAAGGCGTCATTGCGAGTGTTTTTTGCGAAGCAGTCTCCCACTGAAAATGGGAGATGGCGTCGTTTCATCCGCAATGACTCCGTAAGAGAGTGTTTTAAAAGTGGCAGGGTTGGGCGCTTAGAAATCGCTGCA
>CAZDYP010000168.1:0-11884 GCA_964509505.1 uncultured Anaerolineae bacterium | reverse complement strand
GTCAGGAGTCAGAAAGAGAAGCCCGCGAGGGTCAGAGACCCTCGCGCGCTTTGGTTGTTGGCGTGAGATCAGCTATGGCTATTGTCCGTATAAGCTGCGGTAAAACCAATAGTGCTGATACACTCGTCGCACGTAAGTGCGGGTCTCATCAAAGTCAACATTTTCTACCCCGAGGTCGGGGTCGGTGTGTTTCCATTTTGCAGCATTACCGGGTCCCCCGTTGTAGCCTGCGAGCGCCATCATAAAATCTTTGTTCAGAAATTTGTACGTCTTGCCATAATAATACGCGCCAAATTCCAAACTCAGGTATGGCTTGTACAAATCGGTGATTTGAAAGTTGGGCTTCTTCAGTTCGGCGGCGATGCTTTGCCCCGTGCTAGGGATGACTTGCGTCAACCCATACGCAAACGCGACCGACAAACCGCCAGGGTCGAACTGACTCTCTTGCCAGATGAGACCATAGAACAACAACGGGTCGAAGCCATTCTTCTGTGCTTCGCTCACGACCAGCGGCGCGAATGGCGTCGGATAGACGAGGCGTTGCAACAGCTCGGGCGTGTCTTGCAAGTTGCGCTGCGGCGACGCCAAATACACACGATACGCCGTTTGCAACGAGAGATCATGAAAACCCACCTCGCGGAACGCTAATGCTAGCTGATACAATACCACAGGGTCTTTGATTGGCGCGGCGATGGCGCGCAGCTCGGTCTTGCACTCGGCGCGCATATTGACTTCACACAGCAACTTCGCGCGTTGCCATGCCGCACTGTACGCAATGCCATCCGACAAGTCTGACAGCGGCGGCAACACGCGCCAGCTCATCAGTTCATCTTCGGGCGCAGCCCACGCGCGCAGCCAGCGTTCCATCGCTTGTCGCTCGCCCGCGAAATAGGTGGGCAACACGAACGTTGTCGCGCGTTCCGTGCCAACAGGCGCACTGCTCTGCGCCATGTCCCACCCACGCAATCCATAATAGTCCATCGGGTTCGCGCGATACGCGTTCAGCCACAACATACGCGCATCGGCGCTGCGTCCTTGGTGCTGTGCGACTTTGCCAAGCCAATAATAAGCGCGCGCCCGCGCGTTCGCTTGCGGATACGACGAGACGGCTTTTTCAAGCACAAGCTGCGCGCCGTTCCAATCGTTCTGATGGATACGCGCCATGCCCGCGCGCGTCAACGCCTCACTCGCGCGCGCGCCGTTGGGGAACGTCGCTTGCGTCGCTTCGTATTGCTTCGCAGCGTCGGCATATTTGCCAAACTCATCATAGGCGACAGCAATCGCAAACAGCGCTTCCTCCGCCCATTTGCTGTGCGGATACGCTGCCGCCAAATCGCGCCACAACTTAAAGGCGGTCACATCGTTGCCCAAACGATGATAGTCGTCGGCGCGTTCAAAGCGGGCTTCGATGGCTTTCTCGCTATCAGGAAACGCTTCAATCATCTGTCCCCACGCGCGGATGGCGAGGTCGTGCTGGCGATTGAACTCGTAGGCTTTGGCGGCATAGTAATAAGCATTCTCCGTGACCGCTTGCTCGTTGAGCGAGCGCCGCAGCCAGGTCAGCGCATTCGCCCACTGACGGCGCGCGTAGTAGGCCATGCCTGCTTGATAGAAGTTGAAATCCTTCACACCGAGCGCGACCAATTCCTCGACAGCTTGTGTTGCGCCGTCGCCGCTCGTCGCTTCGGACAACACACCCTTGAAGTAGGCGATGGCTTCGTCCTTTTTATCGCTCTGCTTGAGCGCGCGGCCAATCGCCACACCCAAACGCGCGCGCGCCGTCGCCGTTTGCGCTTCCTTCATGCCCGCTTCGTACGCTTGCAGCGCGCCAGCTGTATCGCCTGCTTTGAGCAACACGTCGCCCAGCAAATGGTGGGCCGTCGTGCGCGTCGTGTTCATCAGGTTGGGCACATTGAGTACGCCGCGCAATTCCGCCGTCGCCAAGAGCTGCTGCCCGTTCTCCGCGTACGCTTGCCCCAACGTCAGCGAAACGTACGGCGCAAGCGGGTCTTCTGTTGGCACAAACAAGCGGTACGCTTGATACGCGATGAGCGCGGCGGCAAAATTTTTCTGTTCCATCCGCAAGTTGCCCAATTGCAACAGCGCATACGCGCGACGCGGGTCGTCGGGATACTCTGTGATGAACCGCTGCCAAATTTCAATCGCATCAGCGGGCTTGCGGTCCAGCATGTATGTTTGCGCGAGCCGATACCACGCCGAACGCACAAACGGCAACGCTTCCGCGTCGTCTCCGCCCAGCTGCGCGATTTGGTGATAGGTCGCAATCGCGACAGGATAGTTGCCATGACTCCGTGCGGTGTCCGCCTCTTGCAGCAAGACGGCGAGCTCCCATGGGTTGGGCGCGGCGTAAGCGCTGCTCTGCGCGCCGAGGCATACGCATAAGATGAGCGTTAAACACAGCAGGTAACGCATAAGGTGATTATGCGTGATGGGGGAGAGATGTCAAATGCTAGGGAAAACAAAAACCCGCCGACATAGAGCGAAGGACCATCGTCAGGAAAAATAAGGAAACTCGCCCAATCCACCCCAAAATCTAACTCAGGCGCAAACGCCGTCGCTTCAAGGGTGAGAGACTCGCCCATGTCCGCATGGATAGTCAAAGTCAGGCGCTGCAAAGCGCCTTGCAATTACAAGCCGCGTATTTCGAGCGACGGTGCAGGCAGCGCTGCTTACGAGTCTAAGCCTAAAGCCAACGCCACAGCGGGACTGCAAATCGCAAACGGCGCGCCTGTATCGAGAACGGCTTCGATAGCAAGTTGTTCCAGTGTGATAGGCGCCATCATCTGCGGCATCGTATCCCGCGTCGTCACCAGACGATACGCATAGGTTTTTGTGCCTGTGGCAAATGAGCTGCCTTGCGCATCGAAGCGCAACCTCAGAAGACCCTCGTCAAGAGTGTTTCTTTCGTCTCGCCGATCAACTGTATCAGTTCACGCAACGATTTCGTGCGCGCCATGGCCATGTTCACTCCTTGCGTTGCATCCAGCGATTCCGCTTTGAATGACTCCACCAATGGGCGCAACGCGTGCGCCTGTCCTTGCTTGATGAGCACCCATACATCGCGTGTCGCCAACTGGGCTGCGCGCGTCTGTTCACCCACCGCCGCGCAGTGACACGCCGCCCTCAATAAGTCCACGTCAGCGGTCTCGTAATACGCGCCCGCGCGTTGGCGCAACGTCGCTTGTTTGCGCTTACCCAATTGGTCATAGCAAAACGCTTGCACGATAGTATGCTGGCGATAGGCTTTGCCCCGCTTGCTCTCGCTTACGGTCAACAGGAAGCGTTCACTCAGCGCAGCAAGCGAGCGGCGTGGGCTTTCGCCGTCGAGGATGGCGGTGAGCGCGTCGCGAACACACGGCGACGGCTTCCATCACGTTGCGCTCGTCGTCGTTGAGGGTCCCGTCAATCTCTTTCAGCAAATAGCGCTCGATTCACTCGTTTACTTGTTCATCCATCGTCGCATTTCTTAACGCTGGATGGTGATAGCTTGCGGCCAGCGCTACCACAGCCGCCACGGCCAACACCCCAGGGGCGAGCAAGGGGCTGGCGCCGCTCAACGCCTCCATGAAAACATCGCGCGCCGTGGCCGTCACATGAATCTCCAACAAATACTCCAAATTGCTGGCGATGTGTTCGTAAATTCCCAACACACTGCCACCCAATAGCAAAACCATGCACGCGCGCAAACCGCGCAACGTCAGAGGGCGTGGTCGTATCCACGCGACCAGGCTGGCGCATAAACCCAGCGCGCACAAGCCGAATGGCACCAGTTGTATGGGCGTCTGCGCGTGATGCTGTTTGGTGAACCACAATTCCGTCAGCGTGCCAAGACACAGCAACGCGGCAAGCCCAAACAGAAAGCGCCGTAGGCGCTGCAAAATGAGAGCGGAACTCATGGCGCGCTCAAATATGTTTTGGCTATAGCCAACTCGGTTTCCGAGACATACTTGGCTAGTTTAACAAGAAATGCGTCGGCGTTGGCATACGGGCGCGCGGTCAGCAATTCAGCAACTTCATTGGCGTCCAAGCCTGGAATTTGTTGCAAGGTCGCCGCATCGGACTTGTTCACGTCAATCGGCACGTAAACGTATTTTTCGTATTCAGCCACTTGCTGTGCGCTGACGTACTTGCCAATCTCTTTGCGAAACTGTTGGATACTGATGTAGGGGCGATATTCCAAAAACTCGCGCACCATACGGCTGCTAAAACCCGGTATCGTTTTGAGATAATCATCACCCGACGCCGTATTGAGATTGAGTTTGGTCACGGCGATTTGCGTGGAGGCGACGGGCGTGACGCGCGTCGCGCTTTGGGTGGGCGTTACAGCGGCTGTGGTGATTGGAGCAGCAGCGGGCGAAACAACGGCAGGCATCAGAGTAGGCGCCACGGCGGTTGGCGTGAGCGCAGGGGTATTGCTTGCGCCACAGGCAACGCCCAGCAACAGGAGCAATAAAACGCACAGCACACGGAGCCTTTGATTTACCCATGCTTTAGACATTGGTTATCGTCCTTTCAGAAATTAGACTCTCTCGATTTTGGCGTAGAACGCTCGCGGCGAATTGTCCAATGCGCCACTCTGTCGCCGGATGCGCGATCAACGGGAGTCCAGCTTGAGCAATTCCACACTCAAATCGGCAGAGCTAGAAATTGTAGTGGTTCTGCGTCTGCGGATAACTGACCAGCGCGAGTGATGCGCCGCGCACAGCCGCTAACCCTTCGACTTCCATAGCGTAGCGGCGCAAGCTTCAAGTGGGGTGAAACATGGGTGAAAATTGGCTAAGTTTTGGCTCAACGTAAGGGCGCGCAGAAGGTTGTTTGAACATTGACAAATCCCTCACACGCTGATATAGTAAAAACAATCCCATCCCCTCTAGGGGGGGTATCTGTAGAATGAGTTAAGGGGGTCACGATGGCAGTCGCAGAGAAAACCCAATTGGTCAATCGCGCGCGCTCGATTCAGGGACACATGAACGCCGTCGTGCGGATGCTCGAAGCAGACGCTTACTGCGTGGATGTCATCAAGCAAACACAGGCGATTGAGAAAGCTATCCAAAAATTGAACGCGCTGATTCTGGAAAAGCATCTGGACGAGTGCGTGACGACGGCGATTCGCTCAAACAAGACGGCAGAGCGCGAGCGCGTCATCAAAGAGCTGCTCGAAGTCTTTGAAACGGCGAATGCGTTGTAGTAACCACTCGACACAAACACCCCAAGAGAAGCAAAGAACACAAAGGCTTTGTGACATCTTCGTGTTTTCGTGTCGAGCGTGAGGTATGATGGCAACCCAACAAATTGTGTTACCGATTGAAGGGATGACGTGCGCCAGTTGTGTGCGACACGTCGAGCATGGCTTGACAGACACGCCCGGCGTGGAAAAGGCCGTGGTGAACTTGGCGACGGAACGCGCGCTGGTGCAATACGATCCGACGCGCGCGACGGTTGGCGACATGGTATTCCACGTGCGTGAGGTGGGCTACGACGTGCTGACCGACACAATCGAGCTGCCCTTGCGCGCGGTCAACGACGCTGCGAAAGTCGCGGCGGCGCTCAACAGGCTAACGGGGGTGTTGGATGCGCAGCTAGACGCGACCCGCGCCGCCGTCAGTATCATTCCTGGCGCAGTCACCATCGCCGATTTGCGCGCGACGGTTGAGCAGGCGGGCGCGCAGCTCGCGCACGAGGCAGAGGACGCAACGATGACTGAGCCGGTTGACCGTGAGCGCGTCGCGCGCCAACGCGAGTTGGCGCGCGAGCGCGTCAACTTGAGCGTCGGCATCGCGTTCACCACGCCGTTGTTTCTGTTAGCGATGACGCGCGATTTGCTGCATAGCGTATTGCTGCGCCACGACGTGCTGGCGTGGTTGTTTGCGGCAGCATGGTTCGATTGGCTGCTGCTCGCATTGGCGACGCCCGTCCAATTGTACGTGGGGCGCGCGTACCACGTGGGCGCGTGGAAGTCAGCGCGGCGACTGATGCCGAACATGGACGTGTTGATCTCGCTTGGCACCAATGCGGCATACTTTTATAGTGTGCTCGTGCTGCTGGGGCGTCTCGTCGGCTTCAATCTTGGCGACCACGTGTACTTCGAAACGGCAGCGGTCATCATCACGCTCATCAAAGTCGGCAAGTATCTCGAAGCGCGCGCGAAGGGGCAGACGAGCGAAGCCATCAAAAAACTGATGAACCTCGCGCCGAAAACAGCGCGCGTCATCCGCAACGCAGCGGAAATCGAATTACCCGTCGAAAAAGTGCGCGTGGGTGATGTGATTCTCGTGCGTCCCGGCGAGCGTGTGCCTGTGGATGGCGTCGTGTTGTCAGGCACATCATCGTTAGATGAATCCATGTTGACAGGCGAGAGCTTGCCCGTCGAGAAGCACAGCGGCGACAAGGTGATGGGCGGCACGGTCAACCAAACAGGCGCATTTCAATTTGAAGCGCGCAAGGTTGGCAAAGAAACGGCGCTCGCGCAAATCGTGCAATTGGTCGAGCAAGCGCAAGGCTCGAAAGCGCCGATTCAACACCTTGCCGATCAAATTTCGGCAGTGTTCGTGCCGATTGTGTTGGTGGTCGCAGCGGCGACGTTTGCCGTGTGGTACTTCTTTGGGCCCGATTTTACTTTTGCCTTCAAGAGTCTCATCGCCGTGCTGATCATCGCGTGTCCTTGCGCGCTCGGACTGGCGACGCCGACTGCCATCATGGTCAGCACAGGCAAGGGCGCGGAAAGCGGCGTGTTGATTCGCAGCGGCGAGGCGCTTGAAACGGCGCACAAGCTCAACGCCATCATCCTCGATAAGACAGGCACATTGACGTTGGGCAAACCGATGGTGACGGATGTGGTAGTGGATAGCAACTGGCAACTGGCAAATGGCGTCCTGCGACAAACTCAGGATGCAAATGGCGAACCGCCAATGGCAGCCAGCGAATTGCAAACGGCTATCAGCCATCAGCCACCAGCCCTCAGCCACACGCTATCTGCTAACGACGAGTTGTTGCGCCTCGTCGCCTCCGCCGAGAAACTGAGCGAACATCCACTGGGGCAAGCGATGGTGCAGCGCGCTAACGAGCAAGGCTTGAGATTGTCGCAAGCCACTGATTTCCAATCGCTGACAGGCCACGGCATTCGCGCGCGTGTGGACGGGCATACGCTCATCATCGGCAATAATAAGCTGATGGTGGATGAACACATCTCATTCAATGCGTTAGAGCGAGTGTCGCAAAAATTAGCGAGCGCAGGCAAGACGACGATGTTTGTGGCGATAGATGGCGCGGCAGCGGGCTTGGTCGCCGTCGCCGACACATTGAAGTCCGAAGCGCGCGAAGCCGTTACCACCTTGCAACAGCTCGGCGTGGACGTGCACATGCTGACGGGCGACAACAAACGCACGGCCGCCGCCATTGCGCAGCAAGTCGGCATCGCAAATTATTTTGCCGATGTGCTGCCCGAACAGAAAGAGCAGCAGGTGCGCACGCTGCAGGCGCAACACCAAATCGTCGCGATGGTTGGCGACGGCATCAACGACGCGCCCGCATTAGCCGCGGCGGATGTAGGCATCGCGCTTGGCACAGGCGCCGACGTGGCGATGGAAGCGGCGGACATCACCTTGATGCGCGGCGATTTGCGCGGTCTGGTCACCGCGCTTCAGCTTTCGCGCCAGACGATTCGCACGATTTACGGCAACTACTTCTGGGCGTTCGCATACAACGTCGCCGGCATTCCCATCGCCGCAGGGGTGCTGTATCCATTCTTTGAAATTCAACTCAGTCCCATCATCGCAGCGGCGGCGATGGCGTTTTCGAGTATCTTCGTCGTGACCAACAGTTTGCGCTTGCGCCATTTTCGCGTAGCCCATTGAACGATGCTGCAAACACCCAGACTCAAAGTTTCACTAAGGACACAAACTTTTCTTTGTGTTTCTGTGTGACTTTGTGTTTTGATGGGCTGCTATTTCATTTCATAAGGAGCTGCACATGAATCAACCGAAGGAACATATTGATCCCGTCTGCGGCATGACCGTGGAGGAAAGCGCCGAGGCTATCAAGACTGAATACAAAGGCGCGACCTACTACTTCTGCGGGCGCGGCTGCAAAGTCGCATTCGAGAAAGACCCAGAGAAGTTTCTGCGCGAAGGGCCCTCGATGCGCATGTAAAGCAGTTCGCTCATGTCAAGAAAAAGCGCCCCCGCAGTGAGATGTGTCGCGCACGATTTCTGAACATGAGCGAAGCAGTGTATCCTGAGCCTGTAACATTTCGTTCTAACCCCAAGCCCGGATGTCCCTTTAGAACACACAACCCGTTTGCCACTTCAAGGCAAACGGGTTGTGTGTTCGTGATTTTTTGTGTCTTAGTGTTGATTTAATTTTCAGCATATAATATAGCTCGCACCGTGAAGGAGATCCCTGATGACAAAGAAAGCTATTTTGATTGTCGAGGACGATACATCGGTCGCGCAGTATATTCAGGTGTGCGTCCGCAACGGCGGCTATAACGTCGCGGGGGTAGCGACGACAGGCGATGAGGCCTTGCGATTGGCGACGCAAATGCGCCCCGCGCTCGTGTTGATGGACATTCATCTACACGGCACGATAGATGGGTTGGCGGCTGGCGCAGCGATTCGCGCGCAACTCGACGTGCCTATCGTGTATCTCACGGCTGATGCGGAGGTCGAGACCTTGCGTAACGCGCAGCTAGCTGAACCGTTTGGTTACCTCCTCAAGCCATTCAACATGCGCGATTTGTGGGCAGCCATCGAAGTCGCGCTCTATAAGCACCACCTCGAACAACAGCTCAAGGCGAAGGAAGCCACCGCGCGGGCATTAGGCGCGCGCTACCGCATCGTCTCCGAACTCACCTCCGATTATGCTTACGTCTTGCGGGTTGACCCGGCCGTTCCCCCCAGCATCGAATGGGTCAGCGAATCGTTCACGCGCTTCATGGGCTACACGCTGATCGAAGCGCAAGCGCTGCCCTCGTGGCAACAGCTCTTTCATGCAGATGATATACCAGCGTTGCGCGACCACATGCGCCGCATGTTAGAAAGCCATGCCGACGTGCGGGAAGTGCGCCTCGTCACGCGCAGCGGCAGTATGCGTCGCGCGCGCGAATTGTGCCGTCCCGTGTGGGACGAACACGAACAACGTGTCGTCCACATTTACTGTGCGGGTCAAGCCATCACCACGTCTCCCTAATCACCGCCCCACCAACTCCACAATCGTCACCCCATCCTCGCCTTCATGCCGCTCACCGGCGCGGAAGCTGGCGACGAGCGAGTGTTGCTCCAACAGCGCGCGCACCGCTTTGCGTAACGCGCCTGTGCCTTTGCCATGCACGACACGCACGCGCGCTTGCCCCGCGAGATACGCATCATCCAAATACTTCTCAAGTTCAATGACTGCTTCCTCCGCGCGCATCCCGCGCAAGTGCAACTCCGACGACAACTCGGTGGGCGCATTCGGCGAAACGGCGCGCAACGCCGCTCGCTGCGCCGCTTTGGCGCCTAACACGGCTGCGTCTTGTTGTTGGCGATAGCTCTGCGTAGGCGCTTGTCCCTCGTACTTTTCAAGCTGCGCGAGGCGCAGTTTCATCCGCACGCTGCCCACCTGCGCTTCCGCTTCGTGTGGACTCAACGCGAGAATTTCGCCGCGCTGATTGAGCGACGCAATCCACACGCTTTCACCCACTGTGAATGTTTCGGGCTCACGACGCGCTGTCGGCGTCTGTGCCTCCATAAGCGGCTCGACGTGTTGTGCGAGCTCGTCTAGTTTGCGCTGCTCTGCCGTAAAGTCAGCTGCGATGCGCGCATGGTGCAAGCGCTTTCGCACCTCTGTCAACTCGGCGCGCACCAACTCCATTTCTTGTTCAGCGTCACGACGCAGCTTGTTGATCAGCTCGTGCTTCTCTTCCTCGAACTGTTTCAACCGCTCGCGCCATTCTCGCTCCAAATGATGCGCCTCACGACGCGCTTGTTCGGCGGCGCGTTGTTGCGTCTCGGCGGTTTCGCGCGCTTGCTTCAAATCGGCAAGCAAGGCATCCGCTTCGAGCTGTTCGCCGGCGACACGCGCGCGCGCTGCCTCGATGATTTGCTTATCAAGTCCCAGGCGTTCCGCAATCGCCAACGCATTCGAGCGTCCGGGCAATCCCACTGTCAACCGATACGTGGGTCGTAACGTCTCCACATCAAACTCGACCGACGCATTCTTCACGCCAGCCGTTGAGTGCGCGTAGAGCTTCAACTCCGTATAATGAGTGGCGACGAGCGCCATGATGTGATGTGTACGCAGATGTTCCAGAATCGCTTGCGCCAGCGCCGAGCCTTCAGCGGGATCCGTGCCAGCGCCCACTTCGTCAAGCAACACCAAGGAACGCTCACGCGCCTCACGTAAGAATTCGACGACGTTGCGGATGTGCGAGGAAAAGGTCGAAAGGCTTTGCTCGATGGATTGCTCGTCGCCGATGTCCGCGAACACGTCGTCGAGAATGGGCAACGTCGTGCCATCGCTCGCAGGCACAAACAAACCTGCTTGCGCCATCAGCACCAGCAAGCCCGTCGTCTTCAACGTCACCGTCTTGCCGCCCGTGTTCGGACCTGTGATGACGAGGATGCGCGTCTGCGCATCTAACTGCAGCGAAATCGGCACCACAGTTTCTTGATTCAAGAGTGGATGACGGGCGTTGATGAGTATGAGTGGAGATTGGGGGAAATTAGGGGAAATTAGGGGAGAGGGCGCGTCCCCCTTATCTCCCTGAATATCCCCTGAATTCCCTTTATTGCCCTTTGTGGAAATAAGCGGCTCGCGCGCGCGCAACGCCTCCGCATAATACGCCTTGGCAAACGCGAGGTCGAGCTCCGCCAACGCTTCGACCGATGCGACGATTGCATCGCCTTCTTCCGCCACATGCGCGGTCAATTCGGCGAGGATGCGCTCAACTTCTTTCTGCTCTTTGATTTGCAGCTCGCGCAGTTCGTTGTTCAACTCGACTGTCGCCAGCGGCTCGACGAAGACCGTCGCGCCGCTCGCCGATTGATCGTGGACGAGACCTTGCACACGTCCTTTAGAATCCGCCTTGACAGGGATGACGTAGCGCCCACTGCGTTGTGTAATGATGGGCTCTTGGATGTACTTGCCATAATCGCTTGAACCAATCATGCGTTGCAGCTTTTCCAACAAGCGCGCTTGTGTGACCTTGAGCTCGCGGCGAATGCGCGCTAGTTCGGGCGAAGCGTGGTCCACGACTTCGGCGCGGTCGTTGACGCAGCGCGCGATTTCGTCGGCGGCGCGCGAGTCGTCTTGCAATTGTCGCGCGATGGCGGCGAGGCGCGGCGCATCAGCCGCCAAGCGTGTGAGCGTGCGCCGAATCGTGCGGGCGCGGGTGTGCGTGTCGCGGATGGCGAGCAAGTCTTCGGGGCGCAGCGTCGCGCCAATGCGCGCGTGCGAAATTTGGGGGCGCACATCATGCGCGCCCCCAAATTGAATGGTCGCGCGCGAGATGACGAGCTGCAACGCCTCGCGTGTCTCTTGGAGCCATTGCGCGACGACGGCTGGCTCGTTGCTCGGTTGCAACGCTAACGCGAGCTCACGTCCCGCCGAGAACGCCGTATGGTCGGCTAGCCGCGCGAGAATTTTGGGAAATTCGAGTGTGGTTAGAGATTTGGGGTGCATGTTCGATTTTCGACTTTCGATTTGTAACTTTTGGCTCTCCTGACTTTGGCGTAGAAATGGCGTAGGCGCCGTCTCCTATCTCAAAGTCAGGAGATCCCGATTTTTGATTGGGGTTTGAAACTGGCGCACCAAGCAAAAATCTGCAATCAAAAATCTGAAATTAAAAAGGGTATGGCACAACGCCACACCCTTGACAAATGTCTAG
>CAZDYP010000167.1:0-11888 GCA_964509505.1 uncultured Anaerolineae bacterium | reverse complement strand
TGGCTTGCCAGCGAAACCGTTAGGGTCTCGGTCTGATATTTTCAAAACACTTTCTCAGCGCGCGCGATGGCTGAACGTGAGCGGCATTTTTACTTAGGTGTCTGTACAGCCTCCACTCGCTCGCGCAGAATATCCAATAGCTCGGTCAAGATAAACTTGAACGGCGTGCCGCCCTCGCCATTGCCTTGCATGATGCTCACGCGCGCGTTGCCCATGTTCTTGGCTAGAGCTTCGGCGATCTTGGGCATGGCTGTCTCGATAAAGTTTTTCTCCAAACTGAGCGGCGTGGCGCTGTTTTCTATTTCCATGCGCTTTTGCAACGCTTCATTTTCCACTGCCAACTTCTTTTGCAGCGTTTCCAGCTCCAATTGCTGCGCTTGTCGTTTTGCTTCGAGCGCGAGTTGCGCTTCTTCGGCTTTCAACTTGCTCTTGAGTCGCTCGCGTTCCACTTCCTGATCTAGTTTGTATTTGCTGATGCCTTCGTTTTGCTCGACGCGATAACGGTCCAAGGCAAATTGTTTCGCTTCGCTGTCTTGGGCTAACCGCGTCTTTTCGTCTTTGATTTCGGCTTCGATGCGCGCGTTCTCTAATTCTTTCGTCTTGCGATGTTCTGCGAGCTCCAGCGCCTGTTGCAACTTTCGGATTTCCAAATCTTTTTGCAGCTCGAGCTGGCTCAATTCCGACTCGCGCAATTTCTCTGTCTTGAAGAGGATTTGCATCGCGTTAAAAATTTCGATGTCCTGAATGTACACATCTTGAATGTCAATGGTGACGATTTCGACGCCCCAGCCCTTTTGTTCGTCGGCGACGACCAGCGACACTTCGCGCTTCAACGCCTCGGCGATGTCTTCCTTGCGCTTGCGTAAACACTCTTCGACCTTCATGTTGGCGACCAACCATTTAGCCGTCGAGCGGCACAAGTCGCCAATCATCCGCGCGAGTTTTTCTTCGGCGGTTTGGCGATTGGAGAAATTGAGCATTGTGTAAATGTGCATGGGCTTGCTGATACGATAAATCGCCATGCCCCGAATGCGCACGTCCACGTTGTCTATCGAGAGCTGGTTGGCTTGAAAGGTGATCTCTTTCAGGCTCGTCGGAATGATGAACACAGTATCGCTGGGCCATTTGAAACAGCGCGCGCCCTGCCCACTCGTTTGGCTGCTCAACTTGCCGTTACGAAAGTGAATGAGGTATTCGTGCGGATAAGCGACGATGTAACCCCAACTCTTTTTCAAGCGCCCGTCGTCGGGCGAACTGCTCGTCACTTCGACATCGCTGCTGAGCTTCACGTCCTTGCTGCCGGATTTCAGGTCTTTCGCAGTCATAAGCCATTCTCCTTTCTCTCAGAGAGATTTGCCGATCGCGCTACATTGTAGTCTCAGCAAAATGAAAAAGCAATCTCCAGAGCAAAGTGTTTTGACAAATCAGCTGAAAACCACTAAAACCCTGCTCATGCCAATCCTCAAGCGCAAAGCCTTTGCCTACATCACTCAGCGTAACCGCTTGCTGGTGTTCAGTCATCCGTACGCGCCCGAAGCGGGCATCCAAGTGCCTGCGGGGACCATCAAAGACAACGAAACGCCTGCCGCGGCTGTGTTGCGCGAGGCGCGCGAGGAAACCGATTTGCGCGATTTAGAATTGGTTGGCTTTCTCGGTGGGCAGGTGCGCGATATGTCAGACTTTGGCCACGACGAGGTACATCATCGTTACTTCTATCACCTGCGTTGCCTGGGCAATCCGCCTGAGACCTGGCGACATGGCGAGTTCGAAGGATCAGATGGGACGGGACCACACATCTTCGAATTTGGGTGGGCGATGTTGCCTGATGGCGTGCCAGAATTAATCGCGGAGCAGGGGGTGATGCTTGAAAGGTTGCTCAAGAGCATGTTTGATTGAAGCGGATACAACCATGCTTTGTCAGTGCGTCATATCTTTGTTATCATTGCGCGAGCAAAAACGCAACCAAGCAGAACACAGTTTTATTTTGTATTGGAGAACAACATGAAATTTTTCTTAGACAGCGCGAAGCTGGATGAGATTCGTTATGCGCGCGAACTGTGGAACATTGACGGCGTGACGAGCAATCCGCGCCATATTCGCGCGAGCGGCAAGTCGTTCATGCAAGCCATTGAAGACCTTGCCAAAGAATTTGAAGGTAGCGCGTTGCCCGTATCCATCGAGGTGAATCCTCATCATCAAACGGCTGAGGCGATGATTGAAGAAGCGAAGCGATTACACGCCATCGCTCCGAAAAACTTCGTAATCAAACTGCCGGCCACCGAGGCCGGCTTCAAGGCGTTGTGGGTGTTGGATGGTGAGGGCATTCGTGTCAACTTGACGTTGGTGTTCTCGGCAACGCAGGCGCTGCAGGCAGGACGACTTGGCGCGACGTTTGTTTCGCCGTTCGTCGGTTGGAAGGAAGCGAATGGCGAGGAGATCGAGCATCTCGTCGAGGACATTGTTGCCATTTACGACAACTTTGACTTTTGCAACCATGAGGGCGAGCCAACCGCAGTGTTGGTCTCCGCCGTACGCAATGGGCGCCATATCGTCGAAGCGGCGGCGATGGGCGCAGACATCGTGACGGCAGGATTCGATGTTTATAAAGAAGCGTTCACGCATCCCTATACCGATCTAGGGCTCAAGCGGTTTGCGGAAGCGTGGGACGCAACTCCTTACAAGTAATCAGCTATCAGTAGTCAGTAGCCAGCTTGAATTGGCTGACTACTGATTACTGACTCCTGACTCCTGACTCCTGATCATGACTTTTCTTTCTCCTTCCCCAATCAAACTCGGCGTCGTATGTCTCGCGCGCACTACGTTTGAGCATGAGCTCGCGTTGCAATGGTATCAGCAAGCGCAGACGGCGTTGCGCGAGCTGGATCGTAGCTTGGCAGAAGTCGAAATCTATTTCGTCGAAAAACTGGTCGTTGAACCCACCGATGCGCAAGTGGCTGTCGAGAAAATGCGCGAGGTGCCAGTGGATGCGCTCGTCGTCGTCAATGGCACATTTGCTCTGGGCGGCCTCGCGCAAACCATTGCCACAACGCTTGACTTGCCTATCCTGCTATGGGCGTGGCCCGAACCAACCGAGCAGACAGGCACACTGCGTTTCAACTCGCTGGTTGGCATGCATCTCAACGCCAGTAACTTGCATAAGCTTGGCTTGCGTCCCGCCACGCTCTATGCCGCGCCTGCTGCGCCCGAAGCGATGCGCGCCGTGGCGCAATTCGCTAAAATTGCCAGCATCGTTCACGATTTGCGACGCTTGCGGATTGGGCTCATCGGTGGGCACGCGCCGGGCTTCGACAACCTTGCAGTGGATAAGCTCGCATTGCGTCGCGCGCTTGGTGTGGAGGTGGTGGACATCGGTTTGCCGACGCTCATCGCAAAAGCGAAGGGCATCGAAAAAGAGCATATTCACATCGCGCGCACAGAGATGCTCGAATCATTTAACGATGTGTCCGAAGTATCGTATGTGCAGAGCGAGCAATATGCCGCGCTCATTCTGGCGGTGAGCAATTTGGCGAAAGAGCAGAATTTCGACGCGTGCGCGCTCAAGTGTTGGGGCGATTTGGTCGAGCAGTATGGCATCGCGGGCTGCGGCGCGGTGGCGAAGCTAAACGACAGTGGCCTCGTCGTCGGCTGCGAAGGGGACGTGTTGGGCGCAGTAACTATGCTCATCGCGCAACGCTTATGTGGCGCGCCCGCGTTCCTCACCGATCTCGTTTCCATCAACGCGACGGACAACACGGGCTTTTGCTGGCATATCGGTTGCGCGCCGTTGTGTCTCGCCAATCCAAACAAGCCAAAGCATTTGTTCGCGCACTTTGCGAATGGCAAGGGCTTGACCGCAGGCTTCCCATTGAAAGCGGGAAGGCTCACCATCTTGCGTTTGGGTGATGATGGGCGCAATCTGCGTATGTTGGCGACGACGGGACAGGCGCTCGAATGTGAGATGGCGGTGCGCGGCACGGTTGCCAACGTGCAATTCGACGGCAATGCGCAGAAATTCCTTGATGAGTTACTATCGAATGGTTGGGAGCATCACATCGCCTTGGCGTATGGCGACATCGTACCCGAACTGGAAATGTTGTGCCGCGCGCTCAACGTTCCTTTGACCAAAATTTAAAAGGCCACCTTTTTGAAACAGAAAAACCCGCGAGAGGACTTACCTCAAAATCTCGCGGGTCTTTTTAATTCGCTGGCTCTACCCACTGGAGTGTGGAGTGGCTCGTGCGGGATGGACACATTCCGCGCACAAGCTGCGGATGTGTCCATCCGCCATGAGCGTCGGTGAAGCCGCATCAAAATCAGGAGAACCAATTCGCTTTTGGGATTTATTTCGCTTGCGTCTGGATGAACTCCAACATCCGCGTCCACGCATCATCACATTCTGTCTGGTAGTCGGCGAAGCGGCGGTCAAAGAAGCTGTGCGGCGCGCCATCGTAAATGCGGATGTTGTGCGCGACGCCGCTCTGGTCGAGCGCTTTGTCGAGCTCATGCACTTGTTCGTTGGGGATGCCGGGGTCTGCGCCGCCGAATAAACCCAGCACAGGAATCTTGGCATTCTTCCCCGCTTCAGGGAATTTGCCGCGCGTCTCGTCCCACGCGCGCCCCATTCCCGCATAGAATGCAATCCCGCCAGCCAAGCCCATGCCTTCGAGGCTAGTGTAGAGGATGAGATTGCCGCCCATGCAGAAGCCGACCGTGAAAGCCGAGCGATTGCCGATGAGGGTGCGGAGATGCGCGAGCGCTGCGTTCACATCCGCAAAAAATGTGGGCAACGTCATCTGCTGCACGTGCGGGCGAAACTCGAAGGCATCGTCGCGTGCGGTCAAGCCCGCCGTGCGCCCAAAGTAATCTAACGCGACGGCGCTGACGCCGACCTCCGCGAAGCGCAACGCCAATTCTTTGTAGAACGGATGCAAGCCACGCACGTCCGGATAGATGATGATGCCCGCGCCGTTCGCATTACCAGAACGCGCGGCATACGCCATAAACTTGTTGCCATCGGCAGCGGTCAACACGAGGTCTTCGCCTGTGGCGACGCCGCCTGCGATAGGCGGATAGGGTGGACGCGCTTGATAGTCGTAGCACATAAGTCGGTCTCCTTGAAAAAAATTTTTTGAAAAGGACGGGCGATAGTATAGTCTATCCTCTTGACAACGCAAAGGGCTAGACGATAACAACGGCTCAGTGTAAAATAGGGGCGCATACATACGGCATCCTGTGTTTGAACGGCGGAGTTCAACGGCTGTTATGGCTTCGTCGCACAAGCACAGGATGTTGTTGTTTTACCGCACATTTCAATCGAAAAAGGGTTCACGTATGGGCATCACGACGCCTCACATTCTGTGGAATGCGAGGGAGATTTTGCTCCCCAGCACGATGCGTTTGGAGAT
This sequence comes from uncultured Anaerolineae bacterium, assembly GCA_964509505.1. Taxonomy (GTDB): domain Bacteria; phylum Chloroflexota; class Anaerolineae; order JACRMK01; family JACRMK01; genus CAZDYP01. The sequence continues at coordinate 6,483 of CAZDYP010000167.1, read as the reverse complement.
CGCGCTGCAAAAATATGTTGACCCCGATGGGCGCGTGGATTACGGGGCGCTAGGCAATGAAGCCAGCGTGCGCGAGCGTATCAAAGAGCTGGAAACCTACAACCTCAATGCGCTCTCGACACGCGCCGACAAACTCGCGTTTTGGATTAACGCGTATAATTTGCTGTCATTAGTTAGTGTACTCGATGAGCTGAAACGCAATCCCAACTATCAAGGCGTCTTAGGCGGCAGTGAGTGGAGCTGGTGGCCCCCCAAGCGACTCAAGGACTTGCTGAACGCTTGGCGTTTCTTTTATCGGCGAGCGTATGTCGTCGGCGGTCGGTCGTTGAGCTTAGACGATATTGAAAGCTATATGCTGCGCGGCGAATTGAAAGAACCGCGCGTTCACTTTGCATTGGTCTGCGGCGCGGAGAGCTGCCCACCGCTACGGCGCGGCTTGTACACGGCAACCTACATTGACCAAGAATTGGACATAGCCACTCGTGATTTCATCCGCAGCCCGAAAGGCTCATATATCGAGCGCGCGACGCATACCGTGTGGCTCTCGCGGATTTTCAAATGGTATCGCAGCGACTTTGAACACGCGATGCGCTCGCGGGCGGAACATGCCGTGCTATACTATGTCATGCGTTACTTCACCGAAGATGATTTATCGTACCTCAAGCGACATGAGTCGCAAGTACGTTTGCGCTACTTCAAGTATGATTGGACGCTGAATAGCAGGCGTGCGGTGAGCAGCGAACGGTAAACAGTCGTCGGTGAACAGTTGTCAGTAGCGCTGATCTTCAAGGAGAAACATCATGCGAGTGGCAATGTGTGTGGACATGGAGGGCGTATGTGGCATTCACAACTGGAATCAAGTGAGTGGCGGCGACCCTCAATATATGAATCAAGGACGCCAGCTGTTGACGAACGAAGTGAACGCCGCTGTGCGCGGGGCGCGCAAGGCGGGCGCGACAGATATTGTCGTGATGGATTTGCATGGCGCGGGCAATGGCTATTCGTTCAACAGCATCTTGATTGAGAAAGCCGAAGCGGGCGCGGATTACATCTTAGGCGGTCCCTGGATGCGCTATACGAAAGTGTTAGCAGATGGCTGTGATGCGGTGTTGCTCATCGGCGCGCACGCGATGGCAGGCACGCAATATGGTGTGTTGTGCCACACGATGTCGTCAGAGTCATGGTATAACGCTTGGATTAACGATACACTCGTCGGCGAGAGTGGTTTATGCGCTGCGATTTGCGGGAGCTTCGGCGCGCCCGTCGCATTTGTGTCGGGCGACGCGGCGACATGCGACGAGGTGCGAACGTTGCTCGGTCAACAAGTCTTACCTGTCATCACCAAATGGGGCTTGGGGCGATACCAAGCGCGACATCGGGCACCGTCCGAGGTGTGCGCGGAGATTGAAGCGAAAGTGGCAGAGGCATTGAGCCCTCAACAGTTGAAAACCTTGAAGACCTGGAATCCGTGTCCTGCGACGCTCAAGGTTGAATTGGCGACGCCTGACCGCGCGAATCAATACATGGGCAAGGTCGGTATCGAAATTGTCGGCTCGCGCACGGTCATCTCGCGCGGCGAAAATTTTTGGCAGGCGTGGAATCAGTTCTGGCCCCATTAGCCGCAAGGAACAGTGAACAGCGCTGATGAGCTCAAGCATGATGCTACTGAGGCGGAGGATAAAACTGCCACAGCCCGCCCGCGCTCAAGCTGATTATTATTGGCGGCGTCGCCGTTTACGCCGCAGCGCAAATCATGTGGGGCTTTTGGCGAGCGTGAGCCCTTTCTTATTCCTCGACAATTATGTTGAACCTTCCACAACTTCGCGCTGACACTCTCGGCGTTGATGAAATCATCCATTTCAACAACGCTGGCGCGGCGCTCATGCCGCGCGTCGTGTTTGCTACAGTGATCGCGCACTTACAGCGCGAGGCGCGCATCGGCGGCTACGAGGCGGCTGATGAAGCGCACGAGCGTTTGGAGGGCGTGTACCATTCCATCGCGCGCTTGCTCAATGCGCGGCCTGATGAGATCGCTGTGGTTGAGAATGCGACGCGCGCGTGGGACATGGCGTTCTATTCGTTGCCGTTGCAGCCAGGCGACGTGATTCTCACGGCGCTCAACGAATACGCAAGCAACTACATCCCATACCTTCAACTCAAACGCAAGCGCGGCATCGAGTTGCGCGTCATTCCGAACGATGAGCATGGACAAGTGTCTATCGCGGCGCTGCGCGAAATGCTCAATGAGCGGCGCGTGAAACTCATTTCATTACCGATGCTGGCGACGAATGGCGGCCCTGTGCAACCGGTCGAGGCGATTGGCGCGGCGGCGCGCGAGGCAGGCGTGTGGTTTTTGCTCGACGCGTGCCAAGCGGCGGGACAAATGCCATTGGATGCGCAACGCATCGGCTGTCATATTCTTTCGGCGACGAGCCGCAAGTATTTGCGGGGCCCGCGCGGCGTCGGTTTTCTCTACATCGAGAAAAGTTTGTGTCAACAACTTGAACCGGTGTTGCTCGATTTGCACGCCGCAACGTTGCTGACTCCCACTGACTTCGAGCTGCGCAACGATGCGCGCCGCTTCGAGAATTGGGAATATAATGTCGCCGCAAAGCTGGGCCTGGGCGCGGCGATTGACTATGCACAGTCGCTGGGGCTCGATTCCATTTGGACGCGCATCCAGCGCGTGGCCACACGATTGCGTGAACGGCTGTCGCAGATTGACGGCGTGACGGTGCGCGACGAGGGTGCGGTTAAGTCAGGCATCGTGACGTTTACGTTGGATGGCTGTGAGCCCAATACCATCAAGCAAATGTTGGCGGCGCATCAACCACGCATCAATGTTACGACGACGACATTGCGCAGCACCATACTCGACATGCAAGCGCGCGGCTTGATGAGCATGGTGCGCGCGTCGGTGCATGTGTATAATACGGAAGAAGAAATTGAGGTGTTTGTGCGGGCGGTTGAACGGCTGAGGGGAGATTAGGCTTTGAGCAGCGCCACGAACTGCTCGACGGTTAATCCAGCCTTGCGGATTTGTGAGCGCAACAAACCGCGATCTAACTGCTTGTGATTGAGGATAGACAAGTTGACAGGCACACCCGGTTTGACCAACATGATGTGCGAACCTTTTTGTCGCGCTACAGTCCACCCAGCTTTTTCAAAGGCGCGCACGGCTTCACGACCAGAAATGACGGGCAAAGTGGCGTGGCTCATGCCACGACCGTTTGCCACTGCGCGCCCTGTGGCAATTGACTCGCATGTTTCTCCGCCTCAACTTCTAGCCATAAACTAATGGCTTCCTTAATGTTTTCCAGAGCTTCTTTTTTGGTACGTCCTTGCGTCATGCACCCTGGCAAGGCGGGGCATTCGGCAAGATAGAAGCCGTCTTCGCCTGCTTGGAGAATGACGGGAAATTTCATTGACACACCTCCTAGTAGTCGTTGGTAATCATACTATATGTTGAGGGGAATACCCCGTCAAATTGCATGAATGATTCATTGTCTATTAGCGATACGCTTTCGATTCCACACGACGAATTACAATTTCGCTTCACACGCAGCAGCGGGCCTGGCGGGCAGCATGTCAACAAGACGGCGACGCAAGTTGAGCTGTTGTTTGATGTGCAGCACTCGCCGTCGCTGAATGACGAGCAACGCGCACGACTCACACAAGCGTTGAAGCGACGTATTGATAACGATGGTGTGTTGCATCTGGTATCCCATGCGACACGGAGCCAATTGGCGAATCGTGAAGATGCCATCGCGCGTTTTGTAGCATTACTAACGGCAGCATTGAAACCCCTCAAGACACGGAAGGCGACCAAGCCGTCGCGCGCGTTCCATGAAAAACGATTGGCGGAGAAAAAGGCGCGCGGCGAAATCAAAAAGCAACGCAAAATGATGACATCGGATTAGCAGCTATCCTCGTGGGCAAGTTACAAACTTGCTCTACACCTACTTCCAAACCTGTGGAGAAAATATGTATATCGGCGCAATGGCGCAGCAATATCCTCACAAGCCTGCAGTGATCTATCGCGGCGAGAGTCTGAGCTATGCCGAGCTCGACGCGCGTTCCAATCAGCTGGCGCAGCTCTTTCAGTCGTGGGGACTCAAGACGGGAGATGGCATTGCGGTGTTGATTGGCAACGAGCCGCGTTTCTACGAGTTTTATTGGGCGGCGATGCGCTCTGGACTTTACTTCACGCCCATCAACACCCATCTCGCGCCTGCCGAAGCGCAATACATCGCCGACGATTGCGATGCGAAAGTATTGATTGTGTCCAATGCGCTGCGTGAAGTCGCCGCGCAGTTTGCCGACCAGTTACCGAAAGTCACGCGACGCATCATCACCGATGGTAAGTTGGAGGGTTTCGCGCCGTATCCGCAAATCGTGAACGACATGCCCACGACGCCCATCGCCCATGAGCGCGAGGGCGCGGCAATGCTCTACTCGTCAGGCACGACAGGTAAACCGAAAGGGGTGCGCCGTCCCTTGCCCAACATTCCCGTTGGCGGCAATCCCGCCTTGTTAGGCGCAGCGGGGCGTTTTGGTTATCGGCCCGCTGATCGTTACTTGAATGTCGGTCCGCTGTATCATGCTGCGCCGCTCGCTTTTTCCACTGTCAATCATCGCGTCGGTTCAACCGTCGTGCTGATGCCGCGCTTCGATGCCGAAGAAGCATTACGCCTCATCGAGCATGAGCGTGTAACCTTGTCGCAATGGGTGCCGACCCATTTCGTGCGATTGTTGCAGCTGCCCGATGAAGTGCGCCATCGCTACGATTTGTCGTCGCATCGTTTGGCGATTCATGCAGCTGCGCCGTGTCCCGTTCACATCAAACGACAGATGATCGAGTGGTGGGGACACATCATCGTCGAGTATTATGCAGGCACGGAGGTGGGCGGTACTATTGTCAGCGCCGAGGAATGGTTGAAGCGCCCTGGCACCGTCGGCAAACATTGGACAGGCGGCAAGGTGTGGATATTGGATGACGATGGCAACGAGCTGCCTGTAGGTCAACCTGGTCTCATCTATTTTCAACTTGCTGAACCCATCGCGTATTACAAAGACCCGCAAAAAACGGCGGAGGCAACGCGCGGTCAATTGTTCACGCTTGGCGACATTGGATATCTGGACGACGAGGGGTATCTCTTCCTCACCGACCGCCAAGCGCATACGATTATTTCGGGCGGTGTGAACATTTATCCTGCGGAGGTAGAGGGCGCATTGCTCGTGCATCCTGCCATCGCAGATGTGGGCGTGATTGGCGTGCCCGATGCGGACATGGGCGAGCAAGTGAAAGCCATCGTGCAATTGCGCGACGGCTACGCAGCGAGCGATGAACTCGCGCACGACCTCATCGAATTTTGTCGCGCACACATCGCGCATTACAAATGTCCGCGCAGCGTGGACTTCATGGCGCAGTTGCCGCGCACCGCGTCGGGGAAGTTGTTGAAGCGGGAGTTGAGGGAGAGGTATGGGACGTGAGGAACGCGACCAACTTTAGTAAATAAGCAACCCGTTGTCATCACGACAACGGGTTGCTCGTTTCCTCCAACTGCGAGATTGAGCCTGCCTCTACACCAACCACCCAACCATCCAACTACCCTTTCACCCCAATCGCCCCCAACCCCGCCTGATTCACCGTCTCGTTGAATGTCGCGATGTCGCCCGCTTCGAGGTTCTTCAACGCCTCGATTTGCGCGTCGGCGCGCTTGCTCAAGTCAACGAAGACCTCTTGTAACTGTTGCGTCGGCGCATAGTCAGCCGCTTCCGCGAAGCCTGCCAGCGCGCCAATCTTCGCGTTGAGTCTTGATGGGAACGAACGTGGGTCGTCGGACTTCACCTGAATCAATTCGCTCTCGATGGCTGTGAGCTTTTCACCTAATGCTTTCGCCGTCTCGCTCAACTTGCCATCTGTGCGCTTTTGCCATGCTTCGGTTTGTGTGCGCAAATCGCGCAAACGATTGATCGCACCATGCACTGCGGAGATTTTGTTGCGCACATTGATCAAGTAGTCATACTGCTTCTGCAAGTCGGCCTGCGACGTGGCGACGCGCGGATCTTTGGTCACATTGAACGATTGTGTCAACGTCTGGTCGCCCACTTTGAGCTGCACTTGATACGTGCCTGGTGCGACGACAGGCCCTTCGATGCTGTAATCGCCGCGTCCGCCCTTCTTTTCCGTCAGCTTCGTTGCCTTCGCGGTGCGGAAGTTCCACACGAAGCGATTCGCGCCTGCGTTCTTCGTCAACTTCGGTTCCTTGTCCTCATCTTTCGCATCACCCTGATCCTTGCTCGAAAACTCACGCAGCATATTGCCTTGCGCGTCAAGGAATGACAACGTCACGTCACCTTCGGGCGCGTCTTTCAACATGTAATGCACAATCACACCATTAGGTGGGTTCTTGCCTGCATTGAAGAACTCTTCGGTCTTCTCACCTGTCGCCGTTTCTTTCTGCTGATACGCGATGACGA
>CAZDYP010000166.1:0-11910 GCA_964509505.1 uncultured Anaerolineae bacterium | reverse complement strand
CTTGTGCCCTAATGGATGATATTCCGACTCTGATTACGGTGTGGCATCCAGAGCCGGAGTTGGGGAAGCGGACGCCGATTGAATGAAAAAGACCTTGCGGGCGTGAAACGTGCACGTTTCACACCCGCAAGGTCTTTATGCTTAGTGCACTCTCGTAAATCTACAAGCACCTTCTATCTCGGGCACGGCTTCTCTGTGACATTCACCAGCACTACCATGCCCTCCTTGGTGAACGTGACCAGTGTCTCGCGTGCTTCAAAGTCGCGCAGGGTGATGAGCCATTCTGCCGCGCCCTGTAGCCCATGATAGTTGTAATTGCCGTTGGGCGGCGCGCTCTGGGCATAGACCGTCGGGCCACCCGCTTTCGGCCTCACCGCGACGACCATGCCCGCAATGCCACGCCCGTTGCGGTCAATCACGCGGCCCTCGATGTGGATCACCCCGCCGGGCCGGTCCGCTTGCCCGACGACCTCCGCCACAAAACAATAGCGCACGGGTGTGGACGTCGGCGGAGGGCGCGTGGGTGTAGCGGTTGGCTCAGGCGTTGGCGTGGCGCACGCTTCGCGCATCTCGTTCAATTTGTTCTCTGCTGCGCCAACATCAATCCTCTTGAGCTTGGTCGCTGGCTCAAGCAGGCTAATCGCTTCGGCGACGCCAGCGCATTTGCGTAGTTGCCACACCTCGTCGGCGGCCTGATAGTCGCTGTTGAACAACAACGCAGGCAGGTTAGGCTGATAGTCGGGCTTGGCCGTGTAGAGTTCGCTAAACTTGGCGATGGCCTCCTTCCAGCGTTTGCTGTCGTACGCAGATAAGCCGCTCACAAACAAGTTCGCCCGTTGCAACTCCAACGAGGCCGCGGCGTCGTTGGGGCGCAATTTCAGCGCGGCCTCGAAGGCAGGCACTGCTGCTGCGACTTTTGCGCTGCTGACCGACTTGCGCCCTTGCCCCATGTAGGCGTTATACAGTTTTTCGCCCAGCCCTGGCTGCGCCGCATTCACATTCTGCACGCGCGTACATTCCTTGATGGCGGTCTCGTAGTCCTGCTTATCCAATGCCGCTGTGCAAGCGGCGAACCAGCCGGGCAATTTTTCGAGATCGTCAAGATACTTCAGCCCACTCACCGCTCGCTCGTGATTTGGCTCACAGGTGACCACCTCTTGATACGCCTGCCGCGCCTCCGTCAGTTTGCCAATGCGCGCGTACTGTTCGCCTTGCGTCAGCTTGAGCGGCGTGAACTGTTTGCAGCTCGTATCGGGTGCGGACACGGTGGCGCTGGGCGCAGGCGCGGGACTAAGCCAGTTGGCGGCCACGATGCCCAATACCAACGCAATCACAACCATCGCCCCGCCCAATGCCCATTTGACGATGGGCGGCCCCTGCTGAATTTGGTTCAACACGGTTTGCGCGAGGCTTGCGCCGCGCGGCGGAGGGAGTTGATCGGCGACAGCTTGCGGTGAGCGCAATACGGCTTGCGCTAATGCCACCGCCGAGGAAGGTCGCTGGGATGGCTGTGGAGATAAGACGGCGCGCAAGATTTTCTGAGCGTCTGATGACAGCAGCTTGATAGCTGGCGACGACTCATGCGCCCCGACGAGCGCGCGTCCCGATGCGAGCTGTTCGGTCAGCACACCCAACGCATACATATCGGCGGCAGGTGTGGCGGACTGGCCGACGCGTTGCTCTGGCGCAACGTACGCCACGAACGGATCGGCGCGTGCGCTTGCGTGGGGCGTGGCGTCCAACAGGCGCGCTATCGCCCAATCATCCAACAACGGCTGTCCATGCGCGCCAAGCAAAATGTTGTTGGGCGTGAGACCGCCATGCGTGAGGGCGCGCGCGTGGAGCTCGTCAATCGTCTGCGCCAGTGTGTTGAGCAGCTGCTCCAGCTCGCTCGGCAGCACAGGCTGGCTAAGACGGTCACTTAAGGAGCCACCCTCGATGTATTTCTCGACGAGCATCAGCGCATCGTCCAACACTTGCATTTCGTAGATAGGCACGAGACTAGGATGGTTGAGCTGCGCGGCAGAGCGCACCGCCTGCATAAACCGTGTCGTGAATTGTGGATCGTTGGCTGGACGCTCAAGCAATTTGATGACGACCTTGCGCGCGAGGCTCGGCTGTTCTGCGAGATAACTGACCGTCACGCGCCCACGACCCAGCGTGCCCAAGATTTGGTATGGCCCAACAGTTTGACCAACAGTGAGAGTTCGCATATTGGCTCCACAAATCACGCGAATCTACGCGAATAAAATTAAAAGTGGCGCTTCGACATTCACGGACCCCAAGAGTTGCTTACTTAGGTTCCAAAAAAGAACAACTTCTGCTCAAGGCGGATTTGTAATCCGCCGTCAGTCCGCTGGATTACAAATCCAGCGTGAGCAGGTCGGGAAGTTATTCTTTAACGAACCCTTAGCCCGCGCAGCCCGGCTTTTCCCAACGAATGCTGATTTCAAAGAGCGTGTGATCGTGACTCGCATCGCGGAAGGGCGCAAGGCCAAAGTCCAAATTGTCGCCCACTGCCACATCGCGCGTCACGGCCAACCAGCCACGCACCCCAACGGCATTGCGTGGCGCGATATATCCTGACCAGATGCTCGTACCGCGATGTTTTATATAGACAACCACGCCATCGCCGAAAGTGGTTGGGGTGCCCGTGTCGAGTTTGTAGGCGGTCACGTAAATCCGCACCCGCCCATTCACACTGCTGCGCCAGCGGCGGATGACATCGCTGCTGTTGGAGGCGGGCTGATAGCCGGGGTGCGCGTCGCTCGCGCCGATCCGCACCCAGCGATGAAACGTGTACCACTCTTGCGTGGCTTCGTCCCAAAAGTTGATCGGCTGAATCTGCCCCGCGCCGCCCACCACGAGATACGACCAACCACGCCCACCTTGCGTGCCGCTGAAATCGCGGCGCGAGTTCGCCACCTCGACCACGGTGACGCCGCCCAATTTTTCCAGGGGGGCTTCCAATTCTGCGAGCTCAGGCGCAATCGGGTTCAACGTCTTGGCCTTGTCCAACATCTCTCGCACACGTCCCATCGTCGCACACTCGCCGGCCGCCAGCAGCTGTCTAGCTTCACCGACGTACAGTTTGAACAAAGCGGCGCGCGACTCGCCCAGTTCAGTTTTGATTTCGACGTGCGCGGGCCAATAGGCTTCGGCGCGCTCCAAATCGGCGATGGCTTGTTCGTAATGCTCAAGCGCGCCGCCCGCCCGTGTTTGCCGTCCACGATTCAGATAAGCCTGCGCTAATGTTTCCCGCGCTAGCGAAGGCAGTTGCTCGATCAACGGCTCCAAGTTTGTGATAGTTTCATCCCACTGTCCCGCTTTGAACGCCACGAGACTGCCCTGATAATCCTCCAGCAGTTTTTTCTGCGCGCGCGCTTCGGCGTCCTCGCTGCGATTGGGCAGTGACAGCGCGTTGTCCATTTGGCTCAGCGCGCTCTTCACATCATTTTGAGCCAGACGCAAGCGGCTACACTCTCGATAGGCTTTGAACAGATCGTCAACGACCAGCGTCTGATTCACGCTAGGCTCATAGCGCAGTTTTTGCAGGCGGTCGGCGGCCTCACAAAACTTGCCAATTTTCAAGTCTTGTTGAGCCTTCCGCTCTTCTTCTTTCGCTTCGCTTTGGCGGCGCGCTTCTTGGCGTCGCACGACAGTATCTTTGTAGTTTGGCGCGGGTACCAGCATTTTCTCAAACTCGATGAGCGCCAATTCGGGCTTGCCATCGTTCAGATAGATGATGCCTTGCTGATAGGCGATCTCGACTTGCGGCGAGAGCGTGGGAGTGGGCACGGCGACTACGGACGGTGACAACGGACGGCGCAGCCACAACCCAAGCCCCACCATCAACACAAACACCCCGAGCGACGCTGCAACGGGGAGCCAGACCCATTTGAACGAGCGCGTTGTCGGATAAATGGGCTGTTGCATCGCCGGATAGTTGAAGGGTTAAGCTATCGGAGACGTTGGGGAGGCTGGGACGGGCAATACTGAGGCAGTCGGCACGGGCAAGAACGTCGAGGGATGCGTGGCGACAGCAGCTTGCCAATGCGCCCACAGTTCGCTTACGCTGGCGAAACGGTCGGCGGGTCGCTTGGCTAGCGCGCGAGCGATGATCCATTCAACCTGCTGAGTGACGGCGGGGTTGCGTTGACTGAGGGGCGGCAGCGGCGCGTGACGATGCAATTCAAACGTCTGTGCTGGGCTTGCGCCGCGAAACGGCGCAGCCCCATCCAACAATTCGTAAAGGATGATGCCCAGCGCGTAGATGTCGCTGTGCGCGTCCGCCAGTGCGCCGTCGGCTTGTTCAGGCGATAGATATTCGGGCGCTGTTGTCAGCGCAGTTATGTCCCCTAAAGGGGATGACGAGGCATTGCCCATAGAACCGACGCCGCTCAACAGCATGCGCTCATCTTGCGTGAACAAGATGTGGTCGGGCGTGAGGTTGCCATGAACGATGCTCGGTTGGCGACTGTGCGCCCAGCTCAACGCATCGGTCAGCGGCTGCAAGATGCGCGTGACGGCGTCGAGTGGCAGCGGCTTGCCGCTGAGTCGGTCGCGCAACGAGCCGCCCTCCGCGAGCGGCGTCACCAGATAGCATAGCTCACCCTCTTGTCCGAAGTCCAACACCTCCAAGATGTTGGGATGGCTGAGACGCGCGGCGAGCTGCGCTGTTTGTCGCACCTCAAACAACGCTGGCGTCGCACGCGTTTCGTCGTATGTGCGCGCAATGGTGATGGCGACGTTGCGCTCTAGCTGCAAATCGCGCGCGCGATAAACGTCCGCGTGCGTCCATGGCGCGGACAGACGATAGCGGTTGCCGACGATGGCGCCGATCAGCTCAGACATAGACACCTCACTAACTTGCCACTTGCTGTCACTGCGAGCGTTTCTTGCGAAGCAGTCTCCTTGCCACGTGAGGGAGATGGCTTCGCTCCGCTCGTCATGACACTTTGCAGACGCACTCTAATTCAGTAGCCGCTTCAAATGGGATTCGAGCGTGCGTTCGTCCATCGCGCCGACGACCACTTGCTGGATCACGCCATTACGATCCACGAAGAATGTGGAGGGCAATGCGAAAACACGATATAACCGCGTGGTCCGCGAATCGCCGTCGAGCAGCAAGGGAAAGTTCACTTGTATTTCACCCACGAAACGTTGTGCCTGCGCTGTACTCTCACCTGCGTTCACGCCCCACACGAGGAACCCCCGATTTTTGTGGAGCTCATAAGCCCGTTGGAGCGCGGGCATCTCCTCGCGGCAAGGATTGCACCACGTAGCCCAGAAGTTGATCGCCACGAGCTTGCCGCGTTGCGCGGCGAGCTGCTGTTCGACCCCGAAGAGATCTTTCAAGCGAAAGTCTGGGGCAGTTGCGCCCACAGACAAACCGATGGGCGGTGGTGTCGCCGTCGGATTGGGCGCGGGGATAGCCGTCTTGCTGGGCTGTGGCACGAAGGTCGCTCTGGGCATGTCTGGAATCTGCGGCGGCAAAGTGTAGGTCGGCGCAAGTTGCAACACGAGCGGCGTGACAACGAAGGTTGGCTCAACAGTCGGTGTGGGCGGAGGTGTGGCGCTAGGGCGCAGCGCGAGCGTGAACAGAAAAGCCAACACAAACACAATCGCTGTTGCGCCCACAGCCCACAACCAAGTGAAAGCGGGTACGGCGCGCGTGACAGGTAGCGCGTCAATCGTCGTAAGCCCTTCTAAGCCCTGCTTCAGAGGGTTAGAGGGCAGAGGGTTAGAGGGTGCGCTGCTTTCAGTCAGCGTCGTGACCCAGTACCACAGGTCGCCCTCCCGTCCGCCATCCAACACGTCTCGCTCATGCAGGTCAGCGTTGAGCGATACCTCGTCGCGGTGCACCCGTGTAATCTTGATGGCGACGTGACGCTCCAGTTGCAAGTCACGCGCGCAATACCATACGCTCTCACCCTCCGCGCTCAATAGAGCGGCGAGACGATAGCGATTGTCGAGAATGACGCCGACCAGGCTGGATGACATCATGGCAACGTCTCCACGCGGATGAAGTCTATGTCCAGCCGGCTCCACGCGCAGCGCGCGTCCAGTTGGGCTGGATGGCCGATCCAGATGAACTCGGGCCGATAGGTTGTGTCTTGTGACGTATAGGCCAGTTGGTTGTCGAAATCAATCATATATCGCCTGCCCACAGAGTGCACTTTTACCTCGTGCCAGTTTGTATTGGAGGATGATACTCTGACGTCCGCTCGCTCAGCGCCAGCGCGAAACCAAATGAGCATGCCTGTGTTGCGGTCCTGCCAACTGCCAACAGCCAGACCGTTTTGCTCGTTAGCGCGTTGAAATTCGGCGGCGCTTGACTGGCTCAGTCCGGACGGCATCACATAGCTGGTCAGCATGAAGCCGACCCCGCAATCGCCCAATGCCGCATAGCGCAGACGATAGTGCAGCTGGAAATCGCCCACGCCGGGAAATGGGTTGCTCGTCGTGCGGACGTACGGAAAGGTTGCCGACGAACTGCCCAATTGCAAAACGCCGTTGTTCAACGACAAAAAGTTATAGGTGTAATCAGCCTTCCAGCGGTTTTCATCAAGGTACGGCAGCGCAAAGTCTTCTGACCAAAACATCGTCGGCGCTGGAGGGGACGGCTTGAGGTCGAGCAACGCCTGTTGCGCTTCTGCGCCATTCGCTTTCACTGCCAGCGCATTTTCAAACTGTCGAACTGCCTCCGCTTTTTTGTCTTGCTTCAACAGCGCTTGACCATAGTTGTAGTAAGCCACATACAATGTGTCTGCGATGGTTTCCCGGCGTGGGTCGAGTTGACGCGCTTGCGCCAAGAGCTCGATGACCCGCGGCCAATCGCTTCGCCCCCACGCCACATCCACTTGTTGCAGCAAAACAACCATTGGGTCGGGTGTGGGTGACGGTCTCGGCGGGATGGGCGTCGCGGTGGGCGAGGGGCGCGCAGTTGCGGGCGTGGATGTGATAGGTGTGATAAGCGAGGGTGTGCTCGCCGGCACCAGTGTCTGATTGGCAGACGGCGGCATCAGCCAACTGGCGAACAGAAATCCAAGGCTGGCAAATACGATGCCGAAGCCTATCAACACCCACACGCGCGCAATGAGCGGCGTCCACGCTGGTTGGCGGACTGAAGCTTGACGGTCGTGCGCTTTGGGCGATGGCGTCGTAACCTTTGCGGCGTGAGCGCGTCCGGTCGGCGCTTCGTCGGTTTGTAGCGCTTCGCTCAATGCCTGCTTCCACGCGCTCAGAAAATCCGCGCACGACACAAACCGATCATCCCGATTCTTGCTCAGGGCTTTGAGAATCACGCGCTCGATGGCGGGCGCGATGTCTGGCTTCACCACCGAGGGCGGCGGCAACGGTTCGGTGATGTGCTTCAGCAGCACCGCCAGCGGCGTCTCGGCGCTGAATGGCAGACGCCCCGTGACCATCTCGTACAAGACGATGCCCAGCGCGTAGATGTCCGAGCGCGCATCGAGTTTTTCGCCTTGCGCCTGCTCGGGACTCATGTACTCGGGCGTCCCCGTGACCGCGCCGCTAGCCGTGAATTTCATGTCGCTTTCCAGCAGTTTCGCCACGCCGAAATCGGTCAGAAAGACCTCACCTTGCGCGTCCAGCATGATGTTCGCAGGCTTGATGTCACGGTGAATCACGCCGCGCGCATGAGCATAGCCCAACGCATCCGCCACGCGTGAGAAAATCCGATCAATCTCCGCGACCGCCAACGTGCTCGCTTTGAGACGTTCCTTGAGCGTCCCCGCATCCAGATAGCGCATAACCAGATAGGCGATGCCGTCGCTTTCGCCGGCGTCATACACGAGCAAGATGTGTGGGTGTTCGAGGTTGGCGATGGTGCACGCTTCCTGTCGAAAACGCGCGAGCGCTTCGGGGCTGTGAGCAAACAGCGTCGGCAGCACCTTGATCGCCACGTAGCGATCCATGTTGGCGTGATACGCCTTGTACACGGTTGCCATACCGCCTTGCCCAATCTGATTGATAATACGATATGGCCCCAGCATTTGGCCGGGTTGCAGAAGGCTCATGGAATGGATCCGTTCAGTTCGTTAGCTGAACCAGCCGCGGCGCTGGTCAATCCCCTTGCCGATCACAGCGCGTTCCATCACCACCTACAGAAATAGGCTGGCTGCGCCCGTGTGCTATAATCCCTGATAGGAGGTGCAGGATGGAACGCTTCTTCAACACGGCGGGGCCTGTCAACCCTGAAGCACACTATTGCTTGGATCCGCTCTCGCGCATTGAGCTGGGCGAAATTCTCACGCTCATTCAACAGAAAAAATATTTTGTGCTGCACGCGCCGCGTCAAACGGGCAAGACTTCGTGCCTGCTGGCGCTGATGGATCAGCTCAATCAAAGCGGGCAATATCGCGCCGTATATCTCAACGTCGAAATTGGACAATCGGCGCGTGACGAAGTGGAGCGCGCCCTGCGCGCGATTGTAGGCGCATTGGCAGACAGCGCAAACTATTACCTGCGCGATCCTTTTCCCAGCGAGCGCAGCGCTGCCATTTGGGCGCAGCATGGCGCAGACGGCGCGTTCAAAGCCTTGCTCGCTGCGTGGGCGCAACATAGCCCTTTGCCGCTGGTCTTATTGATAGACGAGATAGACGCGCTCGTGGGCGACTCGCTCATTGCGGTCTTGCGCCAGTTGCGCGCGGGTTATACCCAACGCCCTGCGGCATTCCCACAGAGTGTGGTGCTGTGTGGCGTGCGCGACGTGCGCGACTATCGCATCCGCTCCGCGCGCACGCAAGAAATCATCACGGGCGGCAGCGCGTTCAACGTCAAAGCCGAATCACTGCGACTGAGCGACTTCACACCGCCTGAAGTCGCCGCGCTCTATCAGCAACACACGACCGAGACGAGCCAACGCTTCGAGCCTGAGGTGCTGCCGCTGGTCTGGGACCTGACGCGCGGGCAACCGTGGCTGGTCAACGCGCTGGCGTACGAGGCGTGCTTCCGCATGCGCACGGGGCGTGACCGCACCCAACTCATCACCGCCGACGTGATTCACCAAGCCAAAGAAGCATTGTTGATACAAGCGTTTTTGCAACGCATCGTCAATGGCGGTGGGCGTGTCGAGCGCGAGTATGGCTTGGGACGACGGCGCACCGACTTGCTCATCATTTGGCGTTACGCGGGCGGCGTGCAACGCGTGGTGATCGAGTTGAAGATCGTGCAGCGCTCGCTCGCGCAGACGTTGGCGGAAGGCTTGTCGCAAACGCGTGACTACATGGACATTAGCGGCGCGCACGAAGGACATCTTGTTTTGTTTGACCGCACACCCGACAAGTCGTGGGACGAAAAAATTTTTCAGCGCACCGAGCAGATGGGCGAGGCGCAGATTACGGTGTGGGGGATGTGATATGTCACATACGATTACCTTGAAATTGCCCGATGGCTTGTATGAACCAATTCAGCGGATGGCGCACGCGACGCGCCAATCGCTTGAGACGATGGTGCTGACGGCGCTCCAGACTTCGTTGCCCTCGTTAGAGGGATTAGACCCAGCCTTCACGCGCGCGTTAACGGAGTTGACCGAATTGGACAACGATGCTCTCTGGCAGGTGATGTTGGCAACCGTGCCGCACGAACAGCAAGCCGAGTTGAATGAACTGTTGGAGCGCAATCAAGCGGGTGCGCTAACTTCAACTGAATGCGAGCGATTGACCCAGTTGCAACGCGCGGCTGATTTGCTTATGCTCCGCAAAGCGCGCGCCGCGGTGTTGCTGCGCTTTCGCGGTCAACGCCTGCCCACCTTGGCGGAACTGCGACAACTGACGGTGGCAAGCGCATGACCGCACGCAAAGATTATGTGCCTCTCGCACTGAAAGAACGCATCGCGCAACAGGCGCAACATCGCTGTGGCTATTGCTTGTGCAGTGAAGAGCTGTTGGGCATGCCGATGTGCATCGAACATATCAAGCCACAAGCCAAAGGTGGCAAGACGATTGAAAGGAACCTGTGGCTGGCTTGTCGTCGCTGCAACGAGTTCAAAGGCGCGCAAACCCATGCGCGCGACCCGCAAACGGGCAAGCGAGTAGCGTTGTTCAATCCACGCCGTCACGTTTGGGCAGAGCATTTTCAGTGGAGTGCCGACGGTGCAGAAATCATGGGTCAAACAGCCTGTGGGCGAGCGACGGTCGTTGCGCTTCAACTCAACAACCCCACAATTGTCGTGACCAGACGCCATTGGTTCAGCGCGGGTTGGTGGCCCCCACGCGATTGAGGGCATCGAGGACAAACTCTGGTGATGAGAACTGTCCACCGCTTTTCTGTTTGATCTCACTCATTGGAACTAATGCGCCCGCGCCGTGTCATAGCCACAGCTGCCGCAGGTGGTGCAGTGCTATTCAGTATGACCGCCGCTAAACAGTCCGTGGCTAACGCTGCGCGCCTCTAGGACTAGGTCGTCCCACAGGCAAGTCTTCCACGTTGCGTTTGTGATTTTGGAGCGAGTCCGTAGCAACTCTGAAGCCTGTATTCGAGAACGTCACGTAGTTGCTCCAGTACGCCAACCCCACTCCACCATCAGGGCTGTATGCCCAAATAGTCCAGACATACGGCACCCAGGGGCTAAAGCCTGTGGGCAAGCCATTGATGGTGAAGCTGCCGACATAGCCCAATGGGCCAGTGTATGCATAAGGGTCGCCATCGTAGTAATCGTATAGATCGAGCTCATAGCTATCCGAGGGCGTGGCAGTGCGGCGGGTCCATTGGAATGTGTACGGCAAAGCGACGGTCGCGCCGGGCGCGGGCGACACGAGTACAATATCCGCGATGTCAAAGTTACCGATGGCGATGTTGCTACCTGCTGTGTAGGAGGTCAGCACGCGCGTGTTCCACAGCCACAATCGCCCTACTGTGCCTGCGGTGTTTTGATAGCGCACGTAATATCCTTGTCCGCTCCCCAAGCTGGGCACGCCTGTGAAACTGTATGTGCCATCAGCGGCGGTTGTCGTGGTGGCGAGCGTTGACCATGAGGAGCCATTGTAGAAACGCAGCGATAGCGGGACGCCTGCTGCTTTAGAGCCGTTTTGGGTGACGCGACCATAGAGTCCTTGGGTGTTGGCGGGTTGACTCTTTGAGACGAGAGGCAGATAGACTTTGTATTCTCGGGGCGCAAACAATCCAAATACGCCCAAGCTATCCGTAAAAGCTTTCGCTTTAGAGTTCTGCACATCCACGGCAGTTGCCAGAGGATACCACGAGCCATTTTGCCACCGCATGATTTTGAGTTTATTGATGTCTAGCTGGTTTTCTCTTAACACGGCAGGTGAGAACTTGATTTCTATGTTGAGTGGCGCATTGAAACTGCTGGGCGCCGTCCCATTGATTTTGCGAACTTCAAAGGAGAAAGGTCGATCAACCAAATAGAACTGGACTCCTAAATCGCTTGCCGTTACGTCAAGATTTGACGGAACATTGTAAGTCAAAGTAATCATGGCACTCTCGGTGATAGCCCGATATGGCAAATACACTGTGGCTTCGCCGAGCGGTGTTGAGGCAGTACTACCTGCATCAGGCTGGAATTGTGCTACAGAGGTGAGGTACGGATTGTAAACATAGTTGGTCGAATAGGTGTGGGTGGGGAACAGCGTCGCAAAGAGACGAGCTGGGTCAGCATAGAGACTGCCAGCATAGAGATTGTTAACAGACCGTAGGATTGCAGTCGGTGATGTAGTCGCCTGTTTGCATGAATTTAGATGATCGCAGAGTTTTACATCCAAGTCCCAAGGTGTTGATGCTGCATCATCTCCAAAGTCTATTCCCTTGAATCTTGTCCCACCCTCAGCAAACATGTTAGCGGCATCTGGGCTTCCCAACTTGCTCGCCAATTGGTTGGTATGGATGAGATTGTACTTGACTCCACGGGCGTTACCATCACTGGGC
>CAZDYP010000165.1:0-12112 GCA_964509505.1 uncultured Anaerolineae bacterium | reverse complement strand
GCGTCAATAGCTGGTGCTATCCTGGCGCCACTTCAATTGAGCGCCTCTAGTGATGCTTATCCATCTCGTACGGAGGAAAGCAATGACGGTTGATATGGGTAGTGCGCTTCTCACTCGTCTGTCATGCTTACGGCGGGTCTTCCCCCACGCGCGCCGCTCGCGTGTGCTGATACTCCTCTGCATCTTCTTCAGCGCAGCGGTTTTCACGACTTGGGCAGCAACGCTCATTGGCGCTCCGACGCTCGTCAAAGACATCAACACGACATCAACGGCTTCGGCATTCGCATCCGCGGCGGCGCCTGCGAATCCACGCGCCGCTGCGCCCAATGCCGTGGTCATCGGCTCGTTCATCTATTTCCCAGCCGATAACGGCGTCAATGGACGCGAACTTTGGAAGAGCGATGGCACGACGACGGCGCTCGCCAAAGACATCAACCCCGGCGTGGGCGACTCCAATCCAAGCTGGTTCACCAACTTGAATGGCGCGCTCGTATTCGTCGCCAACGATGGCGTGCATGGCGCAGAGTTGTGGATCAGCAACACGACCAGCATCACGTTGGTCGTGGACATCGCCGCAGGCATCACAAGCTCGAATCCTTCCAACTTCTTAGTGATGAACGGCGTGCTCTATTTCTCAGCTAACGACGGCGCCACCGGCAGCGAGCTGTGGAAGTATGACGGCGTGAGCGCGCCCTCGCTGGTCAAAGACATTGCCCTCACAGCGCGCGTCGGTTCGGGCATTGGCAATATGACGCTGTTGAGCTCCACGTTGTTCTTTTTCACGGCTGACGATGGCATGAACGGTAACGAGTTGTGGAAGAGCGATGGCACGGCGACTGGCACGGTGATGGTGCGCGACATCTTCACGGGCGCAGCGAGCGCATCACCTGCCTGGCTCACCGCCATCAGTAACACGCTTTACTTCGCGGCTAACGACGGCGTCACAGGCGTGGAACTTTGGCGCAGCGATGGCACGAGCGCAGGCACGTCGCTCGTGCTTGATATTCGAGCAGGCGCGGGCGGTAGCAACCCTGCGTGGATGACGTTCTTCAACAATCGGCTCGTGTTCGTCGCCAACGATGGCATCGTCGGTGTCGAGCCGTGGATTAGCGCGACGGTCGTCATCTCACGCATTGATCTGAATCCCGGTGGTGCTGGATCCAATCCTTCGTGGTTCACGGTGTATAGCAACAGTTTGCTTTTTGTGGCGACAACCGCTGTGAGTGGCACAGAACTATGGCGCACCAACGGCACGCTCGGCGGAACGAGCATTCTCAATGACATTCACGCGGGCGCAAACGACGCCAATCCGAGCTGGCTCACCGTGTCGGGGGGCCTGCTTTATTTCACAGCTAATGATGGCGCAACGGGCGTCGAATTGTGGAAGACGGACGGCACGACCATCGGCACGGCGCGCGTCGCCGACATTGCAACGGGCGCAAGCAGTGGCAATCCTTTTGCATTGATCGACAAAGGTGGTTTGCTGTTCTTCGGCGCTAACGATGGCGCTAAAGGGCGCGAACTATGGGTGAGCAATGGGACGAGTGGCGGCACTGGGTTGGTCGCGGACATCAATCAGCAAGCAGGCGAATCTGACCCAAGCATTCAACTTTGGAATCAGACTCAAGCGGCATTGCATTTCAGCGCGCACGATGGCGTGAATGGACGAGAGCTGTGGGTGTCGAACCAGACTGGCACGACTATACTCAAGGACATCAATGGTGGCGCGAGCGGGTCGGAACCGAGCAACTTTGTTTCCATTGGCGGCAACGTATTGTTCGCCGCGCACGATGGCGCGAATGGGCGCGAGTTGTGGAAGAGCGACGGCACACCGACGAACACGCTGCTCGTGCGCGATCTCTTCGCGGGCGCAGGCGGCGCGGAGCCATCCGCCGTGACGCGCCTCAGCAATACTGTAGCTATCCTTGCTGCAAATGATGGCGTGAATGGGCGCGAGCTGTGGATGATGACAGCGACGCTCACGAATCCGGTGTTAGTGAAAGACATTTACACGGGTGCGGGTAGCGCGAATCCAACAGGTTTCCGCGTCGCCAATCGTGTGGCGTATTTTTCTGCTAACGATGGTGTGAACGGCGTCGAGCTCTGGCGCAGCGATGGCACGGCGGCGGGCACGACGCTCATCACGGACATCGCCGCAGGCAGTGCCAGCTCCGACCCATCGGTGCCAACAGTGTTGACCGGTTCGCTGGCCATCTTCGCAGCGACAACGGCGACGAATGGACGCGAGCTCTGGCGCACCGATGGCACGGCGGCAGGCACCTATCAACTGGCAGACATCAATCCGGGCGCAGGGGACGCGAGCCCATTCAACCTCACGGTTATCACCACCACGCTTGCGCTCTTTGCGGCAAACAATAGCGTGGGCGGCACGGAGCTATGGGCAACCGATGGCACGACCACTGGCACGCAAAGGTTATCCGTCGTTAGCCCAATAGCAGCTAATGTTGGTGTGGGTAGTTTGGAGGATGTGAGCGCGACGCTCATCTTCTTCTCGGCGGTGATGACCGACACAGGACGCGAGCTGTGGAAGACCGATGGCACGCCTGCAGGCACGATGATGGTGAAGGACATCAACGGTTTGCCCATTGGTTCTGGGGTGGGCAACTTGATCAACGTGAATGGTCAGTTGTTCTTCGTGGCCAACGACGGCGCGAACGGACTTGAGTTATGGAAGAGCGATGGCACGGCGACTGGCACGGTGATGGTGCGCGACATCTACACAGGCACGGCAGGCGCCAACCCATCGAATCTCACAGCCGTTGGCACGTTGCTGCTCTTTACGGCTAACGATGGGGTGAATGGCGCGGAACTGTGGGTGAGCGATGGTACCTATACAGGCACCGTGATGGTGAAAGACATCAATCCGACGATGGGTGCGAGCTCCAATCCCATTAACCTGTTTTACAACATCAACGCTCCCTACACCTTCTTCACGGCAAATGATGGCGCGACGGGGCGCGAGCTATGGTCCCTGCTCATACTCGCCAGAAATGTTTATTTGCCGCTCGTCATCCGCTGAGCAACCCTGCAAAGACATGCGATGGTGGGCGTTGTAACGAAACGCACAAGTCGCACGTTTTCTATCTCAGTGTGCTGATTCACTGCCATTTGCCGCGAATGCTACGAATTCGCACTACTTGCATTCGCAAGGTTGGTTGTGTTTACAATCTGTTCGCCTTGCGATGAAAAGGAGGTGATGGCGTCGGGTGTGTATAGTCAAACGAGATAGGTTCTGATTGAGATGGTTGCACATTCATTCACTCTATTGAGGAGGATAACAATGGGGTATCGTACGAAACAATGGCTGACACTAGGCTTGAGCCTTGCCATCGCGTTTATCGCTACGACGTTGATCGCTCAATTAGCTTCGGCGGGCGCGCCGAGCGCTCCAACCGAACGACCAGTCCTCTTGGGGCCGGGCGCTACCATCAGCGGTACTGTGGTCAAACCTGATGGCTCGTCGCCTGTGCCAGCTGGCACAAAGGTGCGGTTAGTGGATCCCTCTTGGCTCGCGGATCCGCGCGATGCGCTGATTCGCAGTGAGGGTCTTGTATCGCTGATTAATGGCGAGTTTAGCATTGGCGGTGTGCCGCCAGGCAATTACTTGATGCGGGCGCAAGCTCCCGACGCGTCGCCGTTCACGCCGTCGCCGTGGTTTCCCCTGACGGTGCTGACCACCAACATCTACATTACGCCACCGATACGGCTGACCAACCCTGTGATCACAGGCACCGTTTTTGGGTCGAACCTGATCACGCCGACCCCAGCCGTGGGTGCGAAAGTGCACATTTACAGCGGCACGCTTCGCCTCGATACACATAACACGCAGGATAACAACGGCGATTTCAAGTTTGGCGGACTGCTCACAGGCACGTATCGGCTCGAAGCCGACGCGCCGCCGGATTCGTTTGATGCCAGCGCGCCGCCGCGTCTGGTGACCTTGCCTCCTGTCCCGCAGTTCATCACGCTGACATTGACGCCGCCGCTTATCGCGGGCATTGTCAGAGAACCAGGCCCCTCCAATGCGCCGCCTGTGCCTGATGCCAAAGTGATTGCGGTCTTTGCCGTATCGCCCACGCAGATTCGGGTTGACATGACGGGCCCCTCTGGCATGTTTGGTGTGGCGAATGTGCCGGTGATTCCGAATGTCACGACGGCGACCCTGTACGTCGAGCCGCCCTTGGGACGTGAAGGTTTGTTGCCGCCGCCGCCGCAAGTGGTGACGGTGCCACGCGGTCCTCTCAACATTAACTTCTTAGCGCCCAACAAAGGCATTGGGGGGTTCGTGAAGACCAATACGAATGTGCCTGTGCATAACGCACTGGTCGAAGCGAATCGCCTTGACCGTCCGGGTCACATCATGATGACCACGCTCATCACAGGCTTCTACGGTTTCAAGCTCGTCCCTGGTTTGTGGGCGGTGACGGTGCGCCAGATTTCGACGACGAACCCAGCGGGTTGGGTGTATCCTTTCCCTGCGCAAATCGTGTACTTTGAGGACAATACAATTCCTGAAGGCAAGCAGGTGGACTTCACCGTGCTGACGCCCGATTCAACTGTGAAGGGTAACGTGCAATTGCCCGGTGGCGCGGCGCCTTCCACAGAAGGCATCACTGTCACTGTTGGCTTGTTCAACGACGAAGGCTTGGGCTTGACACAGCTGGTGGATGCCAGCGGCAACTACACATTCCAAGTGCCGCACGGTCCCTACAAACTGGGCGCGCGTCCAGAGAGTTTGTTATACGCTGCGCCGCCGCCGACATTTGTATTGGCGTTGTCGGGCAGCGTCTCAATGGCGCCAACCGTCACCTTGATTCGGCGCGACGCGTTAATTACAGGCACTGTCACCGATGGCAGTAGCATGCCCGTTGAAGGCATTCCCGTCATCGCGTGGAACGAGAGTGGTGGAACATTTGCAGGCACAGCCAGCTCGGATGGGACGTACGCGATTGGCGTCTTCAGTGGCACTTGGCGTGTGCGACCCGCGCCGCGTCCTGAACAATCGTATGTGTATTCGGGCACGGCGACCGAAGTTTCAGTCGCGTCGGGCGGTACCGCGCAAGACGTGGACTTCAGTCTCATCACGGCGGATGCCACTATTCACGGCATCCTCGTGGACGGCAGCGGTATGCCGGCATTGGCGCGCGGTTGGGCTGGCGCATTGCAATTGCCGCCGACCTCGCCGCCGTTGGTGAACGGCGCGCCGATTGTGGATGGCCAGTTCGACATCAAGGTGCCTGCGGGCACGTATGCGGTGAAGTTGAACTTGCCCAGCAATCAAGGTTACATGGCGAGCCGCATTCCCCAAACCATCACCGTCGGCGCAGGTACCATTGTTACCGAGACGTTCGTGCTGATTAAGCCACAAGCGCAGTTCCGCGGCGGCGCGTTTGATCGGCGCACCAACATCAGCGTGAACGTGGATGGGCGCGTCGGCGCGCGTGACGGCGATTTGTGGGCAGGCACCGACCTCAAGCCCGGTGGACTTTACACATTGTCTGTGGCAGCGGGTGTGTGGACACTTAACTACGAGATCTTCAACACCGATTACATCAAAGCAGTGGGGCCCCGCTCGTATGCCATGACTGTCACACAAATTCAGCTGGTCGGCTTGCCCTTGTTGTTTAAGGATGCGACCCTCGCGGGTAGGGTGATGATCACGCGGAACAATGTGCTTACGCCAGCGATTGGCGCAGGTGTCATCGTCGAAGGGATCTCACCCGATGTGATGGGTGTGGTGTTGCGCATGCCCGTTGCGCCGGATGGACGCTTCTTCATGCGCCTGCCACATGGCATCTACAACGTGCGCTCGGTGCTGTTCCACGATACGGGGCTCATCAATCCTGCGCTCAAGCAGGTGGTGGTGCCGCCGAGTGGCGTTGTTAATGTGGACTTGGTGTATCGCCAGCCTGATGCGCGCATCATCGGCACTGTGTCAGGCAGCTATCCGCCGACATTGCCGGTTGTGATTCATGGCTGGACGGTGGATGATGGTTACAATACCACGATCGCGCGCGGTGGTATGTACACCTTACACGTAACTTCGGGTATCACGTGGAACGTCATCGCCAAGACCGAAACACGCAGCGCCTATTGGATTACACGCACTCGCGTGCCTCCTATTGGTGTTTTAGGTACGGTGACAGCGAACTTGAACCTGATCGGACCGAAGCTCAAACCTGCGCCTGTCACAATCGTCTTCGACCCAACGACAGATCAAGCGATTGAGCTAGCCGATGGCACACGCCTCTACATTCCCGCAGGCGCAATGCCTGTGAGCAGTGGGCGTGTGATTCTGCACATCACGCCGTTGGCTAACGCCATTCATCACCGCAACGGCGACGTGCTGGGCTTGAATTACGCCTTTGAAGCTTACACCGAAGATGGGCAACGCCTCACCAGCAACTTCAACAGCGACGTGTCCATTATCTTCAAGTACGACCCAGCGGAGCTGGCAGCCAGTGGTGTGGATCCTGACCGCGTGAAGCCCGCCTACTTCTCGACAACGACCAACAGCTGGACGGTTCCCGATAGCTATGTGGTCGATGAGACAACCAGCGAGATCACGATGCAGATTGATCACTTCACTGATTTCGCATTGTTGAGCGTCGAGAGTTCTACGAGCAACAATGTCTTCCTGCCGTTGATTGTGCGGTAATCACACCTGTTCTGTTGCACCGAGACCCTAAGGGTTGCCCTTAGGGTCTTTTTTGTCTTGACGGCATTGCGCTTGTGTGGGAAACTTGAGGCGCATTGTAGAGACGGAAGCAGGCGCACCTCTACAAAGCCAAAGGAGCATAGACCATGCCTGACACCACACAAATAGCCGATCAGTTCATTGCCATTTTTGAAGCAAACGCTGTGACGCGCTACGAAGCGGTGTTGCACGAAGATGTGTCGCTGCGCGTCTGGCGTTGGGATGGCGGCGAGGCGCATCGTCCGCGCGCGCGTGTCATCCAATGTCTGATGGACGAGCGCAGCGCGTGGCCCGATGCGACGCTCGAAGTGTTTCATACATTGGCGGACGAGGAGCATGTAGCGATGGAGTTTCGCATTCAAGCGACAGAGCAAGGCCGTTACGTCGAACATAACCGCTCCGTATGGTTGACGATTCGCAATGGGCGCGTGCAGACGATTGATCTCTATTGCGCCGAGCCATTGCCGAGCGCGCGTCGCAAAGGATGGATTGCGCCTGCGACATTGACCGACGATGAACTCAATCAACTCTTTGCGACGTTCCCATACAGTTTTGATGTCCACGAATGGGTGTGGCCGAACATGAGCGGGCGCACGAGCTTGCGCGGCGGGGTGTTCGGTTCGGGCAACCCGCATCCGGGCAGCAATGGGGTGGGTTGGGTGCGGTGGACCGCAGAGGAAGCCGATGCAAAAATTCAGGCAATGATAGAGTCACATCGTCAACGCAACATTGGCTTTCAATGGTTCGTGGGACCCTACGACACGCCGGCCGATTTGCGCGCGCGACTGGAACAACATGGCTTCATGTTGGCGGGCGATATGGCGGTGATGGCGCGCGCAGGCTTGGGCGATTGTAGTGACATTCGCATCAATCCGCATGTAACGGTTGAGGTGTTGGATGGCTCGGACATTGAAGCCATCGAAGCAGCATTGCAGATTTCGGCGCGCGGTTTCAATCTTACCTCGTCGCAAGTGGACGAACAACGCGCAGGTTTTTACGAGCGTGTGCGCGATCCCAAGTTTCAAGCCGAAGAACTCAATTATCTGGCGCGTTTGGATGGCGTACCCGTCGCACATGCGAGTTTGTTGTTGCGGATGGGTATTGCGTATTTGAATGGCGCTTCGACGCTGGCTGCCTATCGCAATCAACAAGTGTATGCGACGTTGTTGCGGCGCCGTCTGGAGGATGCGTACGTGCGCGGTTATCGTATCGCTGCAATTGATGCGGCCCCCATGTCGCGCCGCGTGGTGAGTCGTTATGGTTTCAAAGAGTATGCGAAGATTTACATCTATGGCTGGATGCCTGAGATGAACGCGCAGGTGATTCGGGCGTTGGTACCGCAGGATTAGTAATTGGGGGTCTGCTGGCTCACAACTGCGCGCCATTGCTCAACGCGCAATCGCCCCTGTGCGCGTTTTAGAGAGTGTGGCTGTATGACTCAACTCCGTTATGGCCTTGATTACGGCACGTCGAACTCCGCGATTGCGTTGGCGCGTGACGGCGCTGTGCAAGTGTTGGCGATTGACCCAACCGCGCAGAACCCGCGCATGGCGAGCTCGGTGTTGTTCGTCGAGCGCGAAGGCGGCGCGCGAACGATTGGCGCCGAAGCCATCCAAAAATTCGTCACGCTCAACACAGGTCGTGCGATCGTAAAGCAGCGCGTCAACACGGGTAAGGTTATCGAATCGTTTTTCAATGAGACAAAGCAACAAATTCATGTGGCTTATGACGCAGACTTGAGTATTCCCGGACGCTTCTTTCAATCGCTGAAATCGTTTTTGCGCGATACGGCGTTTGAAGGCACGAATGTCTTTGGACGATGGCACACGCTCGAAGAGCTGATTGCCGTTTTCTTGCGGCTGATGAAGGAACGCGCAGATGCTATCGTCGGACAAGCGATCAACGCCGTCGTGATGGGCCGTCCTGTGCATTTCTCGGATGACCATTCGCGTGACGTTGCGGCGCAAGCGCGCTTGTTGAAAGCGGCGCACCTCGCGGGTTTCACCGATGTGCAATTCGTCTATGAGCCGTTGGGCGCGGCGTATGACTACGAAGCGACGTTGACGCGCGACGAACTCGCGTTCGTGTTCGACTTTGGCGGCGGCACACTCGACTTTACCGTGATGCGCTTAGGCCCCCAACGACGCCCGCAAGCAGAACGCAAGGACGACATCCTCTCAGTGGGCGGTGTCGTCATCGGCGGCAACGCGCTCAACGAAGACATCATGGAACGACGCTTGCTCGAATACTTCGGCAGTCGCGCGACAGGCAAAACGCTGGCGGGCAAGGAGCTGCGTTATCCGCAATGGCTGTTATCCCAGTTGCAGGCGTGGCACACGATTCCACTGTTGAATGAGAAGGACACGATTCGCTTCCTCGAAGAGTTTCGCGTCATCGCCAAGCATCATCAGACGGAGATTGACGCGCTGTTGTGTCTCGTGCAAAAGAATTATGGCTGGTCGTTGTTTCAAGAAATCGAGCGTGCGAAGATTGAACTGTCATCGGCGCTAGAGACGCAGATCGTCTTTGAGCATGATGTGATTCGCGTGCGCGAGCCGTTGTCGCGCCGCAGCTTCGAGCGGCTCATCATGCACCGCCTCAGCGCGATTGACGCGGCGATGGATCGCACACTTGCCGATGCGAATGTGCTGCCGCAAGAGATTGATGTCGTGTTACGCACGGGCGGTTCGTCGCTCATCCCGGCGGTGCAAGCGATGCTCGAAAAAAAGTTTGGCGCGGCGAAGGTGAAGAAACAGGAAGTGTTCACGAGCATCGTGAGTGGGTTGGCGAGAGCAGGGCGTTATTGAGGTTGAAGACTGAAGATTGAAGATTGAAGACTGAAAATTGAAATTGAAAAATTAGGGGGATTACACTGATGCAACCTGTATTCGTGCCGCTTTCAACGTATCGCGAGTATCCAGTTGAAGAGATGCAACAACGCGCGCGGGAGTTTTACGAAGAAATCAAGCGGCGGCGCACCGTGCGTGAGTTTTCGCCGCGCTTCGTGCCGCAAGACATCATCGAGAATTGTTTGCGTGCAGCGGGCACGGCGCCGAACGGCGCGAACATGCAGCCGTGGAATTTCGTCGTCGTGAGCGATCTGACTGTGAAGCGTCGCATCCGCGAAGCCGCCGAAGTCGAGGAGCGCGAATTCTATGACCATCGCGCGCCGCCAGAATGGCTCGACGCGCTCGCGCCGCTCGGCACCGATTGGCGCAAAGAATTTTTGGAGACCGCGCCATATCTCATCGTCATCTTCGCGCAAGGCTACGGCGTGCTGCCTGATGGACGCAAGGTCAAGCACTACTACGCGCAAGAATCAGTCGGTATTGCGACGGGTTTCCTCATCGCCGCCTTGCATCATGCGGGACTCGCTACGCTCACGCACACGCCAAGCCCGATGGGCTTCCTCAACGACATCTTGCATCGCCCCTCGAATGAACGCCCTTTCCTCGTACTCGTCGTTGGCTACCCTGCGGACGATGCGAAGGTGCCGGTGATTACGAAGAAGCCATTGGAGGAGATTGCGACGTTCATTTAACGAAGGGGAAATTAGGGGAAATAGAGGAAGGCAGCGAAGCGGCGCCTTAGCATTCGGGAAATGGAATTTGCGATGCCGTGTGTTACAAAATGCGGCGAGAGGGCGATAAGCGCTCACGGGAACTAGCAATAGATATTGCCCCTGATTTCCTTTTTGATGTGTATGAAGAAATGGCTGCTGCTTCTCATCTGCTTGGCACTGCTCGCCCTCGCCACTGTTTGGCTCACGGATGATTTGCCCTCTGCCGACGCGCTCCTCACACGCTCCTCGCCCGACACGACGAAACTTTTTGACCGTCACGGGCGTCTCTTGTTCGAGTTGCTTGATCCACGCGACTCACGCGCAGGGCGGCGCACACGCATTGCACTCAATGAATTGCCTTTGCATTTTCGTCATGCCATCCTCGCCGTCGAAGACGCAAACTTTTATGCGCATAGCGGGGTGGATGTGGTCGGCGTCGTGCGCGCCATCGCGCAAGTCGTGAGCGAAGGACGCATCGTGTCGGGCGGTAGCACCATCACGCAACAGCTGGCACGCGAGGTATTGCTATCACGGGCAGAACGCGAAACGCGCACCGTCACACGCAAACTGCGCGAGATGATTCTCGCGTGGCGCATCACACAAGCCTACTCGAAAGACACGATTTTGGAGATGTATCTCAACGAAGTGTATTTCGGTCAGCTCGCGTACGGCGCAGAAGCGGCGGCGCGCACCTACTTCGGCAAGGCGGCGCGCGAACTCGATTTGGCGGAAGCGGCGTTGCTTGCCGGCTTAATTCAATCCCCTGCGTCATACAACCCGCTCGTCAACATAGACGCGGCGCGCGAGCGGCAGCGCGTGGTGTTGGGATTGATGGTGAAGCATGGATACATTGACAAGGGGCAAGCCGAATTAGCGCAGAACGAGGCTTTGCGCTTCGCTTCAAGTCGGCTGGGGTTTATTCCGACTATGCACGCGCCGCATTTCGTGGTGTACGTACGCAATTTGCTTGAAGCACGATATGGCGCAGCGGTGGTCAATCGTGGCGGCTTGCGTGTGACGACGACATTGGATTTGGATTTGCAAGAACGCGCCGAGACGATTGTGCGTCAGCGCCTCGCGGAGTTGCAGCGACGCACCTTTGAAAATGGCGAACCTGATTATAATGTGCATGATGCCGCGCTCGTCGCCATTGACCCGACGACGGGCGAAATTTTGGCGATGGTCGGCAGCGCCGATTATTTTGATGCGAGCATTGACGGCGCAGTGAATGTCGCACTGGCACAGCGGCAGCCTGGTTCAGCCATCAAGCCCATCACCTATGCGACTGCTTTGGCAAAAGGTTATACCGCAGCGACAGTGCTTTCGGATGTGCCGACGACGTTCCTCACGAAAGAGAACGAACCTTATGCGCCGCAAAATTATGATCGGGCGTGGCACGGTCCTATCACGTTGCGTCGCGCGCTCGCTACGTCGTCCAATCTGATCGCAGTGAAAGTGCTCGACCAGGTGGGCGTTCAAGCGATGATCGAAACGGCGCAAGCGTTAGGCATCACGACGTTCAATGACTCTGAGCGTTTCGGTCTCGCGCTCACACTCGGCGGCGGCGAGGTGACGTTGCTCGAACTCACGGCGGCGTATGCGGCATTGGCGAACTATGGTAAGCGCGTGACACCGCTGGCGATTCGGTCAGTAGATAGTGGATATTGGATATTGGGTGACCAGCCCACTATCCACTATCCACTATCTAATAGCCAATCGTTGTCCCCCCCAATCGCCTATCTTATCACCGACATCCTCTCCGACGACTTGGCGCGCATGCCTGCGTTTGGCGAGAACAGCATGTTGAAGCTGAGTCGGCCTGCAGCGGCGAA